>JBLHSN010000356.1:0-5906 GCA_047626195.1 Myxococcota bacterium
CTCTTGGAGTGTTCACCAGCTCACTCACGAAGAGTCAGGTCGCGGCCGCCCTGCTGGGTGCGGTCGTCGCCGGCATGTTCCTGCTCGGATTCAATCTAAGCAGCATGGTCGAGCCCCCATTCGTCGACATTGTTGAGCGCTTCGGCATGTACAACAACAACTTCATGCCGTTCATCGAAGGGCGCATGCCAACCCGCGAGTTGGTGTTCTTCGCATCCGTCATCTTCGGGGCCTTGTTCCTCACAACCCGAATTCTGGAAGGGAGGCGATTCCGATGATCTGGCTCAAACGTTCCCTCCCCTTCTTGGCCTTGGGCATCGCTTTCGCAGCCATGGGCCAAGACCCGGCCATCGATGCCGCCGTCGACGCTGCCACTGACGCTGTAAACAACCCGGCGGAGGCCGAGAGTGCGTCACGCATTCCGGCCATGCTGATGTCGGTGGTCTTGGGTGCAGCACTCCTCTTCACCCGTCGGTTCTCAGCCACCCTGCCGCTGGTTGCCGGACTCGGATTCGTCTTCGTCGGCGAGCGCTTGTTCGGAGACGGCAGCCTGCGCTGGATTCTGACGGGAGTGGGACTCATCGTTCTCATCGCGTCGCTCGGTATGCGCGTTCAAGGCCTGCTCTCCGAAGACAATGCGTCCCGCAAGCAAGCCCAGCGCTACGGCATCCTCACCGCCACCGTCACCGCTGCATCCTTGGTCTTCTACGCCCTCAGCACGCCGTTTGCCACAGAGGCTCTGGGCTTGGTAGACGACTCCCTGACCCACTGGATCGTCGCCTCTCAAGCCCTCGTTCCGCTCGTGATGATCAGTGGCCTGGTACCCACAGTATTCCTCGACATGATTCTGTCCGAGAACCCGGTGATGGTCCCCAAGGCCGCACCCGGACGCGCTCTGCGGTCCGGTCTGGCCACCGCCTTCGCCCTCGCGTTGCTGTTCCCGCTCAACTACGTCGCCAACGCCGATAAGTTCTCCACGGAGGCTGACTACAGCTACTTCCGCGTGACAGGCGTTGGCAGCCGCACCCTAGGTGTCGCTCGCAGCTTGTCCGAGCCTGTGACCGCCACGCTGTACTTCAGCGGCGGCAGCGAAGTTCGTGCTCGGGTTGAGCCGTACTTCGCTACGCTCGCTGGCGCGTCCAACGGCTTGATGACCGTTCAGGTTGTCGACAACGCGGTTCGCCCAGACCTGGCCGAAGAACACAGCATCCGCGACAACGGCTGGGTGGTTCTGTCCACCGCAGAGTCCCAGCAGAAGTTTCAGATTGGTACGGACTTCAATCGCGCCAAACGCAAGCTCGCCAAGCTCGATGCAACGGTCACCAAGCACCTTCTCAAGCTCACGAGCGACGCCCAAGTCGCCTACTTCTTGAGCGGTCACGGTGAAGCCAGCTGGCGCGAGCGCGACAATCCCGCCCGCAAGCTGTCCAAGTTCAAGCGCGACCTCGAAGACCTCAACTTCCGCGTAGAGACCCTTGGAGTCACGGAAGGCTCTGCGGTCGCCGTGCCCGATGACGCCGCTCTGGTGGTCATTGCAGCGCCAATGATTCCGCTGTTCGAAGAGGAAGAGAACACGCTGATTCGCTACCTCGACGCAGGCGGAGCGATTCTGTTGCTCCTGGACCCGGGTGCCGCGCAGGTCCCGCGCGTCATGGAGTACTTGGGTCTCGAGGCCGGTACGTTCCCAGTCGCCAACGAGTCTGCTCACATTGTGTACACCGGTGGAATCGCCGACCGCATTCTGGTTGCCACCAACCGCTACGGCACACACCCGGCCACCTCTACGGTGTCGCGCAACTCGGCTCGCAACCCGCTGGCCCTGCCCACCGCGTTGGCGCTCAAGCAGTCGCCAACCGCAGAAGACGACATCACAACGCTCATTCGCAGCTACCCAGACTCGTGGGAAGACAGCAACAACAACCGCCAGCCAGACGCCGACGAGCCGACCCAAGTGTTCGACCTCGCAGTCGCTGTCGAACGCGAAGAAGGCTTCCGCGCAGTGGTCATCGGAGATGTCGCGGTGTTCAGTGAGCTCGCCTACGACAACATGCAGGCCAACGTGGACTTTGCCGCTGATGTCGCCACATGGCTGGTCGGCGAAGACCAACTCATCGGCGAGACGGAACGCGAAGAAGACGTCGAAATCCGCCACACCCGAGACGACGACATCGCCTGGTTCTGGGGCACCATCCTAGGGGTTCCGCTGCTTATCTTGGCACTTGGAACCCTCCTTGTGAACGTGCGTCGGAGGAAGTCATGAAGCAAGTAAGCGTACTCGGAGTCGGACTGCTAGCGTCATTAGCTCTGGCATGGTCCGTCTACACCGACACCAGCGAAGTCCGAGATGATGCGGAAGTCGCCATGTTCTCCACCCCCGGCGACAGCCTAGACTCAGTCAGCTGGGCCGACGACGAAGGCACCGTCCGTATTGAACAGAAGACAGATGCGAAGGGCGACTACTTCTGGGTGACCATCACCGAAGAAATCGCCCTGGCTATCACCGCCCCCATGCCCGCCGTCGATGGAGACGACGACAGCGAGGCCACCGCTGACGCCGATAGCGAGGCGGACAGCGACGCAGACAGCGATGTCGACACAGACACAGAGCCGGTGCCAGAGGTCCCCACCGAGACCGTCACACGCTCGTTCAAGGGCAACTCCCAAGCTGTCGAGCTGTGGGACAGTTTCTCGCCCCTGTACGCGCTGCGCGACCTCTCTGAAGGCGCCAGCACCGCAGCCTTCGGTCTAGACACCCCTAAGGCCACGCTCACCGTCAGCCTCAGCGGCCAGCCAACCGTGTTCAACGTCGGCGGCGAGACCTTCGGCGCCAAAGACCGCTACGTCGGCACCGGAGACCGCGTCTTCCTAGTAGACGACGGCTCCTTGCGTCCTCTCCAGTACGCCAAGACCCGCCTAGTCGAGCGCACCGTGCAGCCCTTCGAGTCCGCCTCCATCGTGCAGATCGACGTCAACGCCAACGGCCGACGCGCCGTGTGGACCCACGAGAACCGCGACGACCGCGGAGCCGACTACTACGCGCTGCAAGGCACCCCAGAAGAGGCCGTGGAGACCACCAAGTCGTGGATGCGCAAGCTGCTCGCCGTGCGCGCACAAGCCTATCTAGACGAGGCCACACTGGACGTCGAGATGGAGCCCGTGTTCGCCTACACCGTGAGCGGAGACGACGCGTCCTTCACCGTCAATGTCTTCCGCGAAATCACCGAAGACGACGACCCCCGGTGGTTCGCTAGACCCGAGTACAACCGCTCGCTGGTCGAGCTGACCCGGTCGCTGGCAACGGACGCGTTTGTGGATGTGGATGTAGTGTTGCCGTAGCGCTCAGGCGCGACGTGCGAGCCATCCTCGGACGGCAGCTATCTGCACGCACACAGCCGCGTCTGGAAACCCGGCCGCGACGCTCATGTTCTGAACCTCGGCGGGTCTGTGTGCCGCAACCACACGCCCAAACACACCTCGGTAGGCGTCTCGGTCAATCGGACCGGCTTGTTCAAGCATACCCATCCATCGATCCATCACAGAGTCGAATGCCGGGTCTTCCACGTCGGCGCTGAGGTCGGCGTTGAGCAGAAACCCACCGGAGCAAGAAAGCGCGCTTCGGCACCCGTTCCCGCGCCAACTCCCAAGATGTGCGCCGTCGGTGGCAGCTGACCGAGCTGAACTCGGTCCATCAAGTGGATGAGTTCCTTGATGGCGTGGATGGACGCAAATGGGTCGTCGTAGAGGTCTGCACGGGCCGCACCGACGGCGCGTTCGATCGAAGAGGATTCAGGCATATTCAAGCCTCAGGCGTGGCGAAATTCCCCATGCCCAGCCCCATCATCCACACAGGCGACCTGCTGGCAGTCGACCACCGTGTTGAGCGTATAAGGAACCGCATTTTACCTCTCGGATAGCCAATGCGGACCATCATGCACCGTGGCCATCGCCACCGTTCTCTTCGTAGACTCGCTGCGAGCCCAGCGCCTCCACACGACGCACTCCGTGACCCGTTGGGCTGGCTACCGCCTGTGCACGCCCAGAACAGCCCCACCGTCCCATCGAGCTGCAAAGCAACGCCGATTCGCGCAACACCAGAATTTTGCCAGGCCCGTCTTCTCCCAGTCGTCACAGGTGGGTACACGCACCACCTCACCGGATGTTCGCGCTTTCCGGACTCGAACAAAGACAACTAAGCGATGGGCTAACAAGCCTAGACTCGTGAGCTGCACCAGGCATCCATTCGCTTTCACCCTAGCCGGGAGTCTGATGTTCACCGCCTGCGGGATCCGCTCGCCATCTCAAACCACTCCAATCGAGCCCCCGATAGACCGTAAATCGAGCATCCACGGCTCTTGGGTCTACGCGGAAGACCCCACCGGCGAGCTCACCCCAGACTCCGTCTATGTCGCGGGCATCGTGTCCTGTCCGATCGGACAATAACGACCGGCCCACCATGGGACAGTTCGCCTTGAAAGTCCGCTACCAAGACGTCAAATACACCCAGAGCGTCGACCTTCGCATCATGCTGTCCAGCGGGGCCGAGATGGATGTCGCGGTCGGTATTCGCGACAGCGGCATCGTCCTTCACAATGGCGATGGCGTACGGTCGGGCCACTTCCATGCAACGAAGCAGGACCAAAGCTGGGTACCGCAGCTTGACCGACGAACAAACCCCGGCCAATTCTCGTCGTACACGCTGTAGCTGTCCGCCCACAACCGTCGGGTCCAGCCGCCAGCATACAGGGGTGGACCTCCACGTTGATGTCGAACCCCCTGTAGCCGGGACTGTAGGCCGGATGAGCAAGCCATACGCCAGGATATCGCCTCTCTCTGCCGCAACCTGCCGGAGGTGACACACGCCGACCTGCGCTAGTTTCCACGTCCTCTCGATGACGCACGAGCTGCTCTGCCGTCAGACGAGTAGCCAACGGCTCACGCCCAGTGAAACGCCGCGGCACAACCCCCGACGACGACCGCCAGCCCGGCGCCGACCAAGCCCAACACCGCCGCCACTCGGGTGACCAGCGTCCCGCGAAGCACCAAGGCGAACAGACCACACCACAAGCTCACGGCAATGGTCCCACTCATGGCGATGGCCATGACGATGTCTTTGTCGTTGATGAATCCGACGAGACAACCCAGGGTGAACAGCAACGAAAATGCGCCGCACACCAGGGCAATCAGAGCATGTATATCACTGACATCAACGCGCAGGGTCACTGAACGCTGACGACCATCACCGTGACGTTGTCTTCGCCACCAGCCTTGAGTGCCTCTTCGGTGAGCTTATCGGCGAGAAGCTCGAAGGCGGTATTGGCGATAATACCCGAAATAGCCGAGTCATCGAGCGGGTCCGTCAATCCATCCGAACATAAGATGAACAGGTCACCGGGCTCCAAGATGCGCGTGGTGGTGTCCGGCTCGACGGGTCCATGAAAACCGACCGACTGGGTGAGTACATGACGACGCGACACGAGGCGCGCCAGTTCAGGCGTCAGACGACCTGCGTCAATCTCCTGTTGCACCACACTGTGGTCGCGAGTCAGGCGCACAAGACGACCATTTCGGTACAGATACGCACGCGAGTCACCCACATGCGCCAGGTGCGCATGCTCCCCCTCAACCACGAGAACAACCACTGTCGTTCCCATGCCGCGTGTTTCCGGACGGCTCTCGGATTCTCGACGAATCGAAATGGACGCCTGATTCATGGCGTAGCGCAAGCGCTCGCGCAAGCGGTCTGATTCGTCGATCTCCTCGACGTCGCGCACTAGTCGCGTCTCGTCGGGGTCTTCGCGGCCGACCAGGATGCTGTGAATAGCTTCCACGGCCATCTGAGAAGCGACTTCGCCTGCGGCATGCCCTCCCATTCCATCCGCAACAACGAAGATTCCAGTCTCCTTGTC
>JBLHSN010000357.1:0-5904 GCA_047626195.1 Myxococcota bacterium
CCTTTGAACGCGTCACACCGGGCCCCATCTACGCATACATGCTCACCCTCCCGGAGCTCAGCGGAGATGAGGCACTGTATGGCTACCATCTCACGACAACAAGCCGTTCAGAACAGCAACGCATTACTGTTTGGAACTACCAAACCATCAACTCAGGAAACTCGGGCAGCCGCTACCGAACCTTCACCTTTGACGATGGTCAAGCCCACCTCACCGAGGCCGATGCGCTGTTTGACGTCACCATCGACGCATCCGCCATCTTCATCGACCCCCCCTTTCCACCCGTACCACCCGTGTTTCATGGCGCCACCCCCCGCCGCACCTCTTGGATGAGCGCGTGCGACTACCAAAGCGCCACCTACCCGGCGCTCAGCCATCTCAACACCAGAATGGTTGAGGACCCTGCCCTGGCTATGCGTGTTGTCGAGACCGCACCGGAGCTCCAAGCCATCTGGTCGACGGACGTTGGGCGCAAGTGGCGGGCGGTATGGGAGGCTGAACGAACAACAAGCGAAGGCATTCGCGCAGTGCTCGCCCACCATCCGAACGGGACCGACGCCTACGCCACCATTCCGCGGGGCCTGTCTTTTGCAACGCCGGACGCCATTTCAACCGGAGGCATAGGCGACTTGGAACTCGACCACGGAACCTAGACCCTCAACGACGGCGCCATTGAGTTGACCGTCCCAACAGGTTCGACAACCTTGGTTCCCCACCGGGTAGCGTACAGTCTGGCCCTAGAGAACGCAGAGGTCAACAGGGCAATGTACCCAGTGGTCTTTCACCTAGGTGCGCCACAGCCCCCCAACCCGTGAGGGTGCAAGGGATTCAAGGAGCCGTTTTCTACTCTTGCAGAACACCTCCCAGCACCCGCCGTCCGGTGGGCCAAGGCCAACATGTCGAGAGGCGGCGGCCTGCGTCTGGCTGAAGTCGACAGACGACGAAAAACGCGTCCGTACCCTGTGCCAGTTGGAGAGCGCCGAGCGTGAGGCGAAGCTGTCCATCAGGAGCATCCGGGCTGGCGCTCAAACAGAAGGGGCGGGGCGCGAACCCTGGATCCTATCCGGGCTGTACCCCGGATGAATGCGCGCAGGACGAACTCGCCACTGCAGCGTGGGCAGCGCAGCCGGTCAACACCGAAAACCCGTAGCAGCACGGTCCCCCACGGAATCCAGTGCTCGTGTGGCGCAGGGCATGCGGTGTGGGGTCTGTCGCTGGGGTCTGTGGGACGGACGACGCGAGCGCGAAGTGCCGCCTCCAGACCCAGGACCGTATGGATAGGTGACAAGGTGGACCCTCGGATTGGGAATGAGCGCAGCCAGTCGCGGGATGACGTCGCGCTCACCGAGCAGCAGCGCGCGGGTCTCGTCTCTCCATGGCGTCTTCAGCTGTACGCGGATGCGTCTGTCCTAGGCGCGCGAGAGACTATGGTGGGCGATGGGAGGACGGGTCACGTAGCGGAGGAGTGCGCCCGACGTGCCTGAATCATCGGTGTCACTGCCCAAGTCGGTATCCGAGTCGATATTGGTGCCCGTGTCCACAGACCCGTCGGTGTCGTCGATGTCCTCATCCCCGCACGCCGGCGCCCCTAAACCGATGAGGGCGAGTCCTAAACAAACCAGATGACGCCACACACGAACCTTCCTAGAGGCCACCAACGTATAGACCGTTCGGCGATTCGGTCACCCACGCGGAACCCGCGCGCAGACCAGGGACGCCGCTCCGCCTGCGCAGACGACGCGAGAAGACCCATAGGACAGGCCACAGCCACCCGACCGACCCACCGCCCGAGCCGTCGCAAGCACAGCCCGCAGGCGAGGGTTGGCCAAGATCGTCTCCCGGTTCGCTGTCCGGATCCGAATCGAGGTCCATGTCGGTGTCCGCGTCCATGTCCGCGTCTGGCTCGGTGTCCGCGTCTGGCTCGGTGTCCGCGTCTGGCTCGGTGTCCGCGTCGGTGTCCGGCTCGATGTCGGTGTCCGGCTCGACGTCGCAGTCGAGTGGACACACCGAGTGGTGTTCGGCCCCATCGCACACGTCGTTGCCGCACCACGCTCCCACCCGAGTCAAGCGCAGCCGGTCCACGACGATGTGCTGGTTGGACGGCACCGGTTCGTCGTAGTTGTCGAACACGGCGACGTACTGGTCTCTACCGGTGTTGAAGTCATACGTTCCGAGGTCCACCCAGCCTGTCGACGCGCCTTGGTCGACCGACACATCGTACGGGGTGCCGCGAACGACGACCGTGTAGCGAACCGCGTCGTAAACCCCAAAGGCCGAAACGGCGCTCGCCTCCACCCGGTACTCCCCTGCCTCCTCAAGCTCGGTCCGCCACCACGCCCAGTTTGACGGTTCGTCGCTCTGGAAGGCGTTGGTCCAGAACAGGTCGCCGCCCTGACCCGCCGACTCCTCGCGCCACCACCGATCGTCGCCGAACTTGCGGAAGCACGCGCTGGAACGATCGATGAAGCCACCGCTTGGCGAAATCAACTCGCAGGCTGGCGCGCTCTGGCAATGCCCAGCGCGGTTCGGCCACCCGGTGGCATCGGAGAACACACCCCAGTGATTGGCGACGCCGCGCAGGCTCCCGCCATTGTTCCCAGTAGCGTTGTTCACGGTTCCGTCGCCCTGCACCCACATCTGAGTTGAGCCGCCTCCATCCAGGTTGAACGCCACGTATGCACCGAGTTGCCCCAGAGTACTCGCCAGCTCCGACCCGTACATCCCGGTGTTTGTCCCCGTTCGCCCGTCTACCGCGACCAAAATCAACTGCGACCGGTCTTGGGTGAGACCCATCGCGGTTCGCGGGTGCCTGGCGCGCATGTCCGTACGGTCCGGAAAGCAGGTGTTCGCCGTTGGGCTGCTGCACGTAACGACCTGCCCCTCGACTACGAGCTCGGGGAAGCCGCTCACCAGCGCCAGGGTGCCGGGGCGCGGATCTGGCGCGATGGCACCCGGCCGATAGCCGCCGAGGTCGCCGCCAAACACGGCAGCATTGTTCTTCACCCACTTTGTGTGTGTGTAGTCAACACGGTCATGCCCAAACGCGATCCAGCCGTAGTCCTCATAGTACCACGCACTTGAGTAGCTGCTGTGACCGCCCGTTTGGAGGATGGGCCAGCTGACCCCACTCCCGACTGCCTCTCCATACACGCGCAGCGGCCCAGTACCGTAGAAGTCGCCGTTGGTCGCGAGCTGTGCTCCGACATTCTGCCCCCAACTCGACGCGCTGCGTAGCACGTTGGTGGTGGCGGTAGCGTCCACATGTACTCCCGCCTCACATAGGTCGATCCGGGCCACCCATACGTCAGTACTTGGGTTGGACGCCCGATACTGCTCGATGGTGATTCCGTCGTATGGGTGGTCCGTCGCCTGGAGCGACAGCGACACCGCGTGAGCGGAGGTCGTACCCAGGCAGGCCGCGATGAAAAAGGCAGAACGCATGTTGTAGAGACTACCCTAAGTGTCGTCTTCGAGGGCGCAAGCGATTCAAGGGGCCGTTTTCCACACTGTGCCGACGGAGTTCACGCAGATCCCTAAACAGCAGTCTGCAGAGGATCACGAGATCGTCAAGGGGACCCTTGACAGCTACGAAGAGGCTCTGTGGGTCTCGGAGCTGGACATCGCCGGGCTCACCCAGCGAATCGGTGCCGACGGACAAGGGGACCAAGGCGAAGGAGTCGAGACTCAGGAGGGCCAAGACGGGGGTCAAGGAGAGGCTCAAGAGGGAGAGGCCGCTGGTGAGACTGGGACAGGAAACCAGAGTTCCAAACAAGGCGGCCCCGACAGGGACCCCGAAGGTACCGTTGCCGAAAGCGAGGCACCAGCAGCCACTCCACCGACACAGGTGAGCACCTGCCTGGCACAGAGGAGCGCCCGGGCAGCACCGACCAAGCCGTTCCGCCGCCTCTTATGGGCGCCCAGGGCGTTCGCATGAAGAACAGTGGTTGTATGGTGATCGTGGACGTGTGACCTGACGGGATCACTTCGGAGTTCCCCATGTCCCGCCGCAGCCGGTCGTCCCCAGTTCCTTCTGTAGACTCTTCTCTTGTGGCTTCGTTGTCCCTACTTACAGACCCGAGTTCTGAAAATAATTAACTCCATTTACTGCCTTCAATATTATTTATTACGGCGTGTGCGATTTTCTCCAGTGCGGACAACTGGGTGAATATCGAGCGCTAGGCGACGGCGAAACCGGAGTGGCTGGAGACGCTCATTGACCTTCCGAATAGAGTTCCAGACCATGTTCGTCATGTGGACAGAGGGGCTCGCTAAACGGTGGCGGGCAGCGTCGTAGCCGTCGATGGTGAGACACTCCGTCGTAGCTTTGCCCCAGCCAGTGACCGGGCTGCCATTCATATGGGGAGCGCGTGGTCCGCGAATCAGGGCACTCGCCTTGGACAACTCAGGACCGCAGAAAAGTCGAACGAGATTACGGCCATCTCGTTGCTATTGCCGAGATTGAAGCGGGTAGGAGCAGTGGTGACCATCGATGCCATGAGTTGCCAGAGGAAAATCACAGCGGCGATTCGCGAAGGTCGAGCCGACTGCGTCGGCACCGTGAAGGACAATCAGCCAACGCTCTATCGCAGTATCAAAGACTGGTTCGACGCTTCAGCAGCGCTTCCAACAGAGGAGTCCCCGCTAGTGTCGTTCACCACGACGGGGTCCGGCCAGGGAAGAGACGAGCAGCGCACGGCGTGGATTCGACGTAGACACCGCTCTCAACCCCGACCGCCTCGTGGACGGTGGGCGCTACTGGTGGCGGCGTCGCGGTGAGCGGCACGTATGGAACCCGGCGACCATCTCCGCTGTGCAACAGGCCGTACGAGGCGATGATGCGGTTGCTTGGCGCCGATTCACAGACTTGGTTGAAGCTCCAGGCGACGGGTACACCCGCCTGCGCGACTTGTTGGAGTTCGCGCCAGCAAGGCCCGTTCGTCTAGACGAGGTGGAGCCGTGGACCGAAATCGTCACCCGATTCTGTACTGGAGCCATGTCTTTCGGGTCCATCAGCGCTCAGGCGCACGAGACCTTAGCGATTGCCATGAACCGCATTGGCGGCCGCAGCAACTCCGGCGAAGGCGGCGAGGAGTCCCGGCGATTCAAGGTTGGAGAATGACCTTGCACCGCTTTGACGGACAGAGTTTTAGCCTGCCAGCTCACAACGAGCCTGGCGAGCGTTCTTTTCAAATTGGTTGGGCGACACACGACCGTTTGTCGAGTGCCGACGCTCTGCGTTGTAGAAGCCGTGAATGTAGTCGCTGAGGGCTTGTCGAGCCTCTGCCAGAGTACGCAGCGCCCGTCGGTAGACCAGCTCTGTCTTGAGTGTGCCGAAGAAGGACTCGGCCACCGCGTTGTCCCAACAGTTGCCTTTGCGACTCATGGACGCCACGACTCCATGTTTGGCGAGTTCGGTCTGGTAGGCATCGCTCGTGTATTGACATCCTCGGTCAGAATGGTGGATGAGCCTCGCTTCTGGTTGCCGGGGAGCGAGCGCAGAGCGCAATGCGTTCAGACACAAGTCGGTCCGCAAGTGCGTCTCGGCGGACCAGCCGACTACTTTTCGCGAGAACAAATCCAGGATGGCAGCCAGATACAGCCACTGTGCCCCCACCTGGATGTACGTGATGTCGGTCACCCAAACGCGGTTTGGCTCATCAGCCGTGAATTCACGGTTTAATAGGTTGTCGCAGGGCTTATGGGAGTCATCGGCCTGGGTAGTCACTCGGAACCGTTTGCGCGGGATGCCAGCCAGTCCGACCTGACGCATCAAGCGGCCCACCCGGCGTTCACCAATCTCAATGCCTTGCTCCAACAGCTCTGCGTGAATGCGCGGACGGCCGTATGTACCCCGGCTACGGCTGTGAGCCGCCCGTATGTGGGTCATTAGCCTTCGGTCGCTAT
>JBLHSN010000358.1:0-5869 GCA_047626195.1 Myxococcota bacterium
CCATGATGAAGCAAATGCTGTCCGGTAAAGTCGCCCACGAGTCCACCGCTTGGTCGGCAACGGGCCGGTTGTGGGACGACGGTGTCATTGACCCACGCGATACCCGCGCGGTGTTGTCGATGGCGCTCTCCGCTGTTCACTCAGCTCCCGTACGCGGTGCTACCGCCTGGGGTACCTTCCGTCACTGACGGGCGTTGGAGTTGAAGTGTCGGCACTTGATATTGAGCTGATTCGCTTTGTGTACGTGGCGTTTGCGGCCATCGTGCTGCTGCTTGTCGTAGTGGCAGCGGAGTGGCGCATTCGTCGTCATTTTGGGGATGATCTGCCCGGCGCCATCACGTGGGCAGTCCGCTTAGGCGCTGTCGCAGCGTTGGTCATTGTCACGGCACCGATTCTCGGATTGGTGACGTTCGCCGAGACCGTGCGCGGTGTAAGCTTTGGCCTTAACGCGACATTGCTCAAGCTCGGCAGTCAGAGCATCACCCTGTCCGGCATTCTGACCTTCCTGTTCTTCTTTGCTGTCACCGTAGGCATCTCACGCCTGTTGCGCCGTGCGTTGACTCGCAGCCATGTCATCAAGCGCGTCACCGATGTCGGCACGGTTGGGGTCATCGAACGGCTGGTGCACTACGGCATCATGGCTGTTGGTCTGACCTTTGCGCTGTCTGCTGCGGGGGTGAACCTCAATGGTCTGGTCACTGCTGGAGCGGCCTTCGCCGTCGGGATTGGTTTTGCGCTCCAGGGGGTGGCACAGAACTTCGTCAGCGGGCTCATCTTATTGGTCGAACGGGCGATTAAGCCTGGAGATATCCTTGAAGTCGAAGGCAACCGGGTCCGCGTCCAGCGCATGGGAATTCGCAGCACTATCGTCCGCTCGCGAAGTGAGGAGGACCTCATCGTCCCCAACAGCACTCTCGCGCAATCCACGGTTCGGAACTTTACCTTCCTCGATAAACGCTGTCGGGTAACGTGTGTGGTTGGCGTGTCGTACGCGTCCGATGTTCAACAGGTCTTCTCGGTCTTGACCGAGACGGCGATTACATTCTCACCACGGCAGAAGAATCCGCAGCCACGAGTCCTGTTGACCGGCTTCGGAGCCAGCTCGGTAGACTTCGAAGTCAACATCTGGACGACGGATCCGTGGAACGACCGGGGCACCCGCAGCGACCTATACTCAGCGATCTGGCATGCCCTGAAAGCCGCCGATATCGAGATTGCCTTCCCACAACTGGATGTCCACTTTGACACGGAGACCTGATGCGTTTGCTGATTGCCAATCGCGGTGAAATTGCTCGCCGCATCATTCGTGCGGCTCGCGCAGAAGGCTGTGTGACCATTGCCGTTTTTAGTGATGCTGATGCCGCTACACAGCACGTCTCCGAGGCGGACATGGCCATGCGATTGGGACCCGGTCCAGCCGCCACGAGCTACCTCGATGGCGCCCGTATTCTCGCAGCTGCAGCGGCATCCGGTGCTACAGCTATTCACCCGGGCTACGGATTTTTGGCTGAGAACACCGAGTTTGCGCAGTCGGTTGTACAGGCTGGACTCACCTGGGTTGGCCCGTCGCCAGTGGCCATGCGTGCTTTGGGCGACAAGGTCTCGGCACGTCGAGTGGCTGCGGAACAGGGTGTACCCACACTCTTGGGCGCGGACGAACGTGACGGGCCTGTGGACTGGGAAGCTGCGGCGACCAAGATTGGCTTTCCGGTACTGGTGAAGGCGGCTGCTGGCGGCGGCGGGCGCGGGATGCGCGTGGTCAATCAGGTCAGCGAGCTGGACGGTGCCATGCAGGCGGCACGTCGTGAGGCGGAGTCGAGCTTTGCCGACGGTCGCTTACTGCTAGAGCGCTTTGTCGAGCGCGCACGTCACATCGAAGTGCAGGTCCTGGCCGATAATCACGGCAACGCGGTTCACCTGTACGAGCGCGAGTGCAGTGTTCAGCGTCGTCGGCAGAAGGTGTGGGAAGAAGCACCGGCTCCGGGTCTGTCCGATGCCATGCGTGACCAACTCGGTGCGTGGTCGGTTCAGCTAGCCACAGCCGTGAGCTACAGCGGTGCGGGTACCGTTGAGTTTCTGGTCGACGGTGACAATGCCTTCTTCATTGAGATGAATACACGGATTCAAGTAGAGCATCCGGTCACAGAGGCAGTGACTGGTATTGACCTGGTTCGCTGGCAGATTCGCGTGGCATTGGGCGAGCCGCTGTCCATGTCGCAGGAGGACATCCTGCTCACAGGCCATGCTATTGAAGTGCGGCTCGTGTCCGAAGACCCCATGGCCGACTGGCGTCCCACAACCGGTACTCTGGTGCGCGTGGACCTTCCACAGAGCCACGGCGTGCGTATCGAAGCATGGGCCCATGACGGCACCGTCATCTCGCCCCACTACGACAGCCTGCTCGGAAAGGTCATTGCATCGGGACGGGACCGCGAGCATGCGCGTCGGCGCTTAATCGGTGCTCTTCGGAACGCGTGGGTCACCGGTGTGGCCAACAACTTGGCGTTCTTGCGCGCGTTGGCATCACACCCGGATGTGGCGGCCGGTCAGGTGCACACGCGCTGGCTGGAGAGTGACAGTGGTCTACCGTCGCCGCCTCCTGAGGACCCGGTCCTCGCCGCAACCCTCGCGACAGCACTCTCGGTCAGTTTGTCGGCACGCCACGGTGCCGCGCCAGCCGCTTGGCGCGTGTTTGGACGAGCAACGCAAGAGGACACCTGGCGAGTGGGGGCAGCGTCCCTTACCGCCAGCTATATCTCGGTAAGTAGTGGATGGGACGTCACTATCGGAGACACTACGTCGCGCATTCAGGTGCTTGCAGTGAGTGCCGGTCATGCGGTGGTTCGTGTGGGCAGTCGCCAGGTCTCGGTGCGATTCGTGTCGGCTCCGGTCGTCGGAGACCCAGTAGATGATGCGATTATTGACGATGCCCTGCTGTACTTGCACTGGGGGGACGGTGAGGCTGTCCTGTCTCGCATGCCTCGCCTACCCGAGCCTCTGACCGCTCTGGGCGACGCCGATGGATGCATTGCGCCAACACCAGGAACCGTCCGTGCGGTGCATGTTGATGTGGGGGACGAGGTCCAGGCTGGGCAAGCTCTTGTCACGCTAGAGAGCATGAAGGTCGAGCAGACGCTCACTGCCCCTGCCGCCGGCGTTGTGACCGCTGTCCGGGTGAAGGTGGATGATGCCGTGGCCCAGGGAGAACGACTCGTGACCTTGGATGAAGCATAAGTCACGTTGATTCCGCACACGGCACGACAGTTTGGCCGTAGACTGTTCGCCAAACGGGGGAGAAGATGCGTACGGTACTTGGTTTTGTGGGTTTTTTGGTACCGGTCGTGGCCCTTGCGGAACCGGGTACGATGGCACAGTAAGGGCGGTTACTTGACCTTGCCGGAGGCGCGGTAAACGGTGATGTGTCCATCACCTTTTCGCTGTACACAGCGGCCTCTGGTGGATCTGCGGTGTGTTCTGAGACCGAGACGATGTCTGTCGTAGACGGCTACTACAGCACAGTCCTAGGGGATGGCGGGTGCGACCTTAGCGCTCTTGACTGGCAGGAAACCACCTATTGGTCTGGCGTCCGGGTCGGCTCACCCGGCACAGAGATGCTCCCACGCACCGAGCTACACGCGGTGCCGATGGCCATCGCCTCGCAATCGGCCCCTAACAGCGACGGCGGACCTATTTCGCCTGACTTCACCACGTCCGAACGCAATGGGCTTGGCGACTTGGTTCCAGGCCAAATCATCTACAACAGCACGCTCGGTGAGCTGCAGATGTACACCGGGACGGACTGGGTGCGTATTGGGGCGGATGCGTCCAGCACAGACGCCAGCAGCGTGATCGTTGGCTGGGGGCGGGGAACCACGGGCGAGCTCGGAAACGGCAGCACTACCACGGACAATCGTTACGTATTGGAGCTTACCGACAACCTCGACCCCGTCGTGATTAGTGGTGGTGGCTACACACATGGCGCTCAAGGAGCTTCATGCCTCGTGCGCGCTGACAACACCTTGTGGTGTGCGGGACGCGGAAGCTTCATTCCTGATGGTGTGTCGGCGAACCAGACGTCGTTCGTTCAGGGCGGCAACGGTCAACTCGGCGATGGCACGACAACCGAACGGCAGACCCCCGTTCCCGTTCTAGGTGGCCGGCGGTTCAAGGAAATTTCATCCGGTCAGATCAACACGTGCGCCATCGATACCAGCGACACGCTGTGGTGCTGGGGTGACAACAGTGATGGTGTGATCGGTGATGGCTCCACAACCGATCGGAGAGTTCCCACTCGCGTGTACGGAGAGTACCGGTTCGCCGACATCGATCTCGGTTACCGCCACATCCTAGGCCGGACGCGGTAGACTTGCCGGCGTGGGGGATGTGTGCGATTTTACATCGGGTTGATTCTGTTGATGGGATGCGACGACTCGTTGTTCGTTCCACAGCAGACCTTTGGTTCGGACTGGGCGGGTACCCTCGAGATGTTGTCCGTGCAGTGTGCGGATTGCCATCCTTCCGGCTCGCAGGTGTTGCCGGAGGATGACCTGCGGGCGGATCGTGTCAGCATGCCCGACGTCGTCATCACGGACGTGTGCGAGGACCTCGGAAACTATGTGGTCCCTGGTGACCTGAGTGAGTCGCAGCTGTGGCGGATTGTGACGGGCATGCGGAGAGACTCCGATCCGCCGCGGATGCCGAGCGGGCGGTCCCGGCTCACGGATTCGCAGGTGGCGGATCTGGAGGAATGGATATTGAATGGAGCAGCAGCTGACTGTAATTAGTGCGTGTGGGTAGCGCATCGGTAGTGACTTGTTGTAGCGTTAGGCATGACGTCGCGCATTCCTATCAACGAGCCTGAACGTATTGCGGAACTTTCTAGGTTGTACGCTGTGGATTTACACGCGCATGTAGCACTTGATTCACTAGTTCGGTTGGTGAAAACAGTATTAGGCGCGCAAATGGTCGTCGTCACGCTGGTGGATGCGGATCGGTGTTGGTTTAAGAGCAGGGCTGGTGTGGACGTCGACCATGTGTTGCGGGCGATGTCTCCATGCTCACGAGTCGTTTTGAACAACGATGTTGTGGTCGTGCCCGACATGACGTGCGAAAGCGATTTTTCGACCTACGAGGTCGACGGTCCATTGGGAGGGTACGCGGGGGTTCCGTTGAGAGGGCCCTCTGGGTATCCCTTTGGTACGCTCGCCATCATGAGTCGAGAGCCAATGTCGTTTGGCGAGGTCGAAGAGCAGCTACTGCGACAGTTCGCTGTCCAAGCTCAAGCCCATGTTGTTGGCATTGGAACCCAGTTCCAATTGACACAGCGGGACGCCCAAGTCGAAGAGACCCGACGGCTCTTGTCTCATGATTTTAAGGCGCCGTCCCGGCAAATCCGCGGGCTTTTGGAGCTGCTACTCAACAATGAAAGTGAAGATTCCACGCGTATTTTAGACCTAGCGATACGCTCCGCCACCAAGATGCAGGGTATGGTGGAGGGGGTGTATGAATACACGTGTGCGGCGCCGGGTGGAGAGGTAGCTCCGGTTCGTCTGGATGACGTGCTGCGAGAGGTCTGGAGTGAGTGTGAGCCGTCCAATGAAGCCCAACTGGACGCCAACGTCCCTGACGTGGTTCTCCCATGCCGAGGAGACGCACTGCAGAGGGTTCTTCGCCCGATCCTGGACAATGCTATTCGACATTCCGGTCGGTCGGACGTCACTGTGCAAGTCACGGCCATACGCGATTCGGGTAGATGGCATGTATCGGTATCGGACAATGGAACCGGCATCCCACCGCAGCTATGCGATGTTGCATTCCTGATGGGTAGCAGACTGCATCGCGACAAAGACCGAGGTGGCATGGGAGTTGG
>JBLHSN010000359.1:0-5857 GCA_047626195.1 Myxococcota bacterium
TTCCACTGTTGCCAAACTGTGGCCGACTCCTTCTCCGAGAAGCCTACTCTAGTCCTCATGCATTCCCTCGCCATCGTGCATCAGGAGGTGGTGCAGCGACCCCTTGAATCTAAGGCGGCTTTTTTTAGGATTTCTCTCTCTTCCCGGAGCCGCTCATTCTCACGACGCAGCCTCTTGAGCTCCTCTCGCTCGGACCACGACAGCGCCTCGGAGTTCGCTTCCGGCTTTGCCAATCGTACCCATCGGCCCAGGATGGATTCCCCCAGGTCCAAGTCCTGGGCTGCTTTCGTAATGGTCAGCCCCCGTTCGACAACCAGCTTGACCGCTTCGTCTTTGTATTCGGGGGTGTATGTTCTGCGTTTTCTTCCCATGGGACACCTCGTTCATCGCTCTAACGATGTGTCCGCCAAACCGAGACAAGGTTACTGTAGTCTTTGCGACGGTAGTGTGGCTTCCGCCACCGTTTCGGGCGTATGGAACCGCTCCGATGGCGCTGCGCCCTAGGGTGCCTAGGGAGATGGACGACAGGCCCAGCCAGAGCTCCGGATGGTCAAGATGGAGGTCGGTAATGGCGTTTCCGACCGTGGAGCCAAGTGAGACGGAGTAGTAGCCGTCTACCAGTGCCAAGGTGTAGTCCTCCGTCCACTCTGGAGTCGGATTCGACTCGCTGTCGAACAGGGAGAAGGTCACTACCTCTGTTCCATTGACGGGCGTGCCCTGCAATCGAGCAGGCGGCCTTGATGGTCAATGGCGGTCGGTGCGGCTGTTGCCAGCGCGAGCAGACGTGTGAGCATGTGTCCGCTCGAATCGGTCGGTCCGTCGTGCTTTGTCCGGCGCGTCAGGAGCTTACCTTAGGTTTGTGCTCCGAACGGCGCCTTTGGGGCGAGCGGGATGTCGATGAGTGCGGTGGTACCGCGGGAAACTGGATAGAACGGGCCGGGAGTGAGGCACACACTGGCGGGTAAGGTGGTGATCTAGGCACAGGGGTTGGAGGGCGCTCCCAACGGCCGCAAGGCGAACGCGTTGCGGGAGGCGGGCTTGCGAGCGTCTACCATCCTGTTGTGCTCTTCGGTTCGCGGCATAGGTGAGATCACCGGAACTGGCTCCCAGCGGGTACACTCGGGCAAAGCTCGGAGGGGTAAACATGTTTTCGGCAAAGTGGAGTGTCGCCATCGCGGCGATTGGACTGTGTGGAGTCGCGGCCGCGACGCCCATCGCCGTAGGCCACCAAGGGCGCCTTCTGGACGCTGATGGTGCGCCTGTCACAGGAAGCTACGACCTCACCATCACCCTGTACGACGGATCGAGCCCCGAGGCCTCGGATGTATGGGCGCGAACGTACACCGGCGTTCCAGTAGAGGCCGGGTACTACGCGCTCCAACTCGAGCAGGGGCTTCCCTCGCTGGACACCAATCTGTTCGATCGGCCCGAGGTCTGGGTCGGCGTGACAGTGAATGGCGGCGAGCCCCTCGGACCGCGAAACCGCTTGCTAGCGACGCCGACCGCCGGGGTCGCATCTGCCGTGCCTGTGTCGTCCATCGGTGGGTGCACAGGCAGCGGCAGCATCCGCTGGAATCCCAGCCTGCGTACCCTGCAGGTCTGCGACTCAGGGTCATGGGCGGAGGTTGGCGCGGGAGGCCTACGGACAGTGAACGGCGCGCGGCAGTGGGCCGATGGCGCTATTGCGGTGAGCTGCGAGGCGTACCGAACCGGCCAGGGCGGGACGTACGCCGGCGACACCGGTGATGGTTTGTACCGAATCCAGCCCCAAGGCGCCGCCGCTCCCTTCTCCGCGTGGTGCGACATGACAACGGACGGGGGTGGCTGGACCTTGTGTTACACCGAGAGCAATGGCTCAGTGGACTTCGACACCCAGACCTCCTCCTCGGTCGCCTATGGGTCGGACGGCTACCGTGCCGACTGCCGGAAGATACCCTTCTCAGAGGCGCTTTATGTGCAGCACGGCAGCGGGAGCGCCGCGTGGTTCTCTCGCGACTCGGATGTGCGCATCGACGCCTACCCATCGAGCGGCTCTACCTGGGGCCTATGGACTGGCCACGGTGCTGTGTCTGGCACGAGCTGGCAGCTCATGGCCTGCAACACGCCGATGAACGTAGGCCTGTTCGCGTCGGGCTACACCAATTGCTACAAATCGTGCAACTCGTGGTGCGGCGACACATCGACTCCGTATTTCCGGGTCTACGGCAGCAGCAGCTACACCGGAGTGGTGTTCAACCAGAATGGACACACGACGCGCGGCAACCAGCTCATGTCGGTCGGCATTCGGTAGGGCACCGGTCAGCGCCTCTACTCCCGCGCCTACACATACGAATCGGGGACCCCGGTCGCCGGAGTTCTCGGCCAGGTAGTGGCGGTCCGCCCTCTTGACCCTAAATGATACATGGGAGGTGCTTGTGTCTGACGCCCCACAAGTTCACCAAGAAGGGCAAGCCCGATGCCCGCTACTACAACCGCGAGTTGTCGCGTCTTCAAGCCGAGTTGATGCGTCTGCAGTACTGGATTCGCGCCCGTGACGAACGGGTTGTGGCGGTGTTCGAGGGGCGGGACGCTGCGGGAAAGAGCCGGACCATCTTGCGCATCTCAGAGTGCCTGAATCCCCGAGCCGCCTCAATCGTGGCTCTGGCCACATCCACTGGGCGGGAAAAATCGCAGTGGTACTTTCAGCGCTACGTCGCCCACCTTCCCGCCGCTAGTGAGATCGCTCTGTTCGACCGTAGCTGGTACAACCGAGCGCGTGATGGGATTCTGCACGGACGCCGAGTACAACGAGTTCCTGCGCGCATGTCTGCGCTTCGAGAGCCTGTTGATTCGCTGTGGAATTCGCCTGATCAAGTACTGGTTCAGCGTGAGCCCAGAGGAACAAGAGCGGCGCTTCCAGTCGCGCAGTCACAACACGGTGAAGCGCTGGAAGATTAGCCCGATGGACCTAGAGTCGCGTAAGCGTTGGGTGGAGTTCTCGCGGGCCAAAGACGTGATGTTCGAGCACACAGACAACAAGCAGTCGCCATGGTTTGTTGTGGAGTCGGACAACAAGAAGCGAGCACGACTCAACTGCATCCAACACCTGCTGTCCCAGTTCGACTACCAAGACGTGGTTCCTGGGCCCATTGATCTACCACCCCGCCCCAAGGTGACTGGCTACGTGCGCCCGACTCAGTCCGAGCAGACGTATGTCACCGATCAGTACCCGCCTGAGACGCCCTAGGCGCTTGTTAAGCAGCCAAACAGAAGGTCTCGTGGGACCGAAGCCCTCCGGGTCGAAGAGACGGAGGGTTCATGTCCCGCTGGATGTTGCTTGGGTGTTTGACCGGGCTTGCGGCGTGTAGCGTACCGTAGCCTCTACACCCCAACATGGGCGGCTTGGGCTTCAAGAGTAGGGTGTCTCGACCTCAACGCCGGACCTGTGGTCACGCCGCCAGTGGGGCCATAGCGTTTCTCAGTGGCGGCTACAGCTCGCGGGCGAGCATGAAGTTCTCCTGGTTCCCGTCGGACCAGCCGTTCAGGCACCCCGAGGCCCCTGTTGCGAGGATTACCTGCAGCTGGAAGGTGTGCGAGCCACTGGCCACGCCGGAGATGAGCCAGTCTTCGCTGCCGCCCCAGATGCGCCAGCCCGTGCCCGTGTCGCTGTGGTGCCACTGGAGCTGACCGACCTGATTCCCGTCCATAAGCATGCGCCACCGACAGGACATTGCGTGTGTCCCGGTCATGTGGAAGCCGATGGAGTCCTGGTAGGTCACGTGTACGTCCGCGCCAGGCTGCTCGACAACCAGGGTGACGGTACGCCCGCTGACGTTGGTCCACGCCGTCGAGGCGTTGCGCACGTCTACAAAGTTGCGGGTGATGGCGTAGTTCGTGCCCTTGGGACGGGCGCAGATCCAGCCGCTGGCCGAGTACGCAGCGACGTCGCCCACGCTGCACGAGGGAAGGGCACCGAGCTGCTGGGGCTCGTTGACAATGCGGGCGGCGTCAATGTTTCCGCTGCTATTCACCACGGTGGTCCCGCCAACGGTCAGGCCGTCGACCGCGAGTGTACCGGGAGCAACAGCGCTCGCGACGGCCGCGTAGGGCACCGTCATTAGACGGGTTCGCGGGCCGAGCTCGCCAATGCCGTCAACGGTGACGCCTAGATACAGGGCGGAGGGGGCGAGCAGGGTTGCGGTGAGCGGGGTGCTATCGCCGAGGACCGTGCCGTAGAATCCATCCTCCAGCGTGAGGGCGTCCGACTCGGTCCACGTGGGGCTACTACCGGTTGGCGCAGTGTACAGGCCGAAAGTCAGCGTATGACTGCCGTTGATCGGAGCGCCGCTACCGTCTAGGAGGCGCCCCTGCTGTGGAAACTGCAGCGGTGCGGCGATGGCAGTGGGGGCAAGAAATAGGGCAGAGAGCAGCAGGGAACGGCGCATGAGAAGTCCTCAGGGTTCAGTATGCCCCATGTCGCCGCCCACTAACAGCTATACATGCCGTTGTATGACCCCATAAATGCCCAATTCCGTTGGCCTTCGTGGACCGGCATTCAGAGCGACCGGCGTCTCCATCAACACTCTTGGCGCACGTATTTCATTGGGTGGATAGACGTTTGGGTCACACCGCTAGTGGGTCCACAGGGTTCCGTGGCGAGCGGTCCAGGAGTGTTGGACGGTCGCTGAAATCGTGTAGGATCTGTTTAGAGGTCCTCAAGATGTCCAACTCCACGTCCCACGTTCTTCACGTCTGGCGACTCGATGGCCAGGGTGGCGGGGTCTCCTGCGAGCTTGGCCAAGCGATGGACGCCACGGATGCCGTGGTCTGGGTCCATCTGGACTATGGAGAGCCGGGTGCTGAGGACTGGATCCGGGAGAACGGGGGCATGGACCCGGCGACCTTGGAGGCGCTGATCTCACCGGACCCGCGCCCGCGTTGCGTGTTGATCGGCGACGGTCTGTTCGTTGTTCTTCGCGGCATCAACCTCAACGATGGCTCGGCACCCGAAGACATGGTGTCGCTTCGACTTTGGATACAGGCCAAGCGGATGGTGAGCGTACGACGGCGGCGGGTTCGGGTTGTGGCGGAGCTCAGCGAGCAGCTGATCGCTGGCAATGGACCCAGAGACGTCGGAGACCTACTGGTGCAGGTCGTTGTTGGGATCAATGAGCGAATCTCAGCGGCGGTCGGTGGGCTGGATGACCAAGCCGACGCTCTGGAGGAGGCCATGCTCACCGTCGGCAGTCGCGAGCTGCGCTCTCGAATCGGCGCACTTCGTCGGGATGCCATCGCGTTGCGTAGGTACATTGCGCCGCAGCGCGAAGCGGTGTCGCGTCTGCAGTCGGAGCGGGTGAGCTGGCTGTCCGACCTGGACCGAGCCAGACTGCGCGAGGCTGCGGACCGCCTCACGCGTTGCTTTGAAGACCTAGACTCAGCGAGAGACCGTGCCGCCGTGACTCAGGAGGAGCTCACCAACCGCATCGCTGAGCAGATGAACGGCACGATGTACGTGTTGTCCGTGGTTGCCGCCATCTTCTTGCCGCTTGGCCTGCTCACAGGTCTGCTGGGAATCAATGTAGGTGGAATGCCGGGAGTGGATTCTCCGTACGCATTTGCAATCGTCTGCATCATCCTAGTGGCGCTGGGTGTCGGACTGGCGCTGTACTTCCGACGCCGACGGTTGATCTAGGCCACTCGCGTTGTTGATGGCAGGCGATGCGCTCTGTCTTCGGTGTGCGGGTGCGAGTCTGGACCCGCACCGGCACGCTCAGTCACACTCAAGCAGGGTGTTGATGTTGTACGCGTCCCCAAAGGTGCTCTCCTTCTGCACGAGGACCCAGCGCGCAGCTGCGGTCGGGTCGGTGAAGTCCGAGCT
>JBLHSN010000360.1:0-5827 GCA_047626195.1 Myxococcota bacterium
GATGCTTACGTGCTCTCCACCTACATGCACAAGCCGCGCGACGGCAAGCTGTTCATGGGACCCGTGTGGGACTTCAACGGCTCACTGGGCAACGCCGACTACTTCGACGCCTGGCAGGTCGAAGGCTGGCACTACAACAATCCCGAGTTCCCAGCCGACAACCCCAACGGGTTCCGCTGGTACGAGAAACTGCTGGAGGACACTGCCTTTCAGGGCCGAATCTCCGAGCGCTGGGCCGAACATCGCGCCGGTGCGTGGTCCGATACCCAGCTCCTGGCAGACATCGACACCACCGAAGCCTCGCTTGAGATGTCAGCAGCCCGCAACTTTGAGCGATGGCCGGTATTAGGCGAGTACGTCTGGCCCAACGATGAAGGGGCGGAAGACCGAACGACGTACGCTGAAGAAGTCAGCTACCTGGGTGATTGGGTCACACGGCGGGCGGCGTGGATGGACAGCAGGCTCGATGGGTCCCGGCAATAGGGGCTGCGCAGTCTGAGGCAAACACCCCTAAGATGCCAATACCGTTGTGTTGTCGTGGACCAAAGCGCGTGCGGGCACTCGCATTGCGACAGCGTCGACCCAAGCGGAGTGGGTGACCCACGCACAGACTCCGACGAACCGAGAGCTGGAGACCTTGGCGTCTTTTGGGCTTCCGCGGGAAACGGTGGCGGCGGCCCAGGAGAAGCGCTGTCATCCGGCGAATGCTCGGACGCGCGTGTTTCGACAGGTGCCGGCAGACCAAGCGGACAGGATTGAGGATGCGTTTGCGGTGCTGATTCAGCCGTTGGCGAAGGGTGGTGACCCGTCCTACCAGGCGGTGGATAGGGCGGAGCGCTATCGGATAGTGATGCAGGAGTGTCCCATAGGTTTGGCTGTGACTACCCATCTGGGACACGTCGACGAGACGCCTGGGTGAATGGCTCGTTGTTGGGCAAATGGGGTGGACTTGAAGGACACCGCGGAAGTGAGTGCGACACCACGTAAGGCACAGCATGCGCAGCGACCCATTGGCCCACGTGGGCTGATGTCGACGCGGCGGTCCGCGTGTCCACAGCCGTTCGGCGACGGGTTTTTGTGGATGTTTAGAAACGAGAAGTCTGTCGTTTAAGAACAGCCTACGCGCTCATGAACCTGGCCCGACTCAGCCCACACAAGCCCCAGCGGAAGATGAACCACGACGATTACTACCCAGTGACACAGGGGGTTGGTCGCGCAAGGCATCGCCCAAGTGCAGGGCACCAAAACCAGAAGGGACCGCTCTAGCGTTCACCCCCCAATACGAACCGGCAAGACCGCACGCAACACTTCTAGCACAGTCCAAGGACCTGGAACGTCTCGGTGTCGATGCCACGGCGTCCGTAGGGTACGTGCAGAAACGCATTTCAGGAAATGGACCGTCGTCTGTAGTCGCAGGAGCATTCCGGAGCCTCGACCTGTTTCTCCCCCACAGAGCACAGACAACCAGCCCACCACTCGGATGTTCTCAACAGGCGTGAGTGGCAAACAGGCGAGGCCGATACAGGTTCCACCGGCTTCGCCAATGTACTGCAGATAGCTGGCCTGTGGGCAGAGGACGTCACCATCGCGTGCCGCGACCTCGGTCATTGAGGTGGTGGCGTACGTATTGGGCACCTCCACGCAAACCACGTCTTCGGACTCCGGCGATGTCCCAAGAATCAGGTCGTGTCCAACACATCTGCGGTCGCGGCCAACGATACGCCGCCGGTCGGTGCGAACCCTCACTTGCGCGGCGAGTGAGGGCGGCTCGACACCAGACTCCCAATCGCCAGGCCCCTGGTTAGAAGATACCCAACGGACACACTCTGCTTGTGGACGGTGAGTGCGTCCTCCTCGACCCCGAACTCGGTATGCAGTGCCGTTGACGTCTGTGAAAGCACAGTCCTGACGCTTCGACAACCGCTGAATCCGTCTGGGCCGCGCGGAGGTGCGCCTCTCTCTTTGAAGACCTGTTCAAGGAGAGCCGGCGTTGGGACAACGTAGTCCGCGGCGGCTGCGCTCAGAATGAAGAGGACCATGCACACTCCTGGGTCGTTGAGACCAGGAGGAGCTGTCCCGCTTCCTTAAGCGCCGTACACCAGAGCGATTGTTACCTTGGTCACCAGACGCGAGCTGTTGGAATTCACGACCCGTCGCCGCGACCTACCTCTGCGCACGGATAAGCATCGAGAAGTCATCCTGCCCTGCCGCCAAGACCGCACGCTCATTGATGGTGTGACGGTCACGAAGCACGTCCAGGGGCTCCTCACCAAACCAGCCCAGCTCCCAGGCAATCACATCCACGTAGCCAGGCAACGCCATGCGGTAGTCCCAGCCAACAGGGCCCACTGCGCGGATGTGTTTGGCCAGGCTTGTTGAACAGCTAGCAGTCAGCGTGTTGTAGAATACGGGCTTCGCTTCAATAGTCTGTGCGTCTTCAAGGATAGACCGCAAGAATGCCTCGGTGTACTCCGCAGAAACATCCACTGGATGCAAGTAGACAGTGTCTTCGCGATGAATGGCACGAAGCTCCACCATGTCGCGCTCGTCGCCCAGAACGACCATGCGCTCATATTGTCGAAACAGTCCCTTTATCGGCGAAAAGTCCTCGCCTTTCTCCTTTCGAATCTCGATAGAGGCTACGAGAACCCGCCCGTCTTCAAAGCGAAAGCTGACGAAAGTGTGCGCAATGGCCTCAAGGCTGGCGAACTGCTCAATGCCCATGTCCGCACCAACCAGCTCCGAGAAACGGAAGGTCTGCGTGGACCAGTGGGCGTCCCAGTCGAACTCACTGCGGTAGCGAAACTGCCGGTAGTTATCGATGGTGATGACGTCTCCATCAACGGACACGCTCGGCAGACGCTCTTGGTCTTCCATCCAGTCCAAGCCATGCAGAGGACGAAGAGCAAAGAAGAAGCTGGTGGCGAGTATGCACACGAGTACAACCGCGCCCGTCGTCTCCTCGACCGACCTCCGCCATACCGCACCCACGCCAATCACCAAACCCCACAGCACCAACAGGGTGAGCAACCGCAGGCCAGACGGCCCGGAACCGCCCAACACAATGGCACCCGTCGACCACAGTGCCCACGCTCCAAGCAGCGCTCCTCCGAGTCCTTTCCACAGCATCCATGCCTCCGCACGGCCTCCCTCACACGCAAAACGGGCGCCATCCAACTAGATGACGCCCGACGTGTTGGTCGCGCTGTGAAACTACGCGTTGGAGCTGTCCGCAACCACCTCCGTCACGGCGTCTGCCGTGCTCTTCAGCGCTCCTTTGGCCACACCCGCGACGCTCCCGGCGATGCCTCGGATATCTTCGTTCTCCATCATGCCTTTGACCATGGCGTTGACGATGGGGAGTGCGCCGCTCAGCGCCATTCCCGTGCCCAGAATTGTGGCGGGGACCGAGTCCGCTTCGCCATCTCTCGAGCCGCCAAGTCCGTTGATCTGAAGGACCTTGACGTCATGGGCGATGTTCGCAACCGGCGCCATAAACTCACGCACCACACTCGGGGCGACTTCTAGGGCCTTCACCATCACATCGCGTACCAGAAGGGTCTGGGACACCGCGTTCTCGGCTTCCACCTGCAACCGCCGCGCTTCCGCTTCGGCCTTTCCGCGCTCAAGCTCCGCGTGGGCCAGAGCAATCTGTGCCTTGGCTTCGTTCTCCGAGGCGACAAAGTCCGCCTCGGCACGCGTCGTCTTTTGTGCCGCGTAGGCTTGAGCGCCAATACGCACCGCTTGTGCTTCACCCTCGGCCAACGCCTTGCGAGCGTCTGCCTGACCGACCGCTGTGGCCTTCACCGCTTCGGCCCGCTTCTGCGCAGAGTCTCGCTCCGCTTCTGCACGCTTGGTCTCCACGTAGGCCAGCTTGTCTGCCTCAATGCGCTCGGTCTCGGCTTCTTCCGTGGCCTTGATGAGCGTCACCTTCTTGCGACGGTCGGCTTCGGCGGTGGCCCGAACGGTGACGATGGTCTCTTCGGCTTCCCGCTGCTTGGCTTCGGCGGTGGCCTGGGTAGCCCGAGCTGCGGCTTCATCGGCACGTGAGAGTGCGACGGCCTTCTGACGCTCGACCTCGGCCGTTTCAATAGCTTGCTGACGTGACTCTTCGGCAACCCGAAGTGCCTTCGTCTTCTCAATCTGTGCGGCCTCAACCGACTTTTGACGCGCAATCTCAGCTTCTTCCTGCTGACGATTCGCATCTTCTTGCGCAACCATCTGAGCGGCTTCCGCGTTGACCTTTTCGACCGTTGCCGCAGCCTGACTGACCGCTACCTGCTTGACCTTCAAGATCTGGGCTTCTTCGACCTTACGCTGCTCGTTGATCTGACGTTCTTGCACCGCACGCGACTGGCTCGCCTCCGCTTCTGCTGTCGCCTGCTCTTGCTGCAACACGTTCTGCCGGGTCTCGGCGAGCTGCTGGGCCCGGTACTCTTCGATCTGACGCGCGTTGTCCGCCTCCTTCTGCTCCTGGCGCAGCTGGAGCATCAACGCCTTCTCACGCGCTTCCACATCCTGCTGCTGGACCGCAATTTCGGCATCACGGTTAATCTTGTTCGTCTCTTGCCGGTTCTTCTCGACGATGGCTGCGGCATTCCGACGACCCTCGGCGCTAAACACACCCATGTCAGTCGGGTCGAAGGCCTGCTGACGCACTTCGGTAATCGTCACGCTGACCAGCTGAAGTCCAAGCTTCTGCAGGTCATCGGCAACCGCCGACAGCACCTGGGCACCGAACTCGGCCTTTTGCTCATTGAGCTCTAGGAAAGTCTTCTGCATGGTGGCGTTGCGCATGGCATCGGTGACAATGGGGCCGGTCTTGTCGAAGACGATGCGTTCCACACCTTGAGCGGTGCCATCTCCGAGCGACTGTGCCGCGAGCAAGATCTGCTCAGAATCCGTTGTGTCGACGCGCACCAGCATGGTGCCTTCCACTTCGGCCAAGAACTTGTCGCGGGTACGCAAGGCATCGCTGTTCTTGCGGTCAATGCTGACACTCACCGCCTCCAGCGAGATTCGCTGAAAATCATGAATCACCGGCAACACAACAATACCGCCGCCTTTGCTCACTGCAGGCTGACGACCACCGGTACGGATGATGGCCTCATTGGCCTTAGGAACGATGAACACGCGCTTGAGGCTTAGGCCGATGGTGACGAGCAGCAGCATGGCTCCGACAACCGCAACAAGGATGATGATGAGGGTAGTGTCCAAGTCAAAGACTCCTGGGCAGGGTGGGGATTTGTTCAGTTTCTGGCTCTACTCGGTAGAGCTTGAGGGACGCGTCATAGGCGACCAAGACAACGGCAGTCCCACTGTTCAGCATGTGCTCGCTGACCACGCGTAGGAGGACGGGTGCGTCGCCGTCATTGCGAACTTGTACCTGGCCAACGTCGGCATTGATGAGGCCCATGGCACGTCCCGTCTGGCCCAGGTAAAAACCGGCTCCACGCACCGTGGAGGCATTATCAGGCACAAAGCGATGAATGAGCCCGCCAATGAGTCGCGTAGCTAGAATCCCGGCAACAGCACCCACAACAAGGCCCACTGGCAAGACTGCGACCGGCGGCAATGCCGGAGCCACATCTCGAGCGATGGCCATCACACTCAGTCCGCCCAGAGCAAAACTACCGAGCAGTGTGGCCAACAAGACCGATACCGGCGCTTTGCCGAACCCAAGCCAACCTAGACCTACCCAAAGCGCGCCAGGACTCTCGGGAGCATCCACGTCGATGTCGAGGTCAATCATCTCCGACAGGCCGCCAGCAGCGACCTCTAGGACCGCGAGCCCCACCGCAATGCCAAGGGCAATGACGAACATCGC
>JBLHSN010000361.1:0-5817 GCA_047626195.1 Myxococcota bacterium
GGCAATGTCGTCAAAGCCAACCGCTTTGGCTACCCCAAGCGGGCATCCCACGGAACCGTCATGCTGCCTTGGCGTGAGCAACGCGATCTGTACGCGCGGACCTTCGTAGACCTTCGCGACAAGCGATGGGTCTTCCTCAACACCCTCTTCTCGTTGTCCATGGCCAGTCTCTTCGCCCAGCTCGTCGACCGTATCGACCGCAACACACTGCCGGGGGTCGCTTCGTACCAAGAAGCCTTCGAGCGTGTGTCCCGCGCACTGTTCAGAGTGCACACCGAAGGACACATCAAAGACGCAGTCATCGCCAATCCGTCCGCCTTCATTGCACCAGACCCCGAGACTCCTCTCGCTCTGCTC
The DNA here is from genome assembly GCA_047626195.1 of Myxococcota bacterium. Classification (GTDB taxonomy): domain Bacteria; phylum Myxococcota_A; class UBA796; order UBA796; genus CAJXTB01. Next base: position 358 of record JBLHSN010000361.1, read on the forward strand.
GACCTGCGCCATGCCGGAAAGAAGCTGGCACTCATCACGAATAGCGGGTGGAAGTACACCCGGGCCGTCATGGAACATACCTTCGACCCCTACTTGTCGGGAGAATCGTGGCGTAGCCTCTTCGATGTGGTCATGGTGGCCGCTCGCAAGCCCACCTTCTTCACCCGTGAAGACCCGGTGTACCAAGTGGTGGATACAGACCAAGGTCTGCTTCAAGAGCACATGGGTCCACTGGCTGCAGAAGAGGCGTACCACGGCGGAAATGCCAGTATGGTGGAAGAGGCATTCGGGCTATCTGGCCAGTCCATTCTGTACGTTGGCGACCACGTCTTCGCCGACGTTAACGTCAGCAAGAAGCTGCTGCGGTGGCGGACGGGCCTCGTCGTTCGCGAGCTCGAAGAAGACCTCGGAGACGCCGCAGAAAACACGGGTGCTATCGCAGCGCTGATGCACGAAAAGCGCTCTATCGAGCACCTCATGAGCGTGATTCGCCTCAAGCAACAACGACTCGCCAAGGCCTATGGTCCCCAACCCACCGAGTCCGCCGGAGATTTGGCCAACCAACTGGACGCTCACTACCGCGATATCGAAGCACTCGACGCCAGGGTCAGCCCGCTCGTTGCCGCCCAAGGGACACACGGCAACGACCGCTGGGGATCCCTATTCCGCGCGGGCAACGACAAGAGCCATCTGGCCCGGCAGGTCGAGCGCTACGCCGACTTCTATACGTCGCGTGTCAGCAATCTGATGTGGGCCACGCCGCACGCCTACCTAAGGTCTGACCGGGGCAACCTCCCCCACGATGGATAGCGGTTACTCAGCCGTATCCGGCTTAGGAACCGGGTCGTAGCCGCCAGCATGAAAGGGGTGACAGCGAAGAATCCTCTTCAACCCCATCCATGCGCCGACCACACCCCACACCTCCATTGCTTCGAGCGTGTACGCGGAGCAGGTGGGCTGATACCGGCATGACGGTGGTGTCATAGGCGAGATGACTTTTCGGTAGAACAGAATCGGCAAAATCAGACCGGCCACTATCCACGAGCGCGTGGCCGGCGGAAGGTGCTCATGACTGGAATCTGCGCAGTCATGGTCTACATGGTTCTCTTCGTTCATCGTGCCTTACGGGCCACTCTGTGGGCCAAGTTTTCCCAAAATGCCGCCGCGCCACCCAGCTTCTTCTCGGCTGCCAGAGCCCGGTCAATCGCGTCATCCAACGGGACCGCGATGCGCTCGGGCATCTCGTTCCAGTACCCCGCGTCCTCTGCAACAAGGTCGTGGGTCAACCCGTGGACCAAGCGCTTGGCAATGTCGAAGTCGGCGCGACTCACCAGCCGAATCCAATGGCTCGATAAGGAGGGAGTGAGAACCGGAACCGGAATCATCAGCGGACGAATGCCGCGCCGAGCACCCACGCGAATCAAGATGTTTTGAGCGGTGAGTGTCTCGGGACCCGGCAGGTCGAAGGCATGAGACGCCGTCATGGGATTGGCCAGCGCATGATTCAGCGCATCCACGACGTCCCCAATCCAGATGGGTTGGCTGCGGTTCATCATCCACTTCGGCAGAATCATGACAGGCAAGCGCAGCGCAAGGTCTCGAACGATCAGCCAACTCTCAGACCCGGCTCCGATGACCATGCCTGCGCGCAGTTCGATGGTCGAAATATTGGGCGACGACCGCAAAACCACCCCTGTCTTTAGCCGCGCGCGAAGATGCTCACTGATGGCCTCGCCTTCCTCGGTGTTCTTCGGAGCGGGCCCCCCCAAGTAGACAATGCGGCGGATACCGGCACGCTCTGCACACTCCAGAACTCGCTTAGCTGCCGATTCCTCCGAATCTTCAAGGTCAGCACCAGCATCGCGCATCCGGTGGACCAAAAACACCAGAGCGTCTGCCCCTTCAAAGGCAGCATCCAGAGTCTCCACCAAATCAACGTCCAGTTCCACCCAATTAAATCCAGGCCGAACCGAGCTTGCGCGAAGCGTATCGCGCGTTCCGCAGCGCACACGAAAGCCCTCGGTCTGCAAGCGGTCCACAAGATGACGCCCGACAAAGCCACTTGCTCCTGCAACGACAACCGTTTTCCCATTCATAGCTGGACCGCCCGTTTTACAGTTAGCACCGCATGTTCCGAGAACTTTCTCTGAATCGACCTCGCAATAGGCGCCATCACCCGCACAAGAGGGTGGCGCGGAAGCGAGAACTTAAAGACCTCAAAGTCTACAATATCCGACCGCTTGTCCCACGTGGCGAGGAAGCGCTCCTCACCGGCGACCGCATGATTCGCCAGTGTCCCGTACGCGAAGCCAAACCGAGCGCGCACATCGTCTTCTTCCTCGATGATGTACACCACACGACATGCATTCAGCGTCCAAAGCCCAAGCTGCCGAGACGCAAACACAACCTCCGCTCCTTCCGCCAGCGGGTCCGCGTGGATGAGTTCCACCCAGCTCTGACGAAACATCTGGTAAGTACGAATGGCTTGTTTTGCGCGCTCATAGGCCTCGCGCCCCACACCCACGTCGTCCACCAGTCGATCCGCTTCCCACCCCATTGGGGGTGCAGTACGCGTCGCTCCTACGTCTGGGTACGAGAAGGAATCGGTGCTGGGCACGTGCGAACTACCAATTCGACGCGCAGGTTTCCGCAGATGAAAAAAGGGCTGGTTAGACAATGACTCGACTCCCACAAGTCGGGGTAACGCGCCCTTCCCAATGCCGGGCCCGCAGCGTATTGTCGGGTGGTGAACGAGACCACACCCGACAAGGCCGCTCTTGCTGCCGAAGCGCGCCGCGTAGCCCATAGCGCGGTCACTATCGCGACCTCGTGGGCCGCGACCCACCTCAAGGCGTCCTCCGAGCACCGCCGCCTGAACATGGGCTGGAACACCGCAGTTGGTGCAGTTGTAGGCCGACCCGCCCATGGCCTCGCCGCCGGGGTGCGCTTAGCTGACCTAAATCTGGTCCTCGTTCGCGACGATACGCTCCTACGCAATCGACCGGTCAGCGGTAGTTCACCTGCAGAATTGGTCATCTGGCTACGCACCGCTGCAGCCACTCTTGGCGGGAGAGACAGTGCGTTGTACATGCCCCCCTACGACCCTCCGGGTGGCTTCTCAACGGTAGCACCGCTCCCCTTGGTCAGCCCCGATGCCTCCACGCGTCTCAGCAGCTGCTTCGCCCGAGCCGCCACCATTCTTCACGACCTGAGCCGGGAGCATGACAACGCCTCCGACCCTCGCTGCTGGCCGCGGGACTTCGACCTCACCGTCAAGATTCCAGTCCCCGGAGCCAAAGACCAACATGTCGACGTTGGCTACGAGCAATACGATGGCGCGCCATGCTGGGGCATTTGGCCGTCGGCCGAGACCGAAGCCCCGACTCTGAGCCAAGGCGCGTGGGTGGAAGGTGACCGGCCAGGAGCCATATTGCTCGAGTCCGAGCTTCCCGAGTTCGGGGGCGAAAGAGCCATCCGAGAATGGCTATCAAGCGTGCTTCCACCACTTTTGCACGGTGGCTAAGCGTCGGCCATCTCCACGTCTGCATCTGTGTCGTAGGCTTGTTGCAGGGCGTCTAGGACATCTTCAGGAACGTGACTAGGCAGCTTGACGTGTAGGACAGCGAGCAAGTCCCCGGTCTGTTGACGACGAGTCACGCCCTTCCCAGACAAGCGCATCTTCTGACCCGACTGAACACCCGGCTTGATGGTGAGCTTGACGTCACCCTGAAGGGTTGGGACCACGACTTTCCCCCCACGCATGGCATCGACCACCGTAATGTCTACGTCGACCAGGAGGTTCAGGCCATCGCGCCGGAATCGGGGGTGGGAATGGACCTGAATCGTGATGCGCAAGTCGCCGTTTCGGCCACCTTGTTGTCCGCGACCGCCCTGACCGCGGAGCTTGAGAGCCTCGCCGTCACGAACGCCAGCAGGAATACGAATTTTGATGTTTCGCCCATCACTCAGAACGAGTGGGTACTCGCCGCCCAGCACCGACATCTCAAAGGGGACAGAGACCTTCGCGGTCATGTCTTGGCCGGGAGAGGGGCCGAAACCACTACTGAATCCAGAGCCGCCAAGGCCACCGGTGCCCGGACCAAAACCGGAGTTGAAGCCAGGCTTTCCGCCACCGCCCATTCCGAACATTCCGCCGAGCAGATCTCCGAGGTCTACGTTTCCGCCACCGAAGTCCACGTTCCGCCCGCGTCCGCCTGTCGCCGAGCGGTAGGCGCGCGCCTGATCTGCGTTGAAACCAGGTTTGGTAGACGCATCCCCAAAGGTATCGTACATCTCGCGCTTGTCTTTGTCCCCCAACGTGTCCCACGCGGAGCTGACTTCCTTGAACCGCTTTTCGGCTTTCGGATTGTCTTTATTGCGGTCGGGATGCGTCTGCCGAGCGAGCTTTCGGTAGGCCTTCTTTATGACGTCGTGACCATCCGTCTTGCGGACGCCGAGAACGTCGTAGAGATCTTGGGCCATATTGTTCTCCTGCGAATGGCTCACACATGACCACGATGGTTAGGATGACAACCCCTGGGAGCACTACAGCCGGCGACGAAGGCCAAACAGCGCCGGAAGCAACAGGCCGGCCATCCACGGCGTCGGGGTGCTGCTGCATCCGCAGGCGTCGAGTCCCCCATCACCGATATTCGGCGTGGGTTCTTCCACGGCATCGCCGGTGTCCTCGGGCAGGTCATCTGTGCCGTCATCAGGCTCTACCCGCTCGTCGGCCAGAACACGCTCCACCCAGCCAAGGGCATCGGCTTCGATGTAGCGCTCGCCGAACGCTTGCATCCAGGGTCGGCCGTCCTCTTCTTCACAGGCGTCGATGAGCAACTGACCGGTGATACGGCTCGCGTAGAGCAGATCCAAGTGCGACAGGTTCACAATCTGCACCTCTTGTACGCGCGCTCCGCGAGCAGTCAGAGCGTCCGTTTCCGTCGCACTGGTGGTGAACACGACACCATCGGACTCGCCGGTAATCTCACCTAAAATCAAGTCTCCGCGGGCGATTCCTGTGACTTCGGCTGTGGATAGTCCCTCCCCAAGGAGACCGTCTCCGACCAAACTACCGACAAACTCAGCCCAGGTATCGGCGCTGACGCCAATCTCGTCTGCGTACGCGTCCTCGTATAGCGCCGTCACCCAGTCCAGGCCGTTGGACAAAAGCGGACTCCGACCCGCCAGAATAAACAGCTCAACGTCTGGGTCTACACCTGCGGCACTGATACGCGCGATGACGTCTCCGCCGTCTGCAATCGCTGCATCAATCCCCGATGACTCCGAGAAAAATCCGGTGCCGCCTTCGTAGGTAGTGTACCAATCTTGCTGCAGTGCGTACGCTCCTAGAGTCGGGTTTTCTCCCGGCAAGGTGTACGGTTGGCGAGCCAGGATCTGACGCTGCCCCGGGAACAAATCACCGTCTGCCGACAAATGGTCTTGCTCGGAGAGGTCCAC
>JBLHSN010000362.1:0-5807 GCA_047626195.1 Myxococcota bacterium
GTGCCGCATGACAGGAAGAGGCGCGCGTCGACTCGGGCGACGACAGAGTCTTTCCGATGTGGGCATTTAGCCCGGCCGTCGTACTTGATGTGCACAGCGTGTCGGCCCGCCAATCCGGCGGGTCATTACGGCAACCGCGATATCAACGACGCCCTTACCCCGATCGCTGCATAAGAAGGTGTGACCATCATAATCGCTCTATCCGGTCACGAGGATCACCCCTGCATGCTCGGAGCGGACGCGAACGTGGGCTGAGCTGGCAACCACGGAGGTGGTAGTCTCGCCAACGAGACCTCTGACTGGGCCAACCACACACCAACACCCGTCACCGACCTGACCGATGTAGCCTCAGGGGGCGCCGTCTTTAGGTGCGCGAGGAAGACCAACGGAGCCGTCTGGTGCCACGGCTACGCCGAAGACAGCGGGCTCAGCGATGGGTTGCTTACGGGTTCCGCAGTTTCCGTGCAAGTGCAAGGCCTGACCCTGTAGGGCTGGGCGAGCGAGACCACCGACCCACGTGACTACAGCGCCGGCCAGTTGCTGCCGCGAAACCCAATTATATCATCGAGCAAGCTGCTCGACGACGGTGCGAAATCCAGCATCGCCGTGACAAGCGCGACATCGACAAAGCGTTCGAGAACGACCTCACGCTATGCCAAGCGGTCGTCGGCACAGAGGAAGAACAGAACGTCCACACCCGGTTCTCACCTGACTTCTGCGACCTCATCGTCATTGACGGGTACCACTGCGGCAGTGCCGAAGAAGACAGCGCGTGCCGCGCCATCTTGGTCTCCTCCAAGCCCGCCGTTCAGTTCGGGCTCACTGCTACACCGGAAGAGTCGGGTTCGTGGACCCCTTTAAAGCCTATTCGTACACCATTCTGAGATGGCCAGGAAATAGGTAGGTGAGGCCTTCGCGCAGACGGTCCCGCCAAGCGATCCAGTTGTGACCGTCCTGAGCCTCGGCGTAGCGCACCTGAAGTCCGGCAGATCGAAGCCGTGGCACCAGGCTGCGGTTGTAGTAAATCAACGACTCGAAGGTGCCGCACGACAGGAAGAGGCGCGCGTCGACGCGGGCGGGGTCCTTGCGGAAGTCATTGACGAAGGCGACAACGTCGTCCCACAGTGGGCCACGATTGTGATGTCCGACGTCGGTGAACGCGAAAGAGCCCGACTGCAGCATCAGACGGCCGAACACGCCAGGGCGACTCCACGCTGTGTACAGGCTGGACACACCGCCGAAACTGGCGCCCATCAGGCCGCGCTCCTTGGGGTCATCGCTGGTACCGTACGACCGCTCGATAGCTGGGAGGACTTCGTCTACTAGGAAAGCGGCCTGCTTAGGATTGGCGGCGTACTCTGCGTTGCGGTCGCCACCGGAAGTGAACACAACCACCATCGGGATGACCTCGTGCCTGGCGATGAGATTGTCGAGAACGGAGTCGATACCCGCATATTTGAGGTAGTCGTCTCCGTCGTGGCACACCATCACCGGGTAGCGCTTGTTCGGCTTGTACTCCACAGGCAGGTAGACCCGAAGCGTGCGCTCGCCACCGAAGACCTCTGACTGAATGTTCACCGTCTCGAATCGGCCCGCGGGGACACCACGCCCTCGGCTTACCCAAGCGGGCTGCGCGTAGCCGGTCATGGTGCACACGCTGTTCGAGCCGAACGGGTCAAACGCCTGCTGTGGGTTGCGTGGGTCCCGAATCCAGTGCCGCTCTCCGCCGCGATGTAGCTCCAGCTTGTACTCCACACGAGAGCCTAGAGGGAGCTCGAGGTGAAGGTAGAAGGCGTCCGTCCCTTCAATTCGGCTGAACTCCTGCCGGGACTCGAGGCCGAACACCCAGTGTGCGAGCACTACGCCATCGGTGTGGTGGCTGTCCCAGAAGAAAAACACAGCCTGGTGCTCGTGAACCAGTGGGAAGCTGTGCGCGTCTACGAATGCCGACAGCGTGTCGTGCCGGCGGTCCGGGTCTGCATTGAGCCGCTCCATGAGCGCCAAGATGCTTTCCATTAGAGGGTCTCCAGGGTGCCGTTGGGTCGGATCCGCAGGGCAGAGCCAGCCACCCCGTCGTTGTGCCAGGCATCATCCCTGCGGACCAGATGGGCGCCGTTCTCGAGCGTGATGCAGTCAGCGGGCTGAAAGCGAATCGCCAGGCTCGACAGCCGGTGGGTCTGCTCCATGCGCAAGCGACGCTCGGCATGGGGGAACAAGACGACCCCGGGAAGTAGTCCAAGCCCGGGCCCCAGGACCTCGGCCTCGCCGGGGCCTTCCGGTGGGTCGTCGTAGTACAGCGCGATGCGGTCCGTCAGCACCATTGCGCCTCCCGACCACGCCACAATAGGCCGGGTCCACGCCGTCAACAGGCCGTCGAAGCCAAAAAAGCGCAGGCGATTCTGCAGCACCGCGACATGTCCACCTGCGATAGCGATGGCCGCGCAGTCCTGGACCACCGACCCAATGCGTTCGAGGTACGGCGCGACCTCGGGTCGTTCCCACGGTGCAGCGAGCTCAGGGAACCGTTCCTTGATGGTGTCCAGCTCCTCCATCAAGTCTTCATCTACCCGTCGAACGGCCTTTGCCGCGCGCTGAAGCTCCGGCCAGACGCCGTCCGGGTCGCTATCATAAAGCGCTCGAAGCTTGCGAACCGCGATGAGAGAGGCATCCACACGAATGCGGTACAGCAGCTTGTGCGCCAGCCTGGCGTCCTGTCGAGCCCGGTAGGAACGCTTGAGTCCCGGGTGGGCCCGCATGATCTCGTCGAACCAATGGTACAGCGCCAGGTGGTGCGACGGGCGGCCCATGGCGGCTTGGAGTGGTCCGATGTCCGCCTCATCATGCCGCCAGCCCGCACTGATTACGGCAATTGCCCCCGGCTCCGTCACCGAGCGCTGGAGGACTTCACTCAAGTTTTGGTTCGGCCGCTGGGGGCCGAGCACGACGAGGGGACCTGGCATGGCCGCTGACTATTCCGCCGCGGCATGCGTGGACAGCGGCAATACGCGATGCCTGGATGGTGGAGCCCGGGTCGCCCACAAACAGCTGCGGCTGCGTGGGTCGATAAACCCAAGCAGCCGCAAGAAGATGTCCGAAGACCGATTCGCTACCGGGTGGGTGTGACCGGTGCGTAGTCTTCTGTGACGTTCTGGCCATCGATAAGCGCAAAGCCCGCACTACCAGGCTCACCCGCCTGACCAGCCCCCACGTCAATGAAGGCACCCGTGAAGTCAGTCACGCCATACAGACTGAGGATGTTGACGCCCTCGGTCTGTGACCCCCCCTCTCCACCCGTCAGGTCCGCGTCGCCGCCAGAGGCGTCGATGGAGCCCGAGCTAGTAACCTGCCAACCTACAATTTCGACAACTTCAGAGTCGCCCGCGAATCCCGTTGGGTTCAACGCGTCACCGCCTCGCAAAGAGATATCTCCGGTGTTGACCACCCGACCAATGTCGCTGACGATGTAGACGCCGTAGTCCCACTCGCCGTAATCGGAGCAACCACCGCAACCCCCATTGCTGCCGGTTCCGCCATTGGCGTTGATATCGCCGCTGTTGTCGGCACCGAACACTCCGTAGAGGAAGACCGCGCCGCCGTCCCCGCCCGTGCCGAAGGGCTCAGGGCCACGACGGGCGCTCGTTACCGCATCGCCACCGTGAGCGTCGATGTCACCGCGGTTGACGACCACCTGCCACTCAGCATCGAAGCTGTATGCACTGTCGGTGTAAAGGTCGACGTAGCCAGCGTCTCCACCGTCGGCGTTGAGGCTGTCGCCGCCCGAGACATTGACGTCTGCGAAGTTCGCGACAGAGCCGCCGGGACCGTAGTACGAAGGGTAGTAATCGGATTCGTAATTCTCGGTGTAGATCTTGAAGTAACCACCACTACCGGCTGCCTCAGCACCGTCTCCACCCGACACATCCACCGAGCCGTATCCGTAGAAGCGAATGACCTGCTGATTCGGGACGTACTCGGCGTCGAGTGCCACATCAATCTCGCCACCGCTACCGCCCGCAGCGCCGTCGCCACCGGACGTGTCCCAATTTCCGGAGAAGGCAAAGTCTCCGACTGCGACGTAGTCGGCCTCAAAGTAGCCGCTCTCGTAAGACGCAGAGGTATTGATTCTACCCCCATCGCCGCCGCGAGCCACGGCAAGTCCGCGGGTGCCGTTCAGCGTGGTGCCGCTACCACCTCGTGCGAGCAGGTCTCCCGAGCTCCACAAGGGATTGGCATAGACGTCGAGGTTGATCGTGCCGCCCGTTCCGCCCACACATCCACCGGCGCAGGAGGCGTCGCCGCCGTTCGCGATGAAGTCAGCGGTGTTGCGGACCTCGCCGAAGTACCCGTTGTACAGGTCGATGTCGCCACCGTCGCCACCATCGCCGTTCGCTGAGTCGCCGCCAGACCCATTGGCGGTGCCGGAGTTCATCGTGTGCGAGTAATCGGACTCAATCTCGATATCGCCGCCATTGCCAGCTTGGCCACTGGTCGCGCTGCCGCCAACGGCCGTGAGCTCGCCCGTGTTGAGGCACAGCCAGTTCGCATCGAGGCGGATGTCGCCAGCGTCACCACCAGACACTCCAGAACCGCCAGACGTGTTGATGGACGCTTGGTTCCAGATACTGCCCGCGCTCTCCTCAAAGTCGAACCACGAGTCGTCGCTACGCACGCTGAAGTTTCCGCCCGAGCCGGACGAAGGCAGCGGCTCTCCACGGCGGTCTGGCTGAATGGCCGGTCCGGAGAGTTCGACGGCGCCGGTGGCGGCGCCAATGAAGTTGAAGGGCGTAATACTCAGGCCAGCGCGCCAACCGTTCACGATGGACGTCGTAACGGTGCCCTCCAGGTGGAAGTCCCAGTCCATGTCCAGCTGCACGCGCGTGCTCGGTGAAGCGGGCGACAGGGTGAGCGTCGCTCCGGGACCGATGTGCACACCGGTATAGGCGTCGCCGGCGCCATCAGCCGTCGTCCACATCTGGATTTCATCGCTCTCGGAGTTGATGTAGAGCTCGCCGTCCGAGAGGGTGGTGGTGTCCGAGACAACGGCCAAGGCGAGGTCAGCGGTGATCTCAAGCGGGTTGTCGCCAAGGTTGATCGCAATGCTGCTCGGGTAGATCCAGTCCGCGTCGGCCTCGCCCGTGGCGTAGACGTGAATGCCGCCGCCATTGCTGCCATAATCCATACCCATCTGAACATAGCCGGCGTCACCGCCCTGCTCGACCAGCCCTTCGCCGCCGGCCGCGCTCAGGATGGAGGTTCCACCAGCACCGTCCGGCTCCACAATGGGTACATAGTTGAGCCCAGCGCCAGGGTTTCCACTGCATACGTACTCGGTGCTGTCGATCTCGCCGTCTTGTAGAATGCCGTCGTTCGCGGTGCCGCTGGGGTCGCCATCGTCGATGCCCGCATCAAACTGGGTGCCGCCAAACGGGCAGTTAGCATCGCCTTGGTCGAGTCCGGTCTGCCTCAATAAGGCTGCGGCTGCTGCGGGCTCGCCGGGCTCGCCGGACTCGCCGGACTCGCCGGACTCGCCGGACTCGCCGGACTCGCCATCACACACAAACTCGCTGGAGCTGACTTCGTCTGCCTGCAGAATCCCGTCTTCATTGGCGTCCACGCCGGTCTGAATCATCAGGCCGCCGTTGGCGCAGTCGTCCCCGGCTTCCACGGTACCTAGGTCAACAATCATGCCGCTCGTAGATCCAGAGCAGGCGGTTAGGGCCGCGACTAATAGAGGTGCAACAACGCGCATTGAGCTTGAAAATTTCATGAAATATCCCAGTTATGGAGTCGTATTTACTTTTCGATGG
>JBLHSN010000363.1:0-5798 GCA_047626195.1 Myxococcota bacterium
AGCGAGTAGCTGGCCTCAGAAGCACATCATCGCAAACTGCGAGTTCACCGGAATCGGAACGCCCGATACGCCTTCGCGAGCAATCTCGAAGGTAGACGTGTCGTCGTTCCCCCAAATCGCAACTTTGTTGTTTCCGCCATCCGTACCAATGTAGTAGCCGCTGCGAGCCACGTCATCTTCCCAGTGCAACAGGTTGCAGGCGTAGGTCGGCTGGTCTTCGATGTTGAAGTACAGAATGCCATCTCCCTCTACACTCCCGCTCGGACGGTAGCGGACCGCACCCGTAGTAATCGCCACACCATCCGAAATCGGCGTGACGGTCACCGAGCCGTCTGGCATCTGGAAGTGGATGCCCTCTGAACTGCGCCAAAACCGTCGCTTGATCAGGTGTACTGAGAACGGGCTGTTGTCATCTTTCAGAACACCGGTGAAGGTCAGGTTTCCGTCCAGGACATCGCCGGTATTGCTCACGTAGCGGTCATCCCGAGCGACCGCATTGACAGCGTCGGTGTCCGTGTAGCGGTTGTGGGCCAGTGGGTTGTCGTTCCCGACCGCCCCCATTGCCGCAACCGCTTCCGCGTCTGTGAACCGATTGTGCGCGTAGGGGTTGGCGACACCAATCTCGCCGAGCGCCGCGACCACATTACCGTCGTCATACCGCTCGTGGGCATACGCGTTGTCATCACGCACATTCCCCATCGCTGCACGCGCTTCGGGCTCGGTGAAGCGTTCGTGGTTGAGCGGGTTGAGGAAGTTGCTAGCACCCGACATTGCCAGCGCTGCGGCATCCGTGTACCGGCTGTGGTTCAGTGGGTTGCCGCCTTCGCTATTGCCCATCGCGGACACCGCTTCACTGTCCAAGTATCGGTCGTGTAGATCCTCACCCAGGCTGATTTCAACCTCACCAATCACGCCGTCTAGATCGAATCCATCGAGCGTTTCTGCGTTGCCGCTATAATCAGCCCAGCCGGCAAAAGCGGTCGTGGCAATCGGGATGCGGGCCATCTCCGAGTCGTCTTCGACGGTAATCCCCAGGTACAAGGAGCTGTTGTCGCGAGCGATAGACCAGTCCAGTGTCTCTACGCGGCCTAGGTACGCTACAAAGTGACCTTGGTTGGCGTTGACGACCGTGTCCTCTGCGAACACGGGTGTGGTGCCTTCAGGCAGGGTGTACAGAGCCAAGCGAATGTCGACCACTCCATCGATAGGAAAGCCAGCGTCATCGGTCAACACCCCTTGAATGGGGAGCTCGGTCGGACTGTCTGCCAAGGCGACAGTAGGAAGCGTAAAAACAAGAAGAGCGAGTGTGCGAAGCATAATGAACCCCTACTGCTGGGACGGGGCGACGACGCCCACCGTCAACCGGTAGTTTTCGGAAGTAATTTGTGTACTGTGAACGGGAGTCCCTACGGTGACCATGAGGTCGTAGGTCTCGGAGGAGACAAGTGCCGTGCCACCGGCAACAGGCTGCACGCGCGTCACATCGGTCACGGGTCCCACGTCCGTATCTGAGTCAGTGGTGTCCACGTCAGACGAATCTACGCCTCCCGTGTCCAAACCATCCGAGTCTTCCTCAATCGTCTTGCGGGTACACCCTGACAAGACCAACGCAAACAACCATAGACGCATGTTTAGTGTCCCCCTCGTGATGAGCAGTGTACCGTGCAGTCTGGCTGAGTGGGCACGCGTCACCTTAGGCTAGCGTGGAGACCCGGTGGACATCGACAACGCACACAACGACTGGGCAACGATTGACTGGGAAGCTCCAGCCGATGACGGCGGCGACTTCGAAGAGCCGCCGGATCTTGGCTATGGTCCGGGTCGCGGTCCAAAGCGAAAACGCTACGAGCCCGAGACGATCAGCCACACACTGACCTGGGTCATCTGCGGTGTCACCGTCCTGTTCAGCGGCCTGTTCATGCTTACCATTAGTGTGAGCCGTGCCGGCGGTGGCATTGAGATGGCCTACCTGCTGTCTGCCGCCATTGCCGTGACATTCATGGGCACATTCTACGTGGGCGGTATCTGGCTCGGCGCCAAGCGTGGCATCCCAAGGAGCAGCGTCAATCGGAGAGCAAAGCCTGCCGCGCCCGATGCACCCGCATCGACGACCCCACCGCAATGACACTGCACCCGACACCCACTCCGCTGACCAGCACCAGCACAACGTAGATGGGGGCAAAAGTGCCTCCCAGAAGCGTGTACACGAGCCAAGTGAGCCCCATGAGAGTCAATAGACCGGTTGCCGGGACGGTTAGGACAGCCGCCCACAGACGACCGCTGGACACCACTCCACCCAACGGAATCATGGCCAATCCAGTGAGCGAGATGAGGATGGGCAACGCATTCTCAAAGAATCCGCGCAGGTGGGCGTCGAATACCCACAGCTGCGGGTAGATCAACGCGCCCGTCAAACCAGCAATGGCAATGGTGAAGGCGCACAGTCCCAAGACAGGGCCCGGGCGGGCTTGTGCCACCCAGTCGGTGTCTGCTGCGGGCAAGACTGCGCTTTCAAATGGATTGCTCAAACTCAGCCGTACCTCCCCTGCACACAACGGTCGGTTCCCGCACTCAACTTGTTCACGTTTCGTCGCAGGCGGATAACGCGCGGCAGAGGTCTCCGATGGAACAGTACGACGCGCCAGTAAGCCAACTCGCCGCGGACGTCCGCGAGGGACGCACCACACCAACCGAGCTGGTCGAGGCCTTCATCAAGCGTATTGAATCGGTAAACCCTTTGCTAAACGCGATGGTCGCTGACCGTTTCGATGACGCGCGAACCGAGGCCGCCGTGCAGACCGCACAGCTCCATGGCTCTGGCACCGACCTTCCACCGCTATTTGGGATTCCCATCACGGTGAAGGAGTTCGTTGAGGTTCAGGGAATGCCGAATACCGGTGGATTGATGGCAAGAAAAGGGAGCATCGCTTCCAAGGACTCTCCATTGGTGACTCGACTACGTGACGCAGGCGCCATTGTGCTCGGAGTCACCAATGCTCCCGAAGTGGGATTGTGGACAGAGACCGTCAACCGACTCTACGGCCGCACGCGCAATCCCCATGACCTGAACCGGACACCCGGTGGCTCATCCGGTGGTGAAGCCGCGCTCGTGGGGTGCGGTGCCTCTCCCTTGGGAATCGGCACGGATATCGGTGGGTCGGTGCGACTGCCCGCCTTCTGCTGTGGCGTCTTCGCTCACAAAGCAACGGCCGGTGTGATTCCCAATGTGGGTCTCTTTCCGAGCATGGAAGGCGAGACCGGTCGCCTACACACGGCGGGCCCCATCGCACGGTCCGTTTCTGACCTAACTCTGCTCGTCGACATCCTAGCGGGTCATCACCCAGATGACAGCCTGTCCACCGCTGGAATTGAGCCTGCCGTTGTCCACCGTCCCGAGGATGCGCACGTCCTCGTCGTCGAGTCTCCGGGCCGACCAAGGGTAACTGGACCGGTAAAGAAGGCCATTCGACAGAGTGCCGCTGCCCTCGCAGCACGCGGGATTCCAGTCCGCGGATGGTCGCACCCTGGACTGGCGAGAGGCTTCGATCTCTGGTCAGCCGCCATGGAAGAAGCCTCCGGAGATGCTAGCTTCCAGGATGTGCTGGGTGATGGCGGGCCAATCTCTCCATGGGCAGAGGCGGTTAAACTCCTGTTTGGCCAAAGTAATCACACCACACCGGCGGTGGTCCTGCTCCTGCTCGAGGGCGCAATGGCGAGGCTTCCGGTCAGTCGTCGTCGCCGCCTCCTCGCAACGCTGTCCGAGCTTCGCCAGCGACTCGAAGATGCCTTGGGCCCCAACGGAGTTCTGCTGTACCCTAGCTACACCCGCACCGCTCCGCGCCACCGTCGCATGATGCTCCGACCCTTCGACTTCGCCTGTACCGGCTTGTTCAACGCCCTGGAACTTCCGGTGACTCAGGTGCCTACAGGTCGAGCGACAGACGGAATGCCGCTTGGCGTGCAGGTTGTCGGAGCGACAGGTCGAGACCGGACCACACTCACCGTCGCATCGTGGTTGGAGCAGGACCTTGGAGGCTGGGTCCGGCCAACTCCACAGCGATACGCTTCTTTGCGAGGTGAGTAAGTGTCCATCCCCGTTGGCCCCTTCGAGCTCGGCGAGCTGCTCGGCGTAGGCGGCATGGGTGAAGTCTGGGCGGGCATCCACACCGGACAGAATGTCCATGTTGCGGTGAAGGTCATCACCGCCGCGCGTGCCCGGGACCCTCGCTTCCGCGATGCCTTTCAGAACGAAGTCCGAGCCGTCGCAGGCCTCGACCACCCAGGCATCGTCCATGTCTTCGACTATGGCGAGGTCGATGGTCGAGCCGAGACCGGAAGCTTGGGTCGTCTCGTAGCCGGAAGCCCCTTCCTAGCCATGGAGGTAGCAGAGGGTGGAAGCCTGCGCACCCGACCAACCCCACACACCTGGGACGAGCTCAAAGGCATCCTAATGTGGTTGTTGGACGTGTTGGCCCACGCGCACGCACGAAACGTCATTCACCGGGATATCAAGCCCGGCAATGTGCTGGTCTTCGGCCCGGACAATCGTCAAGCCGTGCCCTCAGCGGACCAGCTGCGCCTCACCGACTTTGGCTTAGCGCATGCCGCCGACCGCGGTGAACGCGCCATGCGCGGAACGTCAGGCACGCCGACCTACATGGCGCCGGAACAGTTTCTGGGTCAGTGGCGTGATTTCGGTCCGTGGACCGATCTATACGCAGTAGGCTGCATGGCGTACTCCATGTCCACGGGCGCAGCCCCCTTCCGAAGTGGTGGTATCGCCGGCCTAAGACAAGCCCACCTAGCCAGCGACCCCGCCCCAATACGTGCCGTAGTCCCCGTCCCCAGTGGATTCGAGTCCTGGGTCCTGCGACTGATGGACAAAGACACCCGTATGCGCTTCCAATGCGCCGCAGACGCCGCTTTTGCTTTAAGTCAAATGGGTGACAAAGCCAGCGCAGAGCCCATCGCCGAGCTTCCGAAGGGAGCCGTGGAAATCATCAACACCCGCTTCACCTTCGACGATGACTGGGGCGACATGAACACGACCGCGATGGACACCGTCGCCGGCGGTCCACCTGCGAAAGAGGAAACTAGCCATTACGGAAAACGTCCAACAAAGCACCTTTACCGGCGTCAACTACCACCGCTACCATCCACCTGGCGGATTCAGCGCACCGCCCCCATGTCCATGCGATTGGTTGGGGCTGGGCTGGGCCTGTACGGCCTACGCACCATTCCGCTCGTAGGACGACACGCCGAACGAGATGCCATCTGGGCGGCCCTTCAGCGCGCCAAGAGCGAACGGCGCACCCAACTAGTCGCGCTGCGTGGACTCGCCGGAACCGGTAAGACCCGGCTCGCACAGTGGATGTCTCGTCGAGCCAGTGAGCTTGGAAATGCGGTGATTGTCTATGCCGAACACAGTGAAGGAGGAGGCGCGCAAGACGGCTTAGCGCGGCTGGTCTCTCGGGCGCTAGGTGCCGTAGGCATGACCCGGCCCCAGATGCTCAAGCGTGCCGAGCACTGGCTACGGCGTCGCGGCATCACCGATGCCCGAGAATGGAACGGATTGGTCGAGCTGGTCTGGCCAACTGCAGAAGACCCCCTTGACGAGCTGTCGAGCTTTGACATCCCCATGGCCACGCCGACCGAGCGCTACGCGCTCTTAGTGCGGTTGCTCCGACACCTAGCTGCAGGACTCGACGAACGCGCCAACGGAGAGCCCACCCTAAGGCCTGTCATCGTATTGCTCGACGACCTACAGTGGGGCGCAGAAGCGTTCGGACTCGCTAGGC
>JBLHSN010000364.1:0-5797 GCA_047626195.1 Myxococcota bacterium
ACCTGTTTCATGAACACCTAGCAAAAGACAACCACCCGGTGTGGTTCCATGAGTTTGCGGCGCTCGCGGCGGAGAACGGCCTTGAGTATGTCGGAGACGCAGAGTTCGCCGACATGGTTCCCGTCGACCTCCCCTCCGACGTGCAAGACGGGCTTGAGGCATTGGCTACCGACCGGTTGAGCTACGAGCAGTACCTTGATTTTGCCCGTGAGAGGGCGTTTCGTCGGACGGTAGTGGCACCGGCTGGAACCGCTGTGGACTACGGCGTCAACAGCGACCGGTTGGCAGGACTCCACGTGGGTGGGCGGTTGTTCTTTGCTGCGGACTGGACCGACGACGACGAGCCCCAGGGTGTCACATGCTGGCCGATGGGCGTTCGACCCAAGACGCCAGACGGACTTGTTGGGTTTGTTGCCTTGAACCAGCCACACAAGCAGATGTGGAGGCGGATAGCCGATGCGTGGCCGTCGACGATTTCGGTAGTTGATGCAATTGCGGGACTGGAGGATGATCAGGGGCTTCGGCAGCAGTTGCTCATTGCATACCTCCAGCACGGAGTTCGCCTGTTTACTCAGCCTCGCGTGTCTCACGGCGTGACGGAACGGCCCTGCGCGCGTCAGGCTGTTCGCGCCGAAGCCCATCTGGAGAGGGAGTGGCTGACGACCGCATGGCACCGTTCGCTGGGTGCGAGCGATATGGACCGGGCATTGCTGCGGATCCTCAACGGCGAACATACGGTGGAGACGATTGCGGCAGACATGCAGCGCAGTTTCAGTCGCGGAACTCTGCCTGTTCCCAAAGACCTCGGCGATACCGGGCTTGAGCATGTGCGGCAATGGCTCGATACTCGGTTGAGCGCGTACGCGAATGCCTTGCTCTTGGAGCACCCGTGACCCCTGTGCTCGGTTCCCGCGACCTGTTTCCCGATCTAGACGTGCCGCACTACCTAAATGCGGCATCCGTCTCGCCCCTGTCGAAGCCTGTGACGGAGGCTATGATGGCGTCGCTCATGCATCAGGCACGCGGCGGCGTGTCTGCTGTGGAGCATTTCTCGGCTTCTGTAGAAGGGGTTCGAAGCGCCTTCGGTACGCTGGTGGGTGCGGCTTCGGCAGACGTCGCCGTTCTTGCGAATACTTCGGCGGGCGTCACAGCGGTGGCGTCATGCCTCGATTGGCGGCCCGGTGACCGAGTGTTGCTATTCTCGGGAGATTTTCCCACCAACATCACCCCATGGCAGCAAGCCGCGAAGCGCTATGAGCTTGAGCTCGTGTGGATGGACGGAGACCGCTTTCGCACGGATATTGGCGGCATCCTTGATGATATTGAGCGCGAAATCTCTCGAGGATTGCGGTTGATAGCGGTCTCCGCTGTGTCGTTTGTGACGGGACGTCGCCGGCCAGTCGAGCACCTCGCGCGCCGCTGCCGTGCCGCAGATACCGAGCTGTTCGTCGACGCTATTCAAGCGCTCGGCGTGTCTCCGCTCCGCATGGACTGCGGCATCGACTACATGGCGGCCGGGGGTCATAAGTGGCTGGGAGGTCCTTTTGGTACCGGTGTGATGGCCGTTGCACCGCGGCGCTGGTCACAGCTAGGCGGAACGGTCGCAAGCTGGTTGTCTCACCCCGAACCCCTTGGCTTTTTGTTCGGAGACCGGGGCCTACTTGCTCATGACAAGCCGCTGGTCCGTGGACCCGCGGTACTGGAGGGTGGAGCCTTTAATGGCGTGGGCGCAGCCGGGCTGTCCACGTCTATCGGGCTACTCAATGCGCTTGGAGTCGAGGCGATTGGTGAGCACGTCGACGGTCTCAATCAGGTTCTCGCCGACGGCTTGCGCTCCCGTGGCTGGGAGGTGCTGTGGTCGGAGGACCGTCGTTTCCGCGCGGGTGCGGTGGTTGTGGACCCCAAAGACAAACATGCTGGCGATATCGTTGTGGGTCTCGCTGAGCGCGGCGTATGTGCAGCCTCTCCAAATGGTCACCTCAGGTTCGCACCGCATTGGCACGCCAATCTGGGCGATATTCAGGCCGCACTCTCGGCACTTGACGAGGTCGTTGCCGCTCATTGACCGTTCTGCGCTGGCTGCCTCCGAACACGCGTCAGACGCCGTACGGCGTGTCGAACGGGCATCGGATGGCTGCCCGTTAGGTCCAATCCCCGTGCATTGACTGGTCAAGAGTTGCTGCATTCGGTGGGGCTTCGCCTGTCATTCGGGCCGCCGTCTTGCGCCGTGCACGGTTGCGTGCCCGAACCGGCTACCAACATTTCGGAAGCATTCAGGTCGCCCTATTGGCGTTCCATCACCACTTGGCGGCGTCTGTTGTCACGGGTGTGCTTTACGCGTTGGGGTGTCGTACGGACGTGAACACCTCGGTGCGTCGAGGTGCCTGTGCTTACTTGGATTTTCAGTGGAAGGGAGGATCGGCGCCGCACGTCTTTGGCCGGCTTGCCGCGGTTGTTGAAGAGTCTGTCAACGCCTCACAGAAAGCGGTATGTGAGCCGCTGATTGACTTGCCTGTCATGCAAACAGAACGCACGTCAGGCCTAGTCACTCACCGGGTGGTGTATAGAGGATTGTTGCTGGGCATCGAGGCTGTTGTGTTGCACAAGCAATGCGGTGGCACGCTCAGTGTCGCCGACCGCGGCTTTGTCGCGCGTTTCGGGGAGCCTTGGCTCCCTGGCGTCATACGCAGCGCGCGGTCTTGGGCCAGACCGGTTGCGTGAAACGGATAGAGTGCCCGGCCTGGAGACCACCGGACATGATCTGTGCACGATGCGCGGCCGACACCCTCAAGTCACCGTGTAGCCAATGTGGGGCTTCGCCGTATCTTAACGGGCGGTATCGCCTGGAAGAACTGGTGCGTCGAACCGGTGTGTCAGCGCTGTACCGAGGCGTTGAGATCATGAGTCGGCAACGTGTGGCCTTGCGGGAGTTCCCGGTCAGTGGCGCGCTAGATGCCGAAGCTGTGCAGGGACTCAACGGCGTGCTGGCGCGGGTGAGTGGTGCGGAACATCGAGGTCTGGCCAAGATTCTCGATGCCTTCGCAAGTGACAATCACAGTGAACCCGCATGGTGGGTCGCGCGGACTTGGGTGGGGGGTGGCTCGCTGCGCGAACGTGTCCAGATGGGTCCGATGGACGAGACCGATGCTGTCGTGATTGTGAAGGAGATCCTGACGGTCCTCGCCGCAGTGCATGCGGCGGGCTTGCCTCATGGAAATCTGACCGTCGACACAGTGGTGCGCAAGTCGGACGACAGCTTAATGCTCGTAGATCCTTCCGCATTTTCTGACCATCTGCTTCAGGTTGGACTTGGCGATGAAGAACGGCTGGGTGAGGGTGCTGCGCCAGAGGAAGCCCGCACGGGGCCGAGTGTGACCGCGGATATTTACCGAGTCGGTGTTCTCGCGGCGTCGCTGATGGCGGGACGTCTTCCACAAAATCTCGACATGCGTCCGGATGGCGTGCACTGGACTGGCAAGTCGCGAATCAGCCCGGCCCTGGCTGGATGCATCAGCGAGATGACGCTAGCCGACCCTGTGCAGCGGACAAGCACAGTCAGCAGCGCACTTCAGGCTCTGCAGACTGCCCAAGATAATCCGGCATCGCTCGTAGGTATTACGTCTACGTGGGATGAGTATGTGCCCAACATGACGCCTCCTCCCATCCAGCTGCGCGATGAAGCGGCTGCGGAATCGGAGGCTGTTGAGTTGGCGCATTCTTTGTCGTCGATGAAGACCATCGAGGACCTCTCTCTTCTCAAGGTGAACACGCGTCGGCAGCTACCTGCCGGTGTTGTGAGAGGAGGGCCCCTGCTGATCGGAGTGCCAGAGCGGAATCCGGCCCCACAGGGCGGCGCGACTTGGCTGCTAGGTCTGGGCTGCGCCGGTATCTTGGTCTTCAGCCTGTTTGGCGGAGTGGGGCTTGGAGTTTGGATTGCGGTCAATCCGGACTTGCTGGAGCGAATCACAGCCTCTCCCCAAGACTCGGCCCCAGCACCGGCGCCAGTCCAGACACCACTTCCCCCCTCACCGGCCCCTGTTCCAGAGCGTGTAGCGCCTCCGGCCCCGGTCATTACCGAGGCGCCCGCGAATCCGGAGATGGGCTTGTTGAGAGTGCGGTGCGACCGTCGGGCACTCATTGCTATCAACGGGCGTGTGGTTGACCGTACGCCGCTGGATCTGGAGTTGCTGCCTGGAGAGTACGAACTCACAGCGACCATCAATGGCATGCCGGATTGGCGTGGCCGTCGTGAGGTCACGGTGCGCCAGGGACAGACCAATGAGATCCTGCTACGGCTGTAGCCGGCAGGAGGAGTTGCCACAGGCCGCGCGCTCTGCGACCATCGCGGTGTGAAACTCTCTCCTCTTCTTATGTTGTTCCTCGTTGTTGCTTGCAGCGGCGAGGAAGCGTCTCCAACCGTAGAACTGGCTGTTGTGGCGGTAGACGAGGGTCCGCCCGACGCGCCAGAGTTCGCGGCGTCTGCGGGCACCTACCAAGTGTCGTGGACCACCGAATTGACGGAAGCCAGCCGGCCAGGGCCTCCGATTCCGGCCGGGGCCTCGGTCGAGGTGGTCGTTGTGAATGGGGGTCAGGCGTCAGTGCGTACGCTGGACGACCCACCACGAGCTGGGAAGATGCCCACCCATCGGCTCATTGCCGGTACCCGTATGCAGCCCGGAATCACAATGGATGGGGCTTCACTGTCGGACCATCTTGACGGTGCCGACGGCGTTGCAGTAGACGCGTTCACCTTGGTTGTTCCGTATCTGGCAAGGTCCGGCCAGCGGGCGGTGGTCGATGCGGATGGCCGTCCACGATGGATTGCTGGCGATGTGCTTCGTCATGGCCCAGATGATCTGGCTCTTGGCACAAAGATGGCGGAGATTCGCTGGGCCCAAGCCAGCGGCGATGCGCAAGGGGTTGTTGGGCGTCTGCGAACTCTAGAGACGGTCGCAGAAGGCAGTGACCTGCTACGGGTAGCGCGAGAGTTGTTCGCCACTCTGCTGGGAGAGGTGGAGCCCTTCGAGTTGCTGGATGACCGCGTTCATGACCCCGAGAGTGGTCTGTCGTGGCGTCGCTGTGCAGATGGCCAAGGATGGAGTTCGGTTCGTCGTAGCTGTGAAGGCGCAGGCACGCTGATGGACTTGGACCGCGCGACCGCCACTTGTGGAGCGTTTCGGTCAGATGATGGTGCGTGGAGACTGCCTTCTAGCGAGGAGCTTGAGACCATTCGTCAGTGCGGGACGGGGGCCGATTCTGAGGGTGTGTGCCAAGCACCGCAAAATACCGCAGCCTTGGTGGATGCGTTTCAAGTTCCGGCAGACCGAGTCTGGACCCGCGACCGCGACGAAGGCAGCTTCAATACGGTCGACCTGTCCACAGGATTGCCGACGAGCCTTGGAGTCGACCAAGAAGCACTGGCGCTCTGCGTGACCGAGGCCTTTGACGGCAACACCTACCTGCAGACCATCGAGGAGACACCCACCACACGAACAGCGGAAGTGGACGATGGTGAACTGCCCGTCATGCTGGACGCGAGCATGTTGTTCCTCACCGCCATGCCGGCCCACGTACCGGAAGACGAGTTCGATGACCTCGTGATTCAGCTGCGTACACCGCAAGGGGTTCGCTGGACGCACCGAAACTTACTCAAGCAAGCGGCATTCCCCCTGCAAGCCATCGCTGTCGAAGCCGTACTGCTACCCGAAGATGCGCTGAAGACCGGTAACTGTGTCGAGCTCTTCGGTCCGAGTGACCGCATCACCTCGGGTGAAAACGTCCGTGTTGTGGGGCCCGC
>JBLHSN010000365.1:0-5776 GCA_047626195.1 Myxococcota bacterium
TCGCTCCTGGGCCCACGTCCGCAGGACCATGGGGTGGTTTGCACTCAACGAGCACAAAATGCCCGTGAACAGATGGAGGAAATGGTTCCCATCTGGCTCAGCCATGTGGCGAAGCTGCGCCATCATAGCCGCAGGCAAGAGGTACGCCAGGGCTACCGAGTCGCCCGTTTCAAGCTCACGGCGATGCCTGGCGAGAGTGGGCAGGTCCCACTGATCAAACGGAGGCAGGCCGGTACGCACCGGTGTTCCGCCAAAGGCATTCGCGATGCGTTCGATGAGCCGACTCGTCTTCACAATTACTCCATCCACCAACAACAAGACCGCTGAACGCAGCACAGTCTAGCCCATCGATTGTATACATCCTACACTCGCATAGAAGCGGTTGTTACCGACAGTGTGCGAAGCGGTCACCGATGGGACCTACACGCCGGCTACCGATTCGCGGCTCTCACTACGCAAGTCGGCTGCCCGCGGTACGGAGCGAAGGGCGTAGGAACCACCTATCCGTCGGTGGGGGAGCCTAGGGTCGCGATAATGTCGGCGGAACCATGGATATTGGTGACCACCGTAGCCGCAAAGCACGCATCGAGCGCTACAGCTCCAGATTGACCGGGGCTGCCCAGCTGATGCACGCACCTGAACTACGCATCCCGCAGGTCAACCTGTTCCGGCAAGCGCTGTCCTCACAGGTTCCAAACAATGTTCACGAGCAGTGCAATCAACACAAAGCACCCGACCAAAAACAACCGAAGTCTCGTCGGTACATGGTTCGAGCCGATGTGCACATAGGCATGGGCGTACCTGCTCAACGCGAACGACCACGCGAGAAAGAGGGCTACCGTGTCGACTGCATCCATGCTGTGGAGCACCAAGCACATCACGTAGAACAACACCGGGACTTCGAATTGGTTTGCGAGGTTGTTGGAGACCTTGACGATAGACTTGGGCCAGGCGCGGTTGTCCAGTGCCGCCTGACGGCGATCGACTTCACCGGCTTTCACGGCCTTCGCCTTCCTTAAAGCGAGCACGATTAGTATCATCAGAGTGAGTAGAATCTGGGCCAGAACCGGCCAAACGATGAGATTCGAGTTCATTGGAGGTCCTCGAGGTGTGAATGGAACCAAATGGACATCGTCCATCTAGCCGAGATTATGGACACCGTCCATTTCAGAGCGTGACGAGAGGTCAGGCCCAATTGATTCCTGTTCCGATCAGGAGATGGCCCGCCCACCGCCGACAGGTCTCGCAGCGGTCATGTTATGGAACGCTAGGACAGCACTGACGAATCGGTCGAGACGAAAGGGATGCCGGCAGTCGGTCGATTTGGGGCGAGGTTGATGTGAAGGCGAAGCGCAAACGCACCGTGGGGCAGAAGCACGGCGACCTGCGGAACGAACTGCTTCGGGAAGGCCTGAAGCTTCTCGATACCCGTGGAATCGAGGGCGTCACCATTCGCGGCGTCGCGCGAGAGGCAGGCGTGGCCCATTCAGCCCCGGCCAATCATTTCCGCTCCAAGCGAGCCCTGTTGACAGCCATCGCGGCAATCGTGTTCGCCGACCTCGCCGACCGAATCGACGAGGCAACAGCCGGCGTGGCGGACCACACCGAACAGGCCATCAAGGCTTTCGCGGACACCTGCTTTCAGTTCGCATTCGACGCCCCCAATCGCTACCACCTCCTGTGGCAGCGTCAGCTCATCGACCAGGATGACCCGGCAGTGGCCGCGGAGATGGATCGCGTGTACGCAGCCCTGCTTTCGGTGCTGAGACAAGACCGTGCACCCCACCGCGTGGACCTCGAGACCGACGCTATTGCAATCTGGTCGATGATTCATGGCTACATCAGCATGCGCCTGGATGGAAACCTGGTGGAGGCCACCGACACAGTGACGAACCTTCCACGGCACAAAGCGATTCTGTTGTCGCTCATCGATGGAGTCTACAGCCGCGCGGTTCCGACGCCATGAGAGCTGACCGAGGGGAGCTCTGGTTGTTTTGGCCGCCGCCCGCCGCCCCGTAGGGTGTACTCACGCCACGCCGTGCGCCGAGGCGCCAGCTGACCAGGGCGACTCGGTTGGCCTGGTTCGTGCACGGCGTTGCACCGTGGTCACAGTGGAGCGACGAGGCGAGGGTTCGACAGAGTGGGTCGCGTGTACTGATCGACGCCTCCAGTCGTTCGTGTGGCGCGAGCTGGAGAAATTCAGTGCGTGCGGCGACCCGAGAACCGGCTTCGCATGGCTCACGTGCAGCCCATGTGCACACCACCGACGGAGCCCGTTGGCATGCGGCGGCCGTGGCTTCTAGCCGTCGTGTGGAGGCCGTCGCATGGCGAGCCTGGCCGCTCACTAGGTACACCGGGTGCTGCCCGACGTGGGTCGTCGTCAATGGGTGGTCAGCGTTCCCTGGCCACGCCGCTGGCTGCTTGCGCGGAGGCCGGACCGGGTCCATCACGGTGGTCCAGCGGTGCGTGCGTGACCACCCGGTGACGACGGAGGAGGTCGCCAGTCTGGTGGCGGAGCTGGCGATGCACGCCGAGCGCTGGCTGTCGCGTCAAGGCTTCGGAGACACCGGCAGGCCTCATCCGGGTGACGGTCAAGCGTCCGTGGGCGGACGGCATTGCCGGGCTGACGTTGACCCAGCTGGAGGTCATCGAGCGTCTCGCGGCTCGGGTCCCGCCGCCGCGTGCTCATCGGGTGCAAACCCACGCAGTGGCCGGTACCTGACCCGGGCGGAGCTGCTGTGACGTGTGTTCGGGGTCACGGGGCGCCACAGCGCTGTCAGCCCGGGCAGAATCGGCGCGCGAAGACCTGTTCGCGGTCATCGCTACTCAAGTCGGCCGCCCACGGTGCGGAGCGAAGGGCGTTGGAATCACCTCTGCATTGGCCAAGCGACGGGACGCGTTTTCGACCGGTGTGCGCAGGGCGCGAGGGACTCAGTCGAGGGCGATGCGAGCGCCAAGCCGTGGCGGTTGGCGCGGGGCTGACAGACGGGTCGCACGTAGCGCTCGTTCTGGGCGTCGGTGCCCGGGTGAGCGTCGTGCGCGTCGGTCTGGTAGGCGTCGAACTAGATATTCAGCGGATTCGACACGAGGATGTCTGCTGCGCGTTGACCCGTTCCCGAGAGGGATGGAATGGGACGTGAAGCAGACACGGACACCGACACCGACACGTTCGGCGACACGGACACCGACACCGCCGTGCAGCTGCCGGTTGACGATATATGGCTGCTCCCATTGGGGGCTCCGTTCGCGACGGACTCGCGCCCGCCGCAGTTCAATCGCGTGAACATCGTCTCGGACGACGGGACGAGCTCGTTTCAGTTCGACGCAGCCATCAGCACGGGGACGGTCATCGAGCGGTGTGTGCCCGAGTGCCCGTACGCCCCGGAACTCAACATCCTCGCGTGGCGAGACAGGTCAGGAGTCGTGCGTCACCTCTTGGCCTCCTCTCCCACCGAACCGAGCGAGACGCTGTGGCCGCTGTTGCCGGTGGGCACCGCCGTCACGGTCCGCCACTCGGAGCTGTATGGACGCAATCAGCAGATAGTAAGCGTCAGCGACGCGCAGGGCCTTGTCCACGGGTCCCACAGGAGCGTGCCCCTTTCCTCTTGGCCGCTCACCACCGGCTGGGGTGGCGTAGACGTTTCCTCTGTCAATGCACGGACTATCTACGACAGCGGTCCTGGCGAACGGCCCCGGGGGACCACCTACTACGACGCATCTGTTGGTGGCGTCGTGCTCGCGCCCGGCGAGTCGTTACTGCTATCGAACGGCGGGCCGACGGTACAGTTCAGGTTTGGCGGGTGTAGCACCACTTTTTCGCCTTTTGAACCCACCGAATACGGCTGCGACTACGACTTCTTCCGCGTGGGTGACTGACCGGTCGGAGCCGCGGCGGCCGCCGTGCCCCGTTGTCGCTCCCACGCACCGACGGTCGCCGAAACGCAGTGCGCCGGCGGCGCCACAAGACCTCCGGATGGGGACCCGCACGGCGCTGTGCAAGGTTGTCCGTCGGCAGCGTGCTCAACAGGCCGAATACACTCGGGAACCCGGCGGAGACGTTGTCGTGCGAGTGGGATGCTCCGGATGGACAGCTTCGCCTCGCGCTCGCCGCTATTCAACTGGCACACGGCAGGGCCTAGTGTTTCGTCGGCAGGCGACTCTAGACACAGGCGGACCGCCCTTGCTGGACGTGTTGGCCTTGGCGGAGACGGCGGTGGCCGGGAGGTGTTCCGCAAGAGTGGAAAACGGCCCCTTGAATCGCTTGCGCCCCCAATCGTAAAGCCTGCGGGAAACGGACTCGCGGGAACGGTAGTGCCCTAGCAGGTCCGAAACATCGATATCGCTGCAACGAACGTCTCGGCGATGGGGCTTCGGCCGGACTCGTCCTGGGCGGCAGAGGACGTTGAGGGCAATCGCATTGGCGCGGTCCGCTCAGAGGGCATGATGCTCATCCGCGCGAACGAGGACAACCGCCGCGGCCTCCTTACTGAGGAGTTGTTTCACGTGTTCTCAGACCCGACGAAGAGTCGGGACCTGTCGAGATGACGCGCTCCGAGTGCGAGGTGCTATACACTGCAGGCGGGTCTGCTTCGTTCTCGGGAGCCCCATTGGGAGGGGTTGTGCGATTCTTGCCGCTGCTATTCGGTCTGTTGGGCTGTATGGATGAACCCGTGGACACGGAGGTCGACACCGGCGCGGAGGTCGACACCGGCACGGAGGTTGACACCGGCACGGAGGCCGACACCGACACGGAGGTCGACACAGACACGGAGGTCGACACAGACACCGCGGACCTTCTCCGGCTCGGGGATGCGTGCGAGACGGGCGCGTCGTGTGAGCCCGATCTCATCTGCGTGGCTTCGGCGCTCGGTGGCGAGCGGGTATGCGTCGATCCGCTGGATGGGGCCTTCGACGACGGCAGCGGTGTGGACCTCACGCGAGCGGGACCTTGGACGCGGAAGCGTGTGACGGACTGGGAAAGCCTGGACGCACGCTGTAATGATGGCAGCCCCTACGCCTACTACGTGTCGCCTGGGAGCGGCGCGGGCGCGAACAACTGGCTTGTCTGGCACCAGGGTGGAGGTTCCTGCTCGACTGAGGAGAGCTGTGCGGCGCGGTGGGCAACCCAGTCGCTGTTCATGCGCCAGAAGCGCACGCTGAGCTCCACGTGGATTCCCGGCGGCGTTCTAGGGGAGGGTGCCGGCCTACTCGCGCGTGATCAGGCCGTGAATCCGTTTGCCGATTGGAACTTTATATATTTGACGTACTGCTCCTCGGACAACCACACGGGCACGGCGAGGCCCGAGGACGGGGATTCACACCTGTGGTTCCGTGGGCATGCCAACGTCGCCGCGGCGATCGATGAGCTGATTGCGGGCCTCGATACCACTGGAACGAACGTGTCCCTCCCGGCGCTATCAGACGCCAACGAGGTGGTGATCGGCGGTGTCTCCGCCGGGTCCTCAGGCGCGCGCCAGAACATGGACTGGATCGCTGACACCGTGCTCGCAGCCGCTCCGCAAGCGCGTACTCGCGGCTTTGCGGACTCCACGGTCGTGCCGCCGATTCGCCCCGAGCAGTACACTGAGAACGAAGTCAGCTGGCTGATGTGGCGCCCCGTATTGGACGCAGATTGCGTACAAGCGCACCCAGAGACCCATCCATGGGTCTGCCGAGAGGGCTTGCACCTGCTCAAAGGGACGGGTGTCGGTGACTACCTGGGTGAGGGCGATTCAGGACACATCGGTGTTCCCGCCTCTACCGAGACCGTTGGGAT
>JBLHSN010000366.1:0-5765 GCA_047626195.1 Myxococcota bacterium
TCGATGACGGCAGCGAAGGCAGAAATTGATGCCGTTCGTGCCGCTGTTGGCGGCATTGACGTCGTTGTCGCAAACCACAACGGCCCAACCCAGGTGGTCTTGTCGGGGCCGACGGCGGGGATTGAGCTGGCCGAGACCGCACTACAGGCCGCAGGTATCGCGTTCAAGCGCTTGGCCGTTGCGACAGCGTTTCATTCGTCGGTCGTGGCAGCGTCGGCGGACCCGTTCGAAGCCTTCCTGCACGAGCAAGACCTGCGGGAGCCCACGCTTCCGGTCTTGGCTCACGCCACAGCGGAGCCTTACGGCGATGACGTGGCGAGCGCTCTGGGTGGGGCCATTGCCCAGTCCGTTCGCTTTGTGGACCAGGTTGAGGCGATGTACGCCTCCGGAATTCGTACCTTTGTCGAGGTGGGCCCTGGCTCCGTACTGACGCGACTTGTCGGTCGAATCCTCAAGGGCCGTCCGCATGTGGCCATCGATACCGACCGCAAGGGTCGGAATGCCATGGTCTCCCTCTTGGACGGCTTGGCGCGGATGGTCGCAGCCGGTGCCGCACTGGATCTGACGGGTACATGGATGGCGTTCGAGACGCCCGTTGATCCACGCACGGTTGCGAAGTCCAAGTTCACCCTGTCCCTCAACGGCGCCAACTACGGCAAGCCTTACCCGCCGAAGGGGGGGGCTGCTGCACTGCCCAAGCCGAACCCCGAAGTGGTTGAACGGCCCGCCGTTGTCGCCCCGGCACCCCAAGTTGCCGCCGCGGCACCGCGACCGTCAGCGGCCGTCGCTGCTCCGGCTGTGGTGGCTGCACCCCAGGCGTCGGCACGCGTAGATGTCGCAACGGCTGGCCTCTCTGCTCCCCGAGTCGAATCGCGCCCAGTGGCAGCATCCATCGATGGTTCGGTCGCATCCCTCGTTGCTGAAGCGCAGAAGCGCACGGCAGATGCTCACACTGCCTACCAGCGGAGCATGGCCGATGCCCACGTCGCATTCTTGGCGACTATGCAGAACGCGGTGTCGGCTCTGACGGGTTCGACCTCGTTGGTGGGCCATCAGCCCTCTGCGGTCCATACCGCCGCACTCGCTGTTCCGGTGCCAGCCCCCATAATGGCTGCGGCACCCGTGGTTGCCGCACCCGTGGTTGCCGCACCCGTGGTTGCCGCACCCGTGGTGGTGGCGCCGGTCGTCGCAGCCCCGGTTCCCGTCGCCGCTCCGGTTGCAGTTGCCGCTGTCGTTCCACAGCGTGACTTGAAGGCGTTGGTTCTCGCCGTTGTAGCCGAGAGTACCGGCTACCCGGTGGAGATGCTTGAGCCGTCGATGTCGCTGGAGTCGGACCTCGGCATTGACTCCATCAAGCGGGTCGAGATTCTCTCCGCTGTGCAGAAGGCCGCTCCCGAGCTTCCTGAAGTCGACACCGGCGCGCTGGCGTCGTTGGATACGCTCCAACAGGTGATTGACCACTTGGCTGCGAATGCGCCCGTCGCAAGCCACGCCGCCCCTGCAGCAGCGGTTCCGCAGCGTGACTTGAAGGCGTTGGTTCTCGCCGTTGTAGCCGAGAGTACCGGCTACCCGGTGGACATGCTGGAGCCGTCGATGTCTCTGGAGTCGGACCTCGGCATTGACTCCATCAAGCGGGTCGAGATTCTCTCTGCTGTTCAGAAGGCCGCTCCCGAGCTGCCCGAGGTCGATACCGGCGCGCTGGCGTCGTTGGATACGCTCCAACAGGTGATTGACCACTTGGCTGCCAATGCGCCCGTCGCGACCCACGCCGCCCCTGCAGCAGCGGTTCCGCAGCGTGATCTCAAGGCCTTGGTTCTCGCCGTTGTGGCCGACAGTACCGGCTACCCGGTCGACATGCTGGAGCCGTCGATGTCTCTGGAGTCGGACCTCGGCATTGACTCCATCAAGCGGGTCGAGATTCTCTCGGCTGTTCAGAAGGCCGCTCCCGAGCTGCCCGAGGTCGATACCGGCGCGCTGGCGTCGTTGGATACGCTCCAACAGGTGATTGACCACCTTGCAACGGATGGCCCTGCGTCCGCTGCTCCCGTCACTGAGCTACAGGCGAAGGTCACAGCCTCTGCGCCCGAGATTGGGCACTTCGCCACTCGGCTTGTCGACGCACCCGTGAGCAACCTCAAGCGTCCGGGCCTGCAGGGTCGCATTCGCATCACCACGCATGCGGCGGACTTGGCTTCAGGACTCGCAACAGCACTGACAGAGCTTGGCTACGATGCCGCTACGGTCGAGACCATTGACGAAAACACGGATGTCGCCATCTTTACTGGCGGCCTAGTCCGCACGCCCACTGCTGCGGCGTCCGTTGACCTGCACACTGCGGCACTTCTCGCAGCCAAGACCGTATCGTCAACGGGTTCTCTCATCACGCTACAAGCCACTGGCGGTGACTTTGGATTGTCGGGCCATGCCAATGGCTGGTCGGCGGGTGTGACGGGCTTGATCAAGACTGCAGCCATTGAGTGGCCGGGGCGCTTGGTGAAGGCCATCGATGTGGACCGCGACGATGTTGTCTCTGCGGTTGTCTCCGAGCTTCGCTATGGTGGGCCGGAGCTGGAAGTCGGCCTGCGTGCCGACGGCACACGAGTGACCCTCGAATCGGTAGCTGTCGCTGAACGTGTCCGCCGGGTGAAGCTGGATTCGAACGATGTTGTTGTGGTCTCGGGCGGCGCTCGCGGTGTCACTGCGGCGTGTGTGATTGCCTTGGCTACGCAGACGCGAAGCAAGTTCGTGCTGCTGGGACGCTCTGCGCTGACCGACGACGCCTACCCAGGCATCACCGATGACGCGGGTCTAAAGCACGCTGTGCTTCAAGCGGCCAAGGCGGCGGGTGAGGCGGTCAAGCCGGCAGATATTGGGCGACGGGTTCGGAACATCCTTGCGAGCCGTGAGGTCAACGAGACGCTAGGCGCTATCCGAAAGGCAGGTGGTGAGGCGATGTACTGTGTCGCAGACGTGTCGGATGCCGAAGCGGTGGCCAGTGCAGTGTCCCAGGGACGTAAAGCATTCGGAACCATCTCCGGTGTCATTCACGGGGCTGGAGTCTTGGCAGACAGGTTCATTGCGGACAAGACCGAAGAGCAAGCGCGCTTCGTCTTGGGCGTAAAGCTACTGGGCCTGGAAGCCTTGCTGAGTGCGGTTGGGGACGACGCGCTCAAGGTCTTGGCGGTGTTCAGTAGCGTTGCCGGACGGGCCGGAAACCGGGGTCAGAGCGACTACGCCATGGCCAATGAAGTGTTGAACCGCGTTGCCAGCCAGTACGCAGCTGCGCATGCAAACACTGTCGTTCGCAGCATTGGCTGGGGACCGTGGGCTGGTGGGATGGTGGATGCTTCGCTCAAGGCACGCTTTGATGCTGCCGGTGTGGCGCTGGTTGGTCTACAGGATGGCGCTCGCCGATTCGTCGATGAGCTGACTCCGGGTGGCGACGTTGAGCTCGTGATTGGCGGCGCGCCGTCGGATGGTGCACTACTCGCTGACGACCGGCCTGCCAGCGCGGTGTTCAACGTTCGCGTGGACAAGGCGAGTCACCCCTGGCTTGTCGACCACACCATCACGGATGTGCCGGTCTTGCCTGTGGTGATGACGCTGGAGTGGTTCGTTCGCGCCGCAAAGGCGTTCCGTCCAGAGCTGACGGTGTCGGCGGTTGAAGATGTGAAGGTACGCCGTGGTGTGACGCTACCGCACTTCTACAACGGCGGCGATGTGTTCACGTTGGACATCTCGGAGGCAGGACCGGGCCAGCTCGCAGTCTCTCTGACGAGTGCCGACCCGCGTGCACCGGGTGGGCGTGCCAAGCACTACGACGCCACTGTTGCAGTCCAGCCAGAGCCAGAAGAACGCCCGAAGAATGCGGTCGCACCCAGTCTAGACTTGGCAGCGTGGACCGACACCATCTACGGTGACGTCCTGTTCCACGGCCCGGACTTTCAGGTCATCACTGGTCTAGACGGGGTGGCCGACAACGCCATTCAGGGAACCCTAGACGGTGTGGTAGCGAAGAACTGGCCGAGCGGCTTTCACACCGATGCTGCGGCACTCGATGGTGGCATTCAGCTGGCAGTGTTGTGGAACAAGCACGCCCAGGGCGGCGCCTTTCTGCCCACCGGGATTCGTCGCTACGTTCCACACGACCCAGTGGTCTCGGGCCCCATTCGCTGTACGGTTCGTCCGATAGCACAGGGTAACGACGCGGCTGTGTCGGACATTGAGTTTGTTGGGCTGAACGGTGAGCCCATTGCTTCCCTTCAAGGCGTACAGACAAACCGGCGCCCGAACGGGCTGTAGGGCGCTCAAGGGGACGTCTCTTCACGGAATGAGTGGGGAGACGGACTCACCGCGGTTGCAGCTCTACTCCAGCGGGCGGACTGCGAAAGGACCACCGGTCGAGCCCAAGTGCGAGCGTGACCCATCATTGTTTTCGATGCTTGGGTCGCCGGTATTGCGCATGGCGGAGCTTGAGAGCAGGCCAACATCCCACTGCAGCGAGTTTTGCACGAAGATGTTGCGGTACCCGGGGTCCACGTTGCGAACGCTCTCGCCGAGCTGTTCGGTAAACCTTCCGGCGTTCTCGGGGATGCCGTTTCCGAACAGGTTGGCGTAGGACAAGGCCACAGTGAGCGCATTGTTGGACGTAGAGGTCGAGTCGGTTGCAATCATGCCGCCGCGTTGAACACCCCCGCACGTCGCTGTGTTGTTGACGGCAATGGTGTTGGTCATGGTGACAGACGAGGGCAATAATCCCGTATGGCCAATTACTCCGCCGCCGCAGTCGCTGGTACTCGAGCCAGACACGGCATTGCCAACAATGTCGACATTGATCAGAGTGACGTTGCCGGACTGAATGGCGATAGCACCGCCGTAGGTGGTGCTACCTGTGACGTAGTTGTCGGCCAAGAGACCGTTGTTGATGGTGACGTTCGCGTCGCCAGTGACGTAAAGAGCGCCACCTCGACCCCGATTGAGGGTGTTGTCGATGACGCGCAGCCGCTCAAATTCGTGGGTGCCGCCGTTCACATAGATGGTGCCGTAGTTAGTCTGCGGGGAGTTGCCGGTGTTGCCGCTGATGGTCACGTCCTGCAGCAGGGCCGCGCCGCCCGACAGGTACATCGCTAGGCCCTTGGTGTTCGAGAACGGATAGGTATTGTTGGCGTTGTAGCGAACGGTTTGATTGTTCGTGAAGGTCAGGCCATGGGCGGAACCGTTCCAGTTGACCGCACGAAGGACACCGGTCACCTCTCGGCCGTTGATGTGGCCCTGAGTGGTGGTCATGTCGGCGAACTCAAGGTCTTCGAGCACTGCGGCGCCGCCGGAGATGGAGACGGTCGCATTTATCTCACGACCTGAGGCGGCGAATCCGGCGAATCGTAGGTCTCGCAGCGTTGGGCTGGTGTTGCCGATGGTCAGTGCGCAACCCAAACCGCCGCAGCCAACAGGGCTAGTCGACGAGCCATCTTCCGGCCGCGGGTCGAAGGTCATGTGGGCAAGGAGGGAGGTCGCGTTCTCCCCGGCGGTGAATCGCGGACCGCCGGTGCTCCTGATAATGACCGAGTCGCGGTCTACGCCGAGTACCCGCAGGTTCTTGCCGCCGAAGTTGATGACCTCTGGGTAGACACCTGAATCCACGCACACCATATCGCCGGCCACCGCGGCACGGATAGCGGCCATGGGTGTGACGTACGGGTGGGCTTGGCCGGCCCACAGCGCATCTTCGACGTTGCCGTCGCAGTCGTCGTCTTCGTTATTGCACA
>JBLHSN010000367.1:0-5755 GCA_047626195.1 Myxococcota bacterium
GTGGCGAGCAGTGCATGTTCAATAGCATCTGTTCGGTCAAGTCCAGCCGCGTCAGCTTCGGAGAGAAGCTCTTCGGCCCAGGGCTCATGTCGCACCGTGGCGATGCCTGCAGTGAGCAATAATGCGCGCCCGCGTAGCGTGTCTGGGCCATCTGCAATCACTCGACGAAGCAACGTTTCTGCCTCGTCATGGTTACCCAGATCTATCTCCAAGCGCGCCACTGCCAGGTGCGTCTTCCACGCCGGGTCGCTCCAGGTGAACAACGGCTGACGGCTCAGCAAGCCCCGATAGGCATCTCGCGCCGCCGCACGTCGCCCGCGCTTAAGCTGCGCCTTGGCCAAGTGATGCACAACCGCCTCGACCAGCACTGC
The DNA here is from genome assembly GCA_047626195.1 of Myxococcota bacterium. Classification (GTDB taxonomy): domain Bacteria; phylum Myxococcota_A; class UBA796; order UBA796; genus CAJXTB01. The sequence goes on from JBLHSN010000367.1 coordinate 372, forward strand.
CCCTTCGTGCGTCGTCACGTCTTTCACGCGGTCGCCAAGGAATCGCTCGAGCTCACGCACCCACGCTTCAGGTTCCTTGTACGCATCCGCTAAAGGAGACAGGATATCCGCGTCTAAGCACGGGGCGCCGGGCCACGCAAGCGGCAGGCAGCACCGGCGAAATGCTTCTCGCCAAGCCAGTCGAGCCGCGCTTCGGTCCGAGCCAATCAGCGCATCGCCCAACAAGTGCCAAGCACCTACCTGAGAGTCATCATGGTCGAGCGCCTTCTGCAACAGAGGGACGGCTTCGTCCGGACGCCCCGTACGCAAGGCACGTTCGCCAGCGCGCATCAGCTGGAACACGTCTTCGTCGTCGGCTGCGAAGGCGAGTAATTCCCGGTCGCGCTCGGTTGTTACCCGGGTATCGAGAATATCGACCGTCGCTGCAAACCAGCCGGCAAAGCTTGTGTGTAGCGGCGTGAGACGCTTTCCATCCCACGTGCCCAGGACCATATTTCCATTGGCTTCGCGTGTAAAAGCTGCCGGAATGGGGCCGTCGGCAAACAGCACGATGTTGCGGTGCTCCTGGGAAGCCGGGGCAATGTCGGCCACGCTGCGAATGCGCAAGGCACCACGAAACAGACTCGCGCCGTTGTGAACGAGAAGAAACGAACGCAGACCAGCCGGCAGGCACTGGCCTAGGTGCGCTTCGAGCACACCGACCGACTCAGCAGGAGCGGCGTTCGAGAGTTGATGCACGTCACGACGGTACTTCGCGACGACCCGCTGGAGCGGGGCGAGGGCAGCTTCGGGGGGCATAGCAGGACCAAGGGCGGTGGCCGCAACGGAAGTGCAGCCGGGGGGCCCCCACTATAGCAAGGTTCGGGTAGCTTCGGCGAATTGGGTGACTCGGAAGAATTTGGCCTGACACGCTGCGCCCCAAAGTGCGGGTCGATTCAGTGAACAAGTCCGCCTGTTGTGCGGGTCCTGTCCCGCGACATTTGCAGTTGGGCACAATGGGGTCGGTGACCAACGCCTTCGCCTCAGCAAGCCCAACTGCTCCTCGCTGCGCTTGACCAGCCCCTACCCATGAGTCCCAAACAAGGAACCGGCCAGGTCTTGCCGAACGACGGCAGCACCACACGACCGGCGGAGCCAGTGGCCATCTAGCGATCGTCCATCGAAGGTGAACCCCGCGCGCGCACCCCTACAGAGTGCCTCTACGGCTGGCACCCTGCCCAGGCAGAATCCAGCGCAAACCGCTGCTGGAGCCGTGGTCTATACTCAACCCCAATCTGGGGAGTTTTTATGTCGTTGCTCATGTTATCACTCATTGCGTCCGTCGCGGGCGCAGCCGACCTAGACGGTGACGGGTGTGAAGACGCCTACTTTGACGCCAACGAGGCCTGCGTTTCGCTTAGTGCCACCGTGGATACTGGGGTGACCGTAGGCACGGATGCCGTGGTCGGTGACTATGCGAGTATTGGTGCGGACACGGCCCTGGGGGCGACAGTCTATGTAGGCAACCGGACCACCTTGGTAGGCCGGGTCAGCGAGTCCACCGACCGTCCGGTCGGCGCTGGAACGGTCATCGGTCGCCAAGTCTTCATCGACGCTGACCATGACATTGGCGCGGACAACACCCTGGGTCGCGCTGTCGTTGCAGGAGAACGCCTGCAGACCGAGGCCAATGTTTCGATTGGCTACGCATCCACCTTGGGGGATGACGTCTCCATTAGCTCCGGGGCCGTCATCGGTAACTTGGTGAGCCTTGGCGACAAAAATACGGTGGATGCGAGTGCTGTGGTCGGTCGGGGCACCACCATTGCCGACTCCACCACCGCCGGGCTCATCGGCGGAACTATCGGCCCGGACGTAACCATTGGCGGTGACAACGACATCGACGTCTCCGCGCGGATCCGAAAGGGGGCAATCCTAGGCAATGACGTCACCGTCCTATCCGGCGTGCGTATCGCACGGCGTGCCGTCATTGGAGACGGAGCCACAATCGGTGCCAATGCGCATATTGGGATGGGCGCTGAGGTCGCGGCATCCACTATTATCGACCCTGGAACTGTGGTTCCCAGGGGTGAGTACGTGGGCGACCCGCCCTGCTCAAACCTTGAGGCCATGGTCATCACCTCGGTCCAGAAGACCGTTGTTTCAGTACCGGAAGGCTGCGGGAGCGTGACCATCAAAGCGTGGGCCGGTGGCGCGGGTGCCCACTACAACTCCGGGTCCGCAGCGACTGGCGGTTCTGGCGGCTTCGTAGAGGCCACATACACCGTGGAGAACGGCGCCCAGCTCAACGTCTACGTTGGCGGCGGGGGCGGCGGTAGCTACAACTCGACCAACACTGGCGGCGGCTATGGCGGTGGCGGCGGGTCGGCCCATGGCGGCGGCGGCGGCGGCGGTCGTAGCCTCGTCGCACTGGTAACCGAGACCGCAGACCCGCTCGTGGTCGCCGGCGGTGGCGGCGGCGGCAGCCACTCTGGCTGCAAGGGGGGTGGCGGTGGAGGCGGTGCATCGACGGGAGACGGTCAGAACAGCAACTGTGGCTCTACGCATACCGGTGGGTATGCGAATGGCAGCGGCGGCACGCGACCAGCCGCTAGCTACAATGGCGGCGACGGAGGCGGCTGGGCTGGCGGTGTGGCCGGTGCGGGCGGTCGAGGCTCTTCCGCCCAAGGCGGCGCCGGCGGAACCCCTTCAAGTCAGGGAGGCTCCGGAAGCAACGGCTATGGCGGCGGACACGGCGCCGACTATGGCGGCGGTGGCGGTGGCGGCAACTGCAGTGGTTCCGGAAATAACACCGCGGGCCTCGGTCCTGGCGGCGGACAGATCAGCACTAGCACTTGCTACTTTGGTGGTGGAGGTGGTTCTGCCGGCGGCGGTGGAGGTGGCTCGGTACACGCCGGCGGCGGCGGCGGCGGCTACGGTGGCGGAGCCGGCGGTAGCCATAACGGCCAAGGCAGCGGCGGAGGCTCTTCGTACAGCCGGGTGACCGACCGGGTTGGCTCCGCGAGTCTGTTGGGCGCCAGCTACACCACTACTCCCAACACCACCGACCCTTTCTACATCAGCCCGACTGGCCAGGGAGGCATCGGAAACAACGACCCAGGCGATTCCGGCCGGGTTGTGCTCATCTTCGGTGAGTAGCACCTAGAGCGACCTCGTCGGCCGTGCCTGACGGCCGACGGGTCCACCATCCTGCCAGTTCATTTGGTACAGCGACGATGCGCTCGCACCCGCGGCCCGCCCTCTCTCTCTGATGGGGCCGTCACCATTCAAGGCCGACGGTGAAGACGGGGAAAACCGGGCCATCGGCACGCAGTACGATGTTGTGGTGCTCGTCTGACGCTGGGTTGGGACGCTAACCACGGACTGACACACGGTGCCCACACAGTAGCTCTTGCACTAGCGACGCTCTGAACCAAAGTCGGTATTCACCGGGAGTCCAATATGGTATCGCCTGCCAAGCTGTTCATTGTCGCCGCATCCTTAGTGATGTTCCTCACGGGCTGCGGGTGGTCTTTGGGTGGTGGTGGCGTCGAACGCTGCGGGAGCGGTGTGGACGACAATGGAAACGGTGACATTGACTGTGGCGACATTCGATGCAACTGCCTTGAAGACTGCTACAACGGTGAAGATGACGATAATGATGGGTTCATCGACTGTGACGACAACAGCTGTGCAAGCGAGTGCGTCGAAGTATGCGATGACAACGTAGACAACGACCAAGACCGCCTCGTAGACTGCGAAGACGACGACTGCTTCGCACCCAGCTGCACCGAAGTCTGCGACGACGAGCGCGACAACAACGAAGACGGTCTCATCGACTGCCTAGACCCCGACTGTTTCGGCTCCGAGTGCGCCGAAGCGTGCGACGACGGAGAGGACAACGACGACGACGGTTTCACCGACTGTGCAGACCCCGACTGCTTTGGTGAGCTGTGCGCCGAGGACTGTACCGACGGCCGCGACAACGATGCCAACGGACTCGCCGACTGCTTCGACCCCTCCTGCTACAGCACCGAGTGCGAAGAGGTCTGCGGCGACGGGGGTGACAACGACATGGACGGCCTCGCCGACTGCACCGATCTCGACTGTCCCGCCTGCGCCGAGGTGTGCGAAGATGGCGTCGACAATGACCGCGACCAGCTCGTGGACTGCGCCGACTCGGACTGTCCAGCATGCGTTGAGATCTGCGGCGACGGCATCGACAACGACGACAACGGCCTTACCGACTGTGCGGATGACGCCTGTTCGTGCGATGAAGACTGTGGGTCCAACCTCGACAACGATGGCGACGGCCTCGTGGGCTGCGCAGACCCGGACTGCTTCGACGCCGCCTGCGCCGAGGACTGCGGAGACGGCGTCGACAACGACCTGGACCTCGTCGCGGACTGCTGGGACACCGACTGTTTCGGCTCCGACTGCGCTGAGATCTGCGTAGATGGCCGCGACAACGACCTAGACGGAGACGCGGACTGCGCCGACGCGGACTGTGCAGGCCTGCCCGGCTGTGCTGAGATCTGCGACGACGGAATCGACAACGACGCGGACGGACGGGGCGATTGCTTGGACGACGACTGTGCAAGCGTGTGCCTTGAAGTGTGCGACGACGGGGAAGACAACAACGCAAACGGTCTCATTGACTGCGAAGAGGCGAGCTGTGCCGATGTCTGCATCGAGGACTGTGCAGATGGCGACGACAACGACGGAGACGGTGCTATTGACTGCGCCGATGATGACTGCCTGATCCCCGAGTGTGCCGCACAGCAGACCCGCGCGCGCGTCACGGGAGGCAGTGGACAGCTGGCTCGCAACAACTGGTGGGTCAGCGTGGTCCGCCCCAGCAGCAGCACGTCGTACGCATCGGCCTCCGTCGGCTGCGGCGAGTATCCGGGCAACTCCCACGAGCTGTGGCGCGACGACATCGCCGGCGTCATCAGCGGTGAGGTGGAAGCGACCACGGTGTCGGGCGCTGTCGAGACGTGTACGTGGCGGGCGCGGATCGACTTTGCCGGCCGACACGACCTCGACGAAGACGTTCAGTTCGACAGCGTCGAGGTCGACAGCGCGGCGAGGTGCGGCATCATCGGCACCAGCTTCCTACCCCGTCAGCTCCGGGCCTATAGCTCCGACCGAATCAACCTCACCGGCTCCGGCTCCACCTACACGACCTGGATGGTCTTCGACTACGGCAGCCAGCTTCCCAGAACACCCGCGTCGAACAGCACTCGCACCCAGACGTACATCAACGGTTGCGTGCTCTCAGTGGACGCGCGTCGCGGTGACCAACGTATCTGGCCGGTAGACTTCAATCCTGCCTACAGCGGCCCCTACACCCACAGCTACTAGCGGCTCTTCCGCGCAGCGGGCGCAATCATCCACAACCGCGC
>JBLHSN010000368.1:0-5749 GCA_047626195.1 Myxococcota bacterium
GTCCGAGTCCGAGTCCGAGTCCGTGTCAACACCGGTGTCCGATCGGGTATCGGTATCGGTATCGGTACCGGAATCGGCGCCAGACATTGGACATCCGGTGAGCATTGCAAGGAGCAGTATCGAAGAGTTCATGAGGCGCAAGCTGCCGTAAAAAGTACTAATTGGCAACTGGAATTCCGTTAAACCTTCTGGCTCGATGGTTCCTTCTTATCCACTCGTTCGAGTGGTGAGACGCCGATGAAGAGTGTGAGGTGTTGAACCTGCGAGGCCCTGCGTGTGTGTGGGGAAGGGAGTGAGATGAAGAGTGGTCGCGTTGGGCCTCATGATTGTGGTGCCGCGATATCCTCCACGTCCGGAGTTCCACCATGCGTTGTCTTGTCCTTGCCTTGATGTTGACCGCCTGTTCAGTCGCCCCTCCAGCGTCTACCGAGACCCGAATTGTGTCGCTGCAGCCACAGATCACAGAGACCCTCTTCGCTATCGGAGCAGGCGACTTGGTGGTCGGCCGAAGCGACTACGACGCACTGCCGAGTGAGGTGACGGCCTTACCGAGCGCTGGAACTGCGCTGACGCCAAATGTGGAAGCGGTGGTCGGACTGCGCCCAAGTCTGGTCTTGGTGGCGGAGTCGGCTGGGACGCGATTGGACCTGCTGGAGCCGATTGCCACGGTGGAGGCCTTGCCGTGGTTCGGTGTGTCCGATGTGGGTGCGTCGATTCGGCGGTTGGGAGAGTTGACCGACCATGCTGCGGAAGCGGAGACCGTCGCCCTGCAGTTGTTGGCGTCATTACAGGAAGCACCGCCGGCGACTGGGCCGAAAACTCTGTTGGTGTATGCGTCAGACGACTTGGCGACGGGTCCGGTGTGGTTTGTGCAGCGCAACTCGCTTCACGGTGCAGCCATGCATGCTGCGGGTCTGGTCAATGCGGTGGAAGAGGATGTGACGGGTGCCCCCAGCCTTCCTGTTGAGCAGCTGTTGGCGGTGAATCCAGAATGGATTGTCATCCTTTCGAGCGACAGTGACCTGTCCGACTCGGACCGCGAGCGATTGGCCCATTCGTTCGACGCGCTAACCCCGCTGTCCGCGGTGAAAAATGGCCAGATCCGGGTGCTTGCAGGTGGGCAGTACCACTCGACTGGGCCGTCGCTTAGCGACTTTGTTGGGGTTCTTCGCTTGGCACTTACAGCGACCGAGCCGGCTCGCTAACCGAAGCAGTTCAGCGCGACGAGGTCCGGGCGCGTGCGGAAGGTCTTGGCGATAGTTGGCGGCAATCGGTCCGCGATACGACGTGCTAGCTGACCAATGGCATCGGCAACGCGGGGGTCATCGGCCGCCTGGTTTAGCGCGAGTAGCCCATCCAGGCGGAACCCCTCTGTGCCGGCTGCATCGAGAAGGCGAACGGCCCGTTTGGCCCCCTCTCGTGCGTGATCGATTGCGCCAACCGCGGACAGCGCGCGTGAGGCGTCCACGCGAATGCGGAAGGATCGCAGCGCCAGAAGGGGCTCCGGCCGCATCATGGCCCACATGGCGAGGTCCTTTGCAGCCACGGGATCTGAAGCTGCGAGCAATCGCGCGCGAATGGCTGCGAGCTGTCCGGGTGGGTCGTCGAGGCGATTTTCTGGTACGCGGTCCGGCATGGGAAGGGCGGTTGCTGCGGCATCTGGCCGGCCAGCGGCGAGCAATGCTCGGGCTACGCGAAGGCGGGTATTCCACGCCGCTTCACCCTGCATCTGAGCGTAGGTAAGAGCAATATTAGCGGCCTGAGCGGCCTCGATTGGGCGACCGCTGTCAATGAGAACAATGGCGTGCAGCGCTCGGGCGTCGGCGATGCGGTCGACCAACTCATGCTGCTCAATCGCGTCCAGAAGACGCTCGGAGCGGTGGTTGGCCGCACCTAAGCGTCCGGCGGCGAGGTCGAGTTCAATGGCCCGCGCCAACACTCCACAGCGCACCCGCACGTCGCCACCACGTTCGAGCCTGTCTAGGGCGGATTCTAACAGGGATGCGGCAGCATCTAAGCGATTTTGTAGCGCACGTACGTTGGCCAAACCCCGGATTGCTCGGGATTCACTGTCGGATGAGCCGGTTGCGCGGGCGGAGTCGAGAGCGTCCGTCCATAACGCTTCAGCGCCTCGGATATCACAGTCCCTGAGTCGGATATCGGCGAGTGCACGGGTTGCTGTTCCACGCATGGGGTCGCCGGGCTCAAAGAGCGCGTTGGCTTCCTCCAAGATGGGTCGGGCAGCATCAAAGTCTGCGCTTCGATAGTGCGCGCGGCCGAGAGAGGTCAGTGCACGTGCGGTGGCTGGGGCGTCTCCTTCCAAGCGTGCAGCGGCGACTGCGTTGACCAGTGGTGGAATGGCCAGCGCCCAGTGTCCGCGTGCGAGCTGGGCTTCTCCGGCGATGAGGTAGACCCACCGACGCAGACGGATGATGGTGTCGGAGTCGAGTCGGTTCTCGGCGCTGCGTTGAATCGCCTGTGCTCTCTGGGTCAACCGAACCACATCGACAAAGCGTCCGTCCCGAGAGGCACGCCGGGCTGCGCGGACAAAGTAGGGGTAAGCCTTGGCATCGTCTCCAGCCTGCGCGTACAGCGTGGCGATTTCTTCGGCATCCGCTCTACGACGACGTTGTTGGAGGACGCTCGCGAGGGCTCGGGAGGCGTCTTGAATCGCCGATTCGTCCATTCGTGACCGAACCACAATGGCGGCCGAGGGGTGGGCGAAACGAACGGTGCCTCGGTCGGTGTTGGTCTCTTTGATGAGAAGACCGCGGTCAATGAGGCGCTGAGTGGCGACATGAGCGGGATGGTCGGGCATAGCCCGTGTGAGGAGATCTTCTTCTACAGGGCGACCCAGAACGGCGAGGATGTGGCACGCGTGGAGGCTTGGCGGGTCTAGGCTGGACAGCAAGGTCTGAATGCGTGCGCGCACGGCGGGTGGGACTGGAAGCTCGGCGTTGCGAATCTCGTCTAGAGGCTTGGCGGCCTTGAAGCGTCCTGGGGTGTGCTCTGTGAGCCAACCGGCCTGGATTAGTGCATGTACTTGGGCTGCAATCGGTCCGGGTTGGCCAGCAAACTCGGCATGAAGGCGTCGTCCGAGTGCCGGTGCGACGGGTCCAGCGAGTCCTCGGTCCCGCATCATACCAATGACATCCGCGCGGTCGAGAGGACCGAGTCCGAGAATCGGTTCTGGCAGTCCCATGTCATCGGTCAAGACCGAGATAGCGCCGCGGGCGGTGGTTCCGGCAGCGAATACTGTGAAGGGACGGTTCTGTATTCGGGCTTGGCGTCGTTCCTCGGTCAGGCCATCAACGGCGTCGGCCGCCAAGCGTTCAGCGTTGTCGATGAGTACAACTTGAGCGGTTCCCACAGGCGTGGATGTCGTGTGCGACCAGCGCAATACTCGGCGTCCAGCGGCGATGGCCACGCGCTCAAGCTCGTTGAGCAATGCGCTTCGGCCAGACCCTGGCGGTCCGACGTAGGCGATGATGGTAGGGTCTTCGCTCTTGAGAGCTTGGACAGCGGCTTGTATGGCCGCATCTCGGGCGCGAAGAGGGGGGCCGGTGACCGCATCTGGTGCATCGAGCATGGCCAAAACCGCTTTCGCCGATGCGGGACGTTCGGTGGGATCTTTCGCGAGTAGCCGGGCGCACAAATGAGACAGGCGCGGAGGGACTTCGGGGTTGTAGTGGTTGGCGGTCTTCGGGACTTCGGTCAGGTGGCGAGCCAGGTAGCCAGCCACTGAGTCTGCTTCGATCGGGCGCCGACCGGTCAGTAGGTAGAAGAGCATGGCGCCGAGGCTGTACAGATCTGTGCGTGCGTCGACCTCTTCGTTGGTGATTTGCTCGGGCGCCATGAAGGCGACGGTCCCGATGAGCTTGCCGACCACGGTAAGTGCGGTCCCAGCCGCAGTGGCGTCCTTGACCACGCCGAAGTCTGAGATCTTGGGAACCCCGTCCGCAGTCATCAACACGTTTGCCGGCTTGAGGTCGCGGTGGATCAGTCCGCGCTCGTGAATGTAGTCGAGGCCAGAGCACAGGGCGCGTAACAAGCCCTCAATGACCGGCATCTTCGCGGGAGACACCGGATGGTCCCAAGTCTTTGCCACCGCCGCCAAGTCCGAACCTTCCACATACTCCATGGCAATCCAGGGAAAGGCACCCAAATAGCCGGACTCGTACACACGAATGACGTTGTCATGAGACAGACCCGAGAGCGTCGCAAACTCGCGACTGAAACGGCGAACATCTTCGTCTTGAAGAGATGTGGGGTGTAGGATTTTTACCGCCGCGACCTGACCGTCGTCCCGTGTCGCGCGGAAAACACTCGCCATACCGCCCATGCCCACCGCTTCGTGAAGGGTGTACGGACCGAAAACGGTTCCGGGTCCTGGTGTGGTGTCCGACGGTTTCCTAGACATGGTCGCAGCTTACCCCTGTTCGCGTGCAGGGTGACGTGCAGTTCGTTCGGCCACGGTGCCGATGGGGTCATCCTCGGAGACTGGGCAGCCCTCGTTGACCGGGCAATCACCGCATGCGGGCTTCTTCGCCGTGCACTGGTAGCGTCCGTGAAGCAAAATTCGGTGGCCGTCGGCAACCCAGTGCTCTGACGGCAGCAGCGCGCACAGGTCCCGTTCGACCTTGTCCGGCTTCGTTTGCTGGGTCCAGCCCAGCCGGAATGCTACTCGTTTGACGTGGGTGTCGACGACGATTCCGGTTGCGATGCCAAAGGCGCTGCCCATGACTAAGTTGGCGGTCTTTCGAGCGACCCCGCGCAAGTCGAGCAACGCCTGCATGTCTTGTGGAACTTTACCCCTGTGGTCAGCGACGAGAGAGGCACTCGCGCTGCGAATCGCTGTGGCCTTGTTGCGGTAAAAGCCGGTAGTGCGAACGATCTCCTCGACCTCTTCTTGGGTCGCGGCAGCGAGGGCAGTAGCGTTGGGGAAGCGTTCAAACAGGGCCGGGGTTGCCAGATTCACCCGGGCATCTGTGCTCTGGGCAGACAGGATGGTTGCGATGAGCAACTCGAACGGGTTTCGATGGTCGAGCTCCACATGGGGAGTGGGGATCGCGTTTCGCAGGATGGTGAGCATGTCAGTAGTCATGGTGCCTCTGTCGAGAAATGCGCCATTAGTCAGCGCGTGCCGGCCGTGGGAGTGGCGTTGCGCAACCTTGGCATTGGCCCCGATCGACTGTGGTCGGTACAAGACGCGTTCTAGGAGTGTGACCATGCGAGCTTGGTTGATTTTTGCAGCACTGATGACTTCCGTAGCAGCCTCTGCACAAGTGAATGTCGAACCCATCACATCGGCAACCACTGCCGCGGGATGGTCGGCCAAAGGTGGCGCCCTGTTCGGTCTGGCGGGTGGAAATACAGCGTACGTAGACCTTTCGGCCAATGGTGCGTTGCGCTTTCTCACCATTCATCCGGATGCCGACGCTGAAGACCCACGCAATGGGTTTCGCGACCGGTTTGTGACGAGCGGGAACCTGAACCGGCGCAATTACGGCGGCGGAAGAGTCCTGGACGGTAGGTTTGTACACGTTCGCTACACCCGGATGCAGTGGTTGCGTTTTGGGGGTGAGGTGTACACCCAAGTGGGGAACGACAGGTTGTTACTGCAAAAGTGGCGTATTCTCGGCGGTGCCGGTGTTCGCGTGGTGATGGCGGACAGTGATGCGGCCGACATCGTCTTTGGTACAGGCTACATGTACGAGTGGGAAGATCGAGAAATCGGCGAAGAGGCAGT
>JBLHSN010000369.1:0-5741 GCA_047626195.1 Myxococcota bacterium
GGGGTTCTGGAGGAAAGAGCTGGTCGGTGTCAATACCGACGACCGTCAGCGGCGGCAGTCTGGACGTGCCCCAAGCGCCGTTGCTATTCCACGATTCGTGCGGGTCTGCGGTGGGACGCCGATGGATGTCGTGGTGGTCCATGGCATCCAGCTGACTCAAGTAGGCACCAGGGTGAAAGCGCTCTTTGAGCTTGTGGCCATGGTGCTGTAGATACGTCTGCATGCGGTAGGGCTGCAGAGGCCATTCGCTGTCTGCACCCGTGGTCTGCCGGCCCTGGCGTGCCTCAAGTCCCGGATTGGCACGGTAGGTCATGTGCGCGAGCTGGCGGGCGATGGCGAGTCCGTTGACCGGGTCGGCGAGGACCGCTTGGCGACCGATGTGGTTCCAGCCAATCACCCACGGTGTGGCCCGGACATCCGTGGCAATGGGAACGACAGCACGAAAGCGTTCGGGGGCCAATGCGGCAAGGCACAGGCAGATCATGCCTCCGAGTGACCCACCGGTGAGAAGGGCGACGTGGTCAATGCCCAATGCGTCCAACGCCAACAGCCACGCACGGGCTTGGTCCCATGGCGTAATGGGTGCTGGCAGGTCGTCTTCGGGCAAGCATGGCAAGCCCTTCGTCTGCGGATTGGGCCGGTCACCGACGACCGCCCTTCGCCGTGGAAAGTCAGCGTCAGCGGGACCGGTCGTTCCGTAACAAGAACCCAGGTTATTTAGACAGATGATGCGATGGGTAGTCGGGTCGAGCGCTTTGCCGGCACCGAACATCCCGAGCCACCACTCGTCGACCCGTGCATCCCCGGTCAATGCGTGAATAACGACCACCACCGGGCCCTCTGGAGGACCCCACTCCCACCCCGCGACGTGCAGTGCCGGTAAGGCGGCGCCACACTCCAGAGTCAGTGGAACAAGGTCGAGTTGTAGGGCCCGTGCTGTCATCTCAGGTGAGATTCAGCGCTTGGTCGAGGTCTGCCTTGATGTCTTCGATGTGTTCGAGTCCCACCGACAGGCGAAGCAGATCGGGAGTCACACCCGTGGACGCCTGTTCCTCGACGGACAGCTGTGCGTGCGTCGTCGATGCGGGGTGAATGATGAGCGAGCGTGCGTCGCCAATATTCGCGAGCAGCGAGAACAGGTTCACGCTGTCGGACACGGTGCGTGCGCTGTCTAGGCCACCCTTCACGCCCACGGTCAGCAGTCCGCCGAACCCGTTCTTGAAATACTTGGACGCCGTCTTGTGGCCAGCGTCGTCTTCCAGACCTGGGTACCGCACCCAGGCAATCTTCGGATGATTCTGCAGCCACTTGGCCAGAGCCATGGCGTTGGAACAATGGCGTTCCATGCGCAGGTGCAACGTCTCGAGTCCCTGAATGAATCCATGGGCGTTGAGCGGTGAAATAGCCGGCCCAAAGTCGCGCAGGACCTCGACTCTTGCGCGCATGATGAAGGCCAGCTCACCCAAGGCCGCGTGCAGGTTGAGCCCGTGGTAGCCCGGGTGGGGTTGGGTAAACTCAGGGAAGTTGCCATTGCCCCAGTCGAAGGTGCAGCCGTCTACAACGGCGCCGCCAATACCCAGTCCGTGCCCGCCGATGTACTTGGTGCAGCTGTTGAGCACGATGTTCGCGCCATGGCTGAGTGGCTGAAGTAGGGCCGGACTGGCTGCTGTGTTGTCGACGATGAGCGGAATGCCTGCTTCTTTGGCAATGGCCGCAATGGCTTCAAAGTCTGGCGGGATGAGCGACGGGTTGGGCATCGACTCTAGGTAGATGGCGCGTGTCTTGGGGGTGATGGCCTGTGCAAAGGCGCTTGGATCGGTGTGGTCGACGAACGTGGTGGTGATTCCGAATCGTGGCAGGCTGTTCGACAGCAAATTGTACGATCCGCCGTACAGGCCGGCTCCCGAGACGATGTGGTCGCCTGAACGTAGGATGGACATGAGCGCCAACGTCTCGGCGGCTTGGCCCGACGCGGTGGCGAGTCCCGCTTTGCCCTTTTCGAGAGCAGCGAGGCGTTCTTCTAGGACCGCTGTCGTCGGGTTCATGATGCGGGTGTAGATGTTGCCCGGTTCTTCCAGGGCGAACAGGCGCGCAGCGTGAGCTGAGTCCTTAAAAACGTAGGAAGTCGTATGGTAAATCGGAACGGCTCGACTGCCAGTAGTCGGGTCGGGGGTGTAGCCGGCATGTAGGGCTAGAGTCTCGGGTCGGTAATCAGTTGACATGGTGAGGTCCTGGGCGTGGCGGTGGCTGTTGGTGGCCGGGGGTGTACCAACCTCGACCGGTCCGGGCTGTCACTAAATGTTCGCAAAATAGAGGTAGCGGACGTCATCATGGTCGAATTGTTCCAAATTCGAGTGCAGTGGGGAGAACGGCTGGCTATATTCGAGCCGCCCAGCGGAGTGGGCAATGACCACACACGGCTGACTCCGGTTGGGCCGAACGGAGATGTTGGAATGTCCACGTTGCACGTATTGTTCGAGAACGAAGACTGGATGCCGCCGCTGCGGGCTGCCCTCGACGCCAAGGGTGTCCCCTACACTGAGCATGTCGTCTTGGACGGACATGTGGACTTGTCGGCGGTCCCGCCGGAAGGCGTATTTCTTAATCGGATGAGCCCGTCTTCGCACACGCGCGGGCACCAGGGAGGAGTCACTTTCTTGCAGCAATATCTGCACGTACTGGAAGCGCATGGTCGTCGTGTCATCAATGGCTCCCGTGCCTTTGAGCTGGAAGTCAGCAAGGTGCGCCAAGACCTAGCGTTGTCCGTTGCTGGGATTCGAACGCCACGGACGTTGGCCGTGGTGGGGGGACCTGACCGACTGAAGGCCGCCGCGCGCACCATGGACTTGCCGTTCATCACGAAAGACAATCAAGGTGGCAAAGGCCTGGGCGTTCATCTGTTCCGTGATTTAGACGTGTTTAACGCCTACGTCGACAGCGATGAGTTTGTCGTTGGACCGGACAACGTGACCCTACTCCAGCAGTACATCGCGCCTCGCGGCTCGTTCATCACCCGCGTAGAGATTGTTGATAGCGTGTTTCAGTACGCTATTAAGAGCAGTACGGAAGGGGGCTTTGAGCTGTGCCCAGCAGACGCCTGCTCCATTGGAGACGACTTCTGCCCAATGGGAGAAGACGCCCGTTTCTCGCTACGGGAAGAGGTCACTGCGGATGACCCCTTGGTCGCGTCCTACATCGAAATGATGCGCGCCAACAGCATTGATGTGGCTGGAATTGAGTTCGTCGAAGACGCCAACGGCCTGCGCTACACCTACGACATCAATGGCACCACCAATTTCAACAGTGATGTCGAGCGTGCACGGGGCCTGTCCGGAATGACCGCTATCGTTGAGCTGGCGGAACGGTGCTTGAGCGAGCACCTTGTACCAGCCTAGGCGCGGCTGGGTAGCCCATTGACTCCAGCGGATGTTGAAAATTTTCCGACAGTGGTCGAGCCTACAAGTATGCTGGGCTCACTAGGAGAATTATGGGTCGAGGGACTGCAAGAGAAGTGGAGGAACTCAAGGTACTCATCGTCTCCGAGGCTGCGCGCTTGTTTGCGGCGCATGGCTTCGGGGCCACAAGCATCAGCGATATTGCGAAGGCGGCTGGTGTCTCTAAGGCTCTCGTGCTTTATCACTTTAGCAGCAAGGACCGCCTGCGTGAGCGGGTCATGGGCGACCTCGCCCGGGCGTGGAGCGAGCGGTTCCCGCGGGTCCGGGACATTGCTGCTGAAGGAGATGATGTTGTACGAGCCATGTTCGTCGAAGGGGTCGCGATTCTCCGCCAGCACCCGGATCTGGCTCGCTTGGTCATGCGCGAGATCTTGTCTGAAGACCCGAAGACTAGACAGGCACTAAAGAGTGCTGCAATACCTATCATTGAGTCGCTTGAGACGGTCCTGCGCGACGCCTACGGTGCCCAAGTGACGGAAGGCTTTGATGCTCAGGCAGCCTTCGTGTTCTTTGGGCTTGGCCTGCTCGCTGTGGTCGCTGCGTATCCGCTCGACGGAGACCCGCTGACCGACGACGCCACAGAGCTAGGCCTTCGGGTTCTCAAACAGGGACTGGGGAGTCTGGGGCTTGTGCTCGACCACAAAGCGTTGTTGATGCGGTAACCACTTGGGTTGTGGTGACGTAGGGTGGCTGCACTGCTGGGAGCACACAGATGGTCGATTCTTCACCTGCTCAACTTCGAGATTGGGTCCGTGAATACTACGGGGACACTCTCAAGAGTAGCGATGACCTGCAGACGGATGCGTGCTGCGTCAGTGGCCCACCGCCGGGGCACATCCTTCGTGCTCTCGAACACGTGCACCTGGACGTTCAGTCGCGGTTCTACGGCTGTGGATTCCCCATCCCAGAAGCCCTCGCCGGACTTCACGTCGCCGACCTCGGCTGCGGTACCGGCCGCGATGTCTACGTACTGGCCCAGTTGGTTGGAGAGACTGGGTTTGTTCACGGCGTCGACATGACCGAGTCCCAGCTGGAGATTCCGCGGCGGACGGCTGAATGGCATCGGGAACGGTTTGGATTTGCCAAGAGCAATGTGGACTTTCATCAGGGATATATAGAAGAATTGGCGATGTTGCCGGACAACAGCGTCGACCTTGTAGTGAGCAATTGTGTGGTGAACCTGTCGCCGCGCAAGGACTTGGTTCTCGCCGAGGTGTTCCGGGTGCTGCGTCCGGGCGGCGAGTTCTACCTATCAGACGTGTACTGCGACCGGCGCTTGCCCGACGACATCGCCTTTGACCCACTCCTGCACAGCGAGTGTTTGGGGGGCGCCATGACCGCCTTCGACTTCGAGCAAGTGGCAAAGCGTGTCGGGTTCTTGGACCCGCGCCGGATGAGCACCATACCCATTGCCATTCGCAACGCCGACATTCAGCGAAAAGTCGGTGCTGCCCGATTCACCTCTGACACCGTTCGTTTGCTCAAGCTCGCAGGCCTGGAGCCACGGTGCGAAGACTATGGCCAGATCGCTGTGTACAAGGGGACGATTCCAGAGGTCGGTCCTATGTTTCGATTGGACGACCACCACTTATTTGAAGCGGGTCGACCTGAGCGCGTGTGCAGCAACACGGCGTTGATGCTGTCTGGGACGCGTTTCGGAACTCACTTCGACGTCATTGGGGACACCACCACCCACTTTGGCGAGTTCCCGTGCGGACCGACACTTGCCCATACAGAATACGAGCTTGTGGGTGATCTAACCGCATGTTGCTAGCGCTTGTGACCGCGGCTCTCGCTAGGTGAGTCCACGGTCCACATCACATTTGCTACTGCCGTATTGGCCGACGAATCCGCAACAGACGTACGTCACAGAGCCCGCGGGATGCTTGTCGGGCCAGACCGCGCGGTCCGGGCAGCTTCGGGGTTGATTCTGGTTGAACGGTTGGCGAAGTAATGAGGAGGTATCTCGAAAAATCTGGCCTTGTGGGTTCGGTCGGAGGCTGTCTCTCCCAGGGCCGAGCGTTCTCCGTTAGACGGTGACCCATGACCACTTCATCCTCCGGTTTCATTCACGTCCACTGCGCCACCTGTTCGGACCCGAACGTGTGGTTCACCTGCAACGCGTGTGGCATGTCGGACCACTTCGAGCTTAACGACGGCGTGGTCATGTGTGACTGTTCCGCTGTGTACGACCGCGGCACCTGTACGTGTGGTGCGGAAGTGCCGTCAACCGGGCTGTCGTTCGTAGCGTTCGATAAAGGGCCCCTGGCGCTCGCAGACGTTCAG
>JBLHSN010000370.1:0-5714 GCA_047626195.1 Myxococcota bacterium
TTGATGTGGGTGAGGAAAGACTCGAAGGTCTGGCTCAGCTTCACCAGCTCGCGTTGCATCGACGAGCTGTTGTCGGCGAAGAAGACAATGTCTGTCTCAGCGCCGGCAATATCGAAGATCTCAGTGAAATTCTGTTCACGAATATCGGTCAGGTAACCGTTTTCGAGCGAACATCCCGCCACAGTCAGCAGGGGGAGAAGAGACAGAGCAAGCGATAACGAGCGAACCAAGGGGACCTCCGCGAAGATGGGCGCATAACGTGTCAAGGCCACGGCAGTCGAGCACAAGTGTGCGTTGCCGGCTATACGCGCGGCCAAACCGCTGGAGGCACTATGCCCGTTTTCATCATGACTGTCACCGCCAAAGAACGTCTTGAAAAGGCCGACAACCTCACCCACTACACCTTCGACAGCCCGGCCCAGGGAACGCTCGAGATCATCGCAAATGACACGAATAACTACGAGATAGGCGACACCGCCGGCGTAGCGATTGTCGGCACCAAGCTTCCGGGTATGGAGATCAAGCCACGCAATGTGTTTGGGATTCCAAGCTCGGGAATGGCCTGTGGGCCCGTCGACGGCGCAGTCGATACAGACGTCAGCGCTCAGTTCGACGCCGACAAGCCCGAGCGCAAATGGACCGTGACCATCGAGGTCGAAGTCGACGCGGCCTACGAAGAAGACGCCACTAAGGCCGCTCTCAAGAAGGCACGTAGCGAAGGCAAAGTTGTCAGCGCTCAGTAGCGATTGCCTTTCTACTCACCAGCGCTCATGGGTCTGATGAGTGGAGGCGTCTCAATGAGAACTAGCCTGATTGTCTTGGCAACCGCCGGATTCGTCGGGGCCATTGCCTGCGTACCCCAAGCCATGCCAAACGCGGCCGGTCTGGACATGCGCAGCGAACCGGTCATCGGCGGCCAAGCCTTTCCCAACGGCATGGCGTCACACCCGTCCGTCCTCCAAGTCCCAGGTGGCCTACTCATCGCGTACACGTGTCTGGATGACGCTGGCGAGACCACCGCCATCTGCATGGCCCGCTCCGGAAATGGCGTCGACTGGCGTGCCGCACGGGCCACCGTCGCCGACCGACGCCGGGGTACGGTCATCGTGGCATCCGGTGGAGATACCCATCTCGAATCCCCCGCACTCGTTCTCGATGGGGACTCGGTGTTGGTGTACGCCTCTGTGCACGGTGCCGTCGCTGACCCAGCACCGGGTTTCCCCGCCCGCTTGGTTCGCTTCCGCGCCGACCTCAACGACCTAGAGTTCAGCTCTCCTCAAGAGGTCTTGTCACCGGAGCCCGAAACCGGCTCCTGCAGCGCGGTGTACAGCCCGACGATTCGTCCCACTGACCTCGGCTTCGAGATGCTGTTCGCCGGCCACTGCTACGACGCTGAGCAACCCGAGGAAGCCGTCAATGGGCTCACCGTTCTGCGTACAACCTCGACGGATGGCTTGTCATGGGCACCTGCCGAACCCGCATTGTCGTTCGACCCGGGTGCACACCCACTGTTCATCGGCGGCATCGCAGAGCCCTCGTTCATCGCAGGTATCGACGACGTCATCTTGGTCAGCGCCGGCTTCGACGAGGCCAGCCAACAGCACACCTTGGTGGCACGCCTCGAGGACGACGGCCGATACACCGTGGACCCCACTCCCCTACTCGCTCCACGGTCAGGCTACGACGGCTGCGGCGCTTTTGCCCCCGATGCACGAGTCGTCGATGATGAGTTGCTCATCTGGTACCTGGCACAATCCTGTGAGGGCCAGTTCAACGTGGGCCATGCGTCAGGAGACCCGGCAATTCTCGATGCCGAATAGCCAACATATCGGCTAGGCTCCCCTATGCTCTGGCTCCTGCTCACCGCCTGTACCCCTACCCCCAACGACACCGTCGCAACCGTGGACGACGGCTTGCTCTTTCGGCTGCCGTTGGCCACACCGGCGGATATCTCCGGACTTATCGGCGTGGACCATGACCCCGTCGACCACTCGGACAGCACTCTCGGTGGCGCCATCTGCTCCACCTACGACGACCGCCACTTCCCCCATTGCTACGACGGCCACGACGGCAGTGACTACCTCCTGGACGGTGGCTTTGATGGCATGGACGCCGGCTCCTCGGTCATTGTGGCGGCGGCCGATGGCGTGGTTGTAGAGACCGACGACGGGCACTTCGACCGCTGCAGGCCTGTCGACGGTGAGGTGTCCTGCGACGGTGGCCCACTCAACGCCAACTACGTCATCGTGGAGCACGCAGGCGGGATTCGCACGCTGTACTGGCACATGATGCGCGACTCGGTGGCCGTCAGCGTGGGAGATGATGTCCAGTGTGGTGAGGCGTTGGGCGTCATTGGGAGCAGCGGGAATAGTAGTATTCCGCACCTGCACTTTGAGGTGAAAGATGCGGACGCCACCGTCATCAATCCGTATGCAGGTGTTCTGTCGCAAGAGCGCTCGTGGTGGGTCGAGCAGAGTGATGACCCGGAGACGCTACCGGCCGGCCAATGTTCTCGGTAGCAGACCCCGCTCTCAACACTTCGGTTTACATGCACCCGAGAACCCGAGATTGGCGGAAGCACTCGGCTTGCTCCCCCTCAGTTATGGATGTAGCGTATGGCAACGTTCTACTAGGTAGCCTCCATGCTTCACGTCGCCCTCCTACTTCTGCTCGGCACGGCGTCCGCAGCGCCAACCACCATCAACCAGCAAGGCCGGGTGGTGGACGCCTCGGGCATCGGAATCACCGGGACCCAGCAAGGTCTATTTCGCCTGTACCCATCACAGACAGCCAACGTTGGCGCCTACGTATGGACGGAGACCTTGTCCCTCCAGCTCGTTGATGGGTACTACGCCACCGTACTGGGCAACGACACGCCGTTCGATTCCGCGCTGTTGGAGTCCAATCTGGAGCTGTGGATTGACATTGACATCGGGGGTACAAGCCTCGGTCGACAGCCACTCAACTCCGTGCCCTACGCTGTATCTGCAGAAGGTGCGCGAACACTGACTCGCAGCGACTGCAGCGCCGGCGAGGTGCTTCAGTTCGACGGATCAGCCTGGGTCTGTGCTCAGGTGTCCGGTGGAGGCGGCGGCGCGGTGCAGTCCTTCTACAACAACACCAATGGCTGGCCCGGCTGCGCGAGTGTGGACCAAAAGTGGACCCGGATGGGTGACGTGGTGATCTACAGCGTGGACTGCAATGCGGACACCATCGACCAGTCCAACCAGGGCGGCAGTATTTCGGCCAGCCACAGCGCGATTGGCACACCGCCGTGGGCCATTCCCGCGACGGACATGCATGCCTCGTTCATCGGCGCGACAGATGCCTCTCCGCTCGCTGGCGCCAGCGGAGGTGCCGACGGCCCGCTCACCCGCGCGCAAGCCCTAATGGTACGTCCAACCGAATACCTCATACACGGATATGGTTCGTTCGGAGGTCAACACTGGCGGACTTGGGCATCGGACTTCACCGCCGTCTACCACATCACAATGCAGTCTTCTCAGCAGCTCGGCACCCTGTCAAACCCAGCCCAGTCCTGCAACAGCATTCGGGTAGACCAGCCTGCTGCGGCGGATGGCACCTACTGGCTGGACCCGCAGCAGAACGGCAATGGCTACGAGGCCTTCTGCCTGATGAGCTACGGCGATGGTGGCTGGACGCTCATCAGCCAAGGCCATCCCCAACTCGGCACCACCAACTCATTGTGTACTCCGAACGCCGTAGGTAGCCTATCCCTCAACGCATCGGACGCGGCGGGCGGGTCTGCGAAGCTGTCGAACACCGACATCAACGCCATCTGGTCGGATGCTACGTCCAAGGAGTTGTTGGTGTTCGGCGATGCCGAGAACCTGACCGGAACGAGCGTCACTTGGGACCACCAGTGCTCCCTCGACTTCGTGTCGGGCTACCAATTCCATACTGGCACGGCCAGCAGCCTGTCCCAGCTGGAGAGCCGTTCGGTCAGCTGCGAGACGGGCAGCATGCCGGACATCACGTCCACCTATGGCGCGCCACATTGTGGCTACGCCTTTCACACGACGGGCCCGCAGAACCTCATCTACACCGGACAGAACACGTACGGCGGCTATGGGTATTCGTGCAACGACACGCGCAGTGGGCGGTCGTGGCCTGGCTCGGGGAGCAACGGCGGATGCAACACGTCAAAGGTATTTGTGCGCTAGCCGAACACATGCCGCAGGCCATACCGCTTAGGCGAGGCCCTGGTCAATGAGCGATGAGCGGGATCTCCGGAATCGCCCGTTGATTCGGCGACTTAAAGTCCAGTCCGTGAAGTAAACTACGCAGCCGACCCATGTGGCGCACCATCATCAGCTCCCAGGCGCCCTGTACGTAGTTCAGGATGCCTGCACGCTCGGTGTCTGGGTAGCCGGGGTCAGGCTTTTCCACCCACTCGAGCACAATCATCGCCCGGCCTAGCGTCGGTGCTTCAATCACTCGTCCGAGGCGAACGCTCATCTCACCCTCAACATCGGCCGTCCACTCCTCCCACACATCACCCGAGAACGGAGCGGCTTCATTGCCATCGACGGCCCATAGGCAGGTTTGAGCCAGTTCCTGAAGCGCCGAACCGCCGGCCCACCGGTCGAGTGTAGGCGCGTCTTGGGCACCGACCACCACGTACGCCTTGGCAATGGTCTCGTTGTCGACACGGCCGGCGAACTTCCACAAGCCGCCGGTCTCGCACCACACGACCCAAACTACGCCCTTGGGACCGTCGTCATTGTACCAAGCCAGCTCCGTCGCAGCGAAACCATCCGCCTCGAATAGCTTGGTGCCAAGGACAAGCTTTTGCCCACTGCGTTTGGCATGGCGCAACAGGCTCGCTGGGGTGAGTTCATCATCCCAAGCACTCAAGAGCGTCCGGTCCCGCACCGACTGTGCACGCCCTGCTCCTATGGCCTCGCAAACCTCGTCAATCGCGTGCTTCAGCGACACATTCGCTCCTAGAGGTAGGACCAGTCAATACCGTTACGGTTGAAGATCTTGACGGCTTCCGCGTCCGTCTCGCCGTCGAGCTTCCACAGCACCTGGTTGGCGCCAGTGTAGGTGCCGCTGACGTCAGCGAGCACGGTGTACAGGCAGCCCTTCTTCTCGGCCAGACGCAGAATCTTGACCACGCCGTACTCCTTCTCACCGACACATGCGGTATCGCCGGCGCAGAGCACTTCGAGCATGGAGCCGAGTTCTTCGCCCCCCATCTTCTTATAGGCGCCGCCGTCAATCGCTTCCATGACCGCGTCGTCGGAACCCATGTAGGCTTCGTACAGGCTCATCTTACCGGCAATCACCTGGCCCACTCGGAACCAGGTGTCCCACTCGTTGGCGCCAAGACCGGCGATGAGGTTCCCTGCCGCAACGAGTCCCGTCTCGACAGCTTCAACGTCGTCTACCAGGCTGCTGCCACTGAACAGGCCGTCTTCCTTGTACCACTCCTTCGCGAACCGAACGATGCCGGTAACGGGGCTGAGCAGAATCTCGAAGAAGATGCCCAAGCGGTCCCAGAAGCGCTGAATGGCCTCAAAGGCATCCCACATGGCGGCCACATCGCCGCCCTGGAAGAACGGGTTGAAGCTCTCCGGGAAGACGGAGTCGCCCTTCGTTTCTTCACCGCCGAAGGCACTGCCAAGGTCCATCTCATCGCCGCCCTTACCGGGCAACTTCTGCTTCTCCGGAGCCTTGTCGACGACCTC
>JBLHSN010000371.1:0-5706 GCA_047626195.1 Myxococcota bacterium
TGACCGGCCTTGCCATCGGCTTGGCCCTGTCTGGGCAGGTGCCGGTCATTGAATTGAGCTCCACACACCGCCTGATTGCTGTTGCCGAAGCCCTTGTGCACATCGCCAGCATTACTGCGGATACAGCATTTTCGCCCACTTTGGTCATCCGTGTGCCCTACGGTCAGCAAGCGGGACCGACCGTGGACCTCCCCATCGGTTCGGTCGCTCTTCCTGGGGTGCGGGTCGTTTGTGCACGTTCGCCAGATGCCGCCACGCAGCTCCTGGCCACAGCACTCGCCACGCCAGGGCCAACGGTCCTGCTGGAGCCACGAGATTCGCTAAGCATGCTTCCCGGCCTTAATACCGGCGGCTGTGACGTCGTCCGCTCGGGGTCACACATGACTATCGTGGCTTGGGGGGCTGAGGTAAGCGTTGCGGCCCAAGCTGCAGACCAGTTGTCGGCCGAAGGCCTCCACGCAGAAGTCATCGACGCTGTGTGCGTTGCTCCGCTGGACATCACGGGGCTCTGTGCCTCGGTCCGAAAGACAGGACGCCTCATCGTCCTGCATCCCAACGATTCCCAGCTCTCCAACAACGTCGTACAAGCCGTTGTCGAGGGTGCCTTTTTGTATCTGGAAGCGCCACCTGCGCGCGCCACCACCCTCCACCAGGTCGTCGCCGCAGCCCGCGAAGCCGCCACCTGGTGAGTTGGAGAATTCTTCATGGCCTTTGTGTTTGAACTTCCCGAGATTGGGGAAGGTGTTGTTGAAGGTGAGATTGTTGCTTGGCTTGTCGGCGAAGGCGAAGCCATTCAGCGAGATGCACCGTTGTGCGAAATCATGACGGACAAGGCGACTGTCGAGATCAGTTCCCCGACAAGCGGAACGGTGTCGAAACTTCATGGTGAGCCTGGTGACATTGTCCAGGTCCACTCTCCGCTTGCCGAGATTGACGAGTCCGGTGCACCCGCTGCAGCTCCTGCTCCAAAGACTGCTGCGGCCCCAGCCCCAAAGCCAACCCCAGCCCCAAAGCCAACCCCTGCGCCAGTTGCTGCACCACGACCTGCCCCGGTAGCAACGAGTGCTGCCGCTCAACCAAGCGCGGCTCTGTCCGACGGTCCTCCGAAGGCAACGCCAGCCGTCCGGCGCCGTGCCCACGAAGAGGGTGTGAACCTGCGCGCCGTCACAGGCACTGGCCCCTCCGGTCGCATCACCCACGCAGATGTCGACCACGCAACCAGCCCCACTACAGCCAGCCCAAATGCAGCCGGTCCCAACGCGGGTGTCCTACCGGCGTCCGCGGTCGCACTTCCGCAGGTTCGTCCTTCCGGAAGTGAAGAACGCATCAAGATTATTGGTCTGCGTCGCAAGATTGCCGAAGCCATGGTCAAGAGTAAGCGGACTGCACCGCACTTTACCTACGTGGAAGAAGTAGACGGGACCGAGCTTGTAGCCCTGCGCAAGCGTCTCAAGACGCGCGCTGCAAACCATGGCGTCAAGCTCACCTACCTGCCATTCTTGATGAAGGCCGCAAGCGTAGTGTTCCGGGAGTTCCCCAACGTCAACGCTGTCATGGACGAGGACAAGTTTGAGTTGGTGGTCAAGGGTGACCACAACATCGGCGTGTCCATCGACACCCCTAATGGCCTGTTCGTCGGCGTTGTTCGTAACATTGAGCAAAAGTCTATTCTGCGCATTGCTACAGAGCTTCAATCCCTGGTGGAGCGTGTACGCAGCGGCACAGCAAGTCGCGAAGACCTGACCGGCGGGACGTTCACTCTCACCAGTACTGGTAGCATTGGCGGCGTCTTGGCGACCCCCATCCTCAACCACCCAGAAGTGGCGATTCTTGGCTTCAACGCCATTCGTGAACGGCCAATGGTCGTCAACGGGGACATCGTTGCCAGGCACATGTTCTACCTGTCACCGTCCTTCGACCACCGCGTCATTGATGGTGCAATCGCAGCTCGCTTTACCGCGGCACTCAAGGCCGTTCTAGAGCAGCCCGAGACCCTGCTCTTGGAGCTGGTGTGAGCATCGACTTTTCCCAAGCCGTCGAACAGGTACGCACAGCGAGCGATACTCTCGACTCCGCAGGAACCCCATTTCCCGTTCCTGTAGGCAACCTAGCCCCTCTCGTCGCTGGGACCGTCACCGCACTGTCCCGTCGGGATTGGTGGGTTCCGGGACTGCGCGAACGTTGTGGCGCCGTTCTCCGTGATGTACGGACCGAACGTCTCGAGGATGCCTTCCAAGGTGCCAAGCCCTACCGGGTCGCACCACCATCTGCGTCTCCCGCACTGCGCGCCCTTGTTGCTACCGGTCTCGCTCTCGGGAGTGATGACGGTGTTGCGGTGGTTCACCTCGGCATTGGAAGCGTGTCCGACGGCGCGTTCCACGAGGCCCTGAACCTCGCAGCCCTCACCGAGTCCAAGGTCGTGTTCGTCATTGCCTGCCAGTCGCTCGATGACGGCGCTCCCGTTGGTCCCCAGACCGCCGCTGCTCCGGCAGACTTGGCAAAAGCCTACGGAATCAACGTCACTTCGGTCGACGGCCACGATGCCGCAGCCGTTCACGCCGCAGTTTCCGCGGCACGGGATCTTGCACCACACGTTGTGTGTGCGAACCTATAGTTTCCCCACGAATGCGCCCCCAATGAGCGGGCGCCTCGGAGAGTTTCCATGAGCAATACGGACTACGGCGCCATCGTGATTGGCGCAGGACCCGGTGGTTACCCCTGTGCCATCCGTTTGGGACAGCTCGGCGTCAAGACCCTCATCGTCGAGAAGGAATACTGGGGCGGCGTTTGTTTGAACGTTGGCTGCATTCCGTCGAAGGCCATGATTACGGCTGCCAAACACTTCGAAGACATGCACCATGCTGCAGACTTCGGCATTGAAGTGTCGGGTGATATCACCATGAACGCCACCGCTCTTCAAGCCTTCAAGAACCGGGTCGTGAAGCGCCTGACCGGTGGTGTCTCCACACTGCTCAAAGGCAATAAGGTTGAACAAGCCTTCGGGACCGCCACTGTTACCGGTCCGAACACCGTCGAAATCGACAGCGAAGAGGGTAAGAAGACCTTCACCGCTGAACACATTGTGATTGCCACCGGCAGCTCGCCCATCCAGATTCCTGGCTTCGAGTTCGCCGACGAGCGCATCCTCGACAGCACGGGCGCCTTGGAACTCGACGAGATTCCGAAGCGCATGGTCGTCATTGGCGGCGGCTATATCGGCTTGGAGATGGGCGGAATGTTCAGCAAGCTGGGCACCGAGGTCACCATTGTAGAGATGATGGACCAAATCTTGCCTGGCTTTGATTCAGACGTCACCAAAGTCCTGGCTCGCCAGCTCAAGAAGCAGAAGGTCAAGACCCTACTGAAGACCAAAGCACTCGGCTGGGAAGCAGCGGACGACGGTATCATCGTCAATGTCGAGACTCCAAAGGGCAAGCAGAGCATTGAAGCCGACTACGTTCTCGTCACTGTCGGGCGTCGTCCGAACACACGCGGCGTTGCTGACGCTCTCAACCTAGAGATGGACGGTCCATTCTTCAAGGCAGACGACCAGCGCCGCACCAGCGTCCGCAACGTGTTCGCCATTGGTGATGTCGCTTGTCAGCCCATGCTGGCGCACAAGGCCACACACGAAGGAGAAATCGTTGCCGAAGTGATCGCCGGCCACGACGTCAAGATTGACTACAAGACGGTCCCAGCCGTTGTCTTCACCGACCCAGAAGTCGCCACAGCCGGTATGGATGAATCAACCGCGCGCGCACACGGCGAAATCCTTGTCGGCAAGGTGCCCTTCGCCGCTGTGGGCCGTGCCGTCACTGCGAACGAAACAGACGGATTCTACAAAGTCATCATCGACAAGAAGACCAAGCTCATCCTGGGCGTGACTATCGTTGGATACCACGCAAGCGACCTCATCAGTGAGGCTGGCTTGGCCATCGAGATGAGTGCTGAAGCCCTCGACATTGGCCTGACCATCCACCCGCACCCGACCCTCGGCGAAGGCGTAATGGAAGCTGCGAAGGCAGCACTTGGCGAGGCTATCCACATCCTAAACTAGGACGCCGAGTCAGCACTACTTGAGAGCTCGCCGGACTGCCGGTGGGCTTTCCTCGTTTAGGGGCAAGGTGTCCCGCTCAACCTGCAGAGTGACGTGGTCCACGCCGTAGTCGGTGCTGAGAATGTCTGTACCCGCCAAGCATAGGGCGTTGAGGTCGGCGCCAGGCTCACCCACAATGTGTGCGGTGACGATGCTCGTGGAGCCGTCCAATGTCCACACGTGCAGGTCATGTACATTGACCACGCCCGGAAGGCTGCGTAGCGACGCAATGGCATCACGGGTGTTGAACCCGGGTGGGGGCAGCTGAAGCAGAACGCGAGTGGACTCAGCGAGAAGTCCCCAGCCAGCCCAGACGACCAATGCAGCAATGAACACGCTGATCAGGGGGTCTGCAAGGTAGAAGCCAGCCAGCATGAAGCCCGCTGCGATGATGGCACCCACGCTCCCGGCAGCATCTGCGAGCATGTGCCACAGCGCACCTTTGGCGTTCATGTCATCGCTGCCCGCACGCCATAGATACCAGGCACTTCCCAGGTTCACCGCCAAACCTAAGGTCGCCACTACCAGAACGGGAAAGCCCTCAATCGGCGGAGGTCCTGCTACCATCCGCTGGCCGGCCTCCCACACAATCCACGCGCTGGCCGCCCAGAGAAGCAACCCATTGAGAAACGCACCCAGTACCTCGGCCCGCCGTAAGCCAAAGGTCTGGTTGGGATCTGGCGGACGCAGGGCAAGCCGGGCCGCACCGAGCGCCACCGCTATCGACAAGACATCGCTCACCATGTGCGCAGCGTCGCCGAGCAGCGCCAGGCTACCGCTGTACCAACCAACACCCGCTTCCACGAAGAGGAAACCGCCGTTTAGAAACAGTGCGACCCAAAGCGCACGACGCGTCGCCGCGCCGACTGCCGAGCCATGATGGTGTGGATGTGCATCGAAATCGCCCATGCCCCGTCGTAGCCGTCGCGAGTGGTCACGACCACGGGCAAGTGTCCAGGGTGCGGCTATCTCTCGCTAATGAAGACTCTCATCATCGCTCCTGTGCTGTTCCTCGCCTGCTCCGCCGCGGTCGAGACGTCAGCAATGAGCGTCCCGGCTCCGACCCCGGCACCCACTGATGTGAGTGCCCCCACGCAAACCGACCGGGAGACCCGCGTACAAGCCGCTCACGAGCACCTCGACGCGTCTGACGGCGGCAAGGCACTCCGCGTGGTGATCGACGCCCATGGCGGCCTAGACACCTGGTTTGAGTCCGGAGGCCTAGCCTTTGATTTCAACTACTTGCCCGAGGGTGCCCCCGAACGTCGCATGTTCGCTCGTTCCGAAGTCGACACCTGGTCCGTGCATGTTCGTCAGACAGAGCTTGGCGATGATGCCGATGCCATTCTGGGCTGGGATGGACGCGCGGCATGGATCACTCCCTCCGCCAGTACATTCCCAGCGCCTGCAGCATTCTGGGCGACGACTCCCTACTATTTCGTAGGTATTCCCTGGGTCCTCGCTGACCCAGGAACGAGCCACATACTACAAGATACGGTGGCACTGCCTGTATTGGACGGCTCCACACGCACCGTCAACAGCATTCGCGTCACCTACGACCCAGGCACTGGGCAAGCACCCGACGACTACTACGTGGTGCACAGCGACGC
>JBLHSN010000372.1:0-5691 GCA_047626195.1 Myxococcota bacterium
GTCTTCCTCCACCATTCCGGTGTTGTAGTCGACGGTCGTGTAGACCTCACTTCCGTCCGGATGTTGGGCCCAGATAGGCCTTCCCATCAGGTCGGAGACTTGCCTTTGCTCCAGTGTATGAAAGCCGTCGTTCCACTCGCGAGTGACACTCTTGGGTTGGTCCATGGCACCAAACGGGCCCATCCCGTAGCTGTATTCAACACTGCCCCACGGGTCTTCCACTCGACCGCGAGCGCCGTACCACTCCGTGTCCCAAGTCCAGGTGTAGACGTCTGTGCTGTTGCTCCCGGGCCGCCGTACATACTTTTCAGTGGTTCGACCCAGAGCGTCGTACTTCCACTCGCTCGCTGGGGTTCCCGTGGGCAGTCCTTCCCACATCGCCTGCGGTTCTGGGCCATCCCATGCAAAACTGTACCAAACCTCGGGAGCGTTCCCGGTGTTTTCAAGTCGAGTGACCTGTTCAACGCGCCCCGCGAGGTCGAAGGTGTATGCATACTCGTTGGCGTGAGCATCGGTGAACCGGGTGATGCGGTCACGGGCGTCATATCGGTAGCTTCCCGTGCGGTCGAGGCCGTTGACATCCCCCTCGTGAACAGCGATGAGACGCCCACGCGTATCCGAGAGCGTCCGTTTGATGTAGCCCACGTCATCCGTTGATTCCGTGAGTCCAGGCCCCGAAACATCCGTCAGTACGGTCTCGGCGCCTGTGTAGTCGCTACCGACAATCGCACACTCGGTGAAGCTCCCTCGCACTCGACCGAACGCATCCGAAGACGTGCAGGTGTGCAGGCTTGGATTCCGGGTACCCAAGAAATCGGCGGCTAGACCGGGAAGCTTGTGGGGCTGGCCAACCCGTGCGATGTTCCCAGTACCATCAGGTAGGTGCTCCTGTACGACGTAACTTCCATCGCCAACAGGGTTGGGGGTCCACGTTTGTACAACCTGGCCGGAGCCCGACAGGACTTCACGCTGCGTGTGGTCACTCACCCACTGGTTCGGTCCCGAATACTCCAGTGTATGGGTGTCGACGTAGGAATTGCCGTACAGGGAGTCCACATACGCCCGGAGCCGCAGAGTGTGGATGGTACCGCCGGCAGGGGTCAGCCGGTCTTCGAGCCGCCGTCCGAAATCGTCGTAAGTCTGGAAGGTAGTGACGACATTCGGGTCGATTACTGTGGTCTGGCGGCCATAGCCGTCGTACGACTGTATCCATTCAGCACGAGCGTTCGTCCCAACTGGGAATGGGGCTGCGTTCATTGTGGACTTGCGCAACGCGTCGCCAAAGGGGATGACAGACAGCAGACGGCAGACCGTGGAGCACAACGGCAGCCCCGACGCGGAAACGATGGCCACGACCCTCCAAGACAATCCGTAGACCCTTGTCGGCTGGCACGAGCTCAAATGGCGTCCAGCTGGGTCTTGGTCGACGCACGACGTGTGTGCTTCCGCGTACTCGTGCTGAGCGGTCTCCGACGGTTCGGCCTTTGTTGTCCTGAACAGGACCTACATCCCCTCCGGGATGAGCTCTTCGCAGACGATGCAGGTGTGACCCACGGAGGAGCCGGATTCGTGGCCGGGAGCGTTTGATAGGTCGGACGCAATCGACCGCTCACCGACCACTCACCGACCACTACGCTACCGAACCCTCCGGCGCGGTAACTTGGACGCGACGGGTCTCGCCTGGTATCGCTACCGGGTCGTCCTCTTCCTCTTCGTCCCACCACGCAGCGTACAGACGAGCAGCGTACTCTGGTGTGAGCGTCTTGAGGGAAAGGGTGTTGCGGGACGACTCTCCACGATCCAATACGACCGGACAGCTGTGTTCGGCCGACGACGAGTGTTGATCAGCCCGTCGGTGCTTAATGTTGCGCAATCCGTCGGTGCTTAAGCATCGGGAGCCGCCTAGGGCTCGGACATGACGCTCTTCAGCAGCAGAGACGCTGCCTTCCCAAACACACCGCATCTACTTCCCCGAATAGTTGGCAGGTTGATGCTGACATTCTGTGCACATTCGCTTCAACGTACCCATGCGTTATGCACAATCTAATTCTAGGGGAAACTATGCAAATTCACACGGTCGTTATACTCGCTCTGTTGACACCAGCTGCAGCACTTGCACAGAACATCTCGTCCGGCGCGGTGGTAGAGCCCACCGCCATCATCGACGCGACTGCCACCGTCGAAACCGGTGCCTACGTCGGAAGCTACGCCGTCGTTGGCGCCGACGTAACCATCTCTGAAGACTCCTACGTTGCCGCCTATGCCCACATTGACGGCGCACTTGGCACCACCACTGTGCTGGGTGTCAATACTATCATCGGCCGCCGAGCCACAGTGGGTGCCGGAACCGTCTTGGGAGACTGGTCCGTCGTCGGGCGCTCCGCAACCGTGGGAATCGGCGCATCGTTCCCCAACCGTCTGGAGCTTAGCTACGCGGCGGTCATCGGAGACTACGTTCGGGTCACCGGGACCGCCAGCATTGGAGCCCTGAGTGCTCTGGGCGGTGCGGCACCCGGACCCGGATTCGCCGTGGACTGCGCCGCCGATTTGGTCATCGCTCGCGGCAGCTCCATCGCCGCAACAAGTCCCTTCACCCTGACCTGCGCACCCGACGCGGTGATCGTGGTCGGGCCCAACAGCGATGTGGGTGCAGACACCCACATCGGCGGAGACCTGCGCATTCGAAAGGGCAGCGTGATCGGGGACGGCTTGCAAACAACCGGCGATGTCCGCATCGGTCGCGGCGCCATGATTGCTGACGGCGTCACCATGAGCGATGGCGTGGTCTTATCGGCAGGTGTCACAGTGGGTGCCGGGGTCACAATTGCCCCAAACACCAGACTACAGCGCGGCCACGTCGAGCCAGCCGTTGACTCGTTTGGCTGTGACGGCAGTGGTCTGTGCCCTTCCACAAACATTACGCTGTGCGGCTCGCAATCGATCGACGGCCTGCACATTCCCGAGGGCGTCGTCGTGACCTGTACGCCGGGCTGTACGACACCGCTGGACCTCACCGTTACCGGCAGCGTCCTCATCGAGGGCACCTTGGACCTAACAGGCAATGCGGGTGCGCGCTGGAACGCCTCGAGCGGCACCCCAGCGCGGGCACAGGGCGGCACGGGTACCTGTGGCGGATTCTCCGGTGGCCAGAGTGGATCGTACACTTCGGCTGGGTCCAATGGCGCTGGACCACGCCCTGGAGGCCGGGGTGGAACTCAATCCAGCGGTCAATACATCAACGGCGGGGAAGGCGGCGGTGGCGGCTTTGCAACCAGCGGCTTCGCCGGCTTTAACGCCAACCCAGGGTCAGGCGGCGGCACTATCGGCAGCGCAGCCTTCACCACGCTAGACGGCGGAAGCGGCGGCGGCGGCGGCGGCGGCGGCCTCGGCGGTGCGAGCACCCGCTACAGTGGTGGCGGGGGCGGAGCCGGAGCTGGAGCGCTGCGGATTTCAACTACGGGAAACATCACCATAGGTGCGACCGGATCTATCATCGCAGACGGAGGTCTTGGCGGTTCTAGGCAAGATGTCGGTGCTGCCGGCGGCGGAGGCGCAGGCTCTGGTGGCTCCATCTGGCTCGTCGCATCGAGCATCGTCAACGACGGAACGGTCAGCGCGCTCGGCGGACGCAATCTCTACTCCAACGGTGCCTCGGCGACCGATGGCGGCGGCGGCGAAGGGCGAATTCGACTGGACACAGAGGGTGCAGTCACGCCAAGTGGTTCGTTCTTGCCGGCCGTTGGGTACACCGGCACGAACTAAGCGCGCTGGGCCACAACCTGCGCCGCATCCGCAGGCTCGGGGGACAGGAAGGTGTGTGTCTGAGCGGGTAGTCGCCGGTCTGCCCGCTGAGAGACTCTAGTCTGCGCTTGGACTCCCGAGCAGTGGTCGGGTCGCGACAGGACTTCTGAGTCGAGTTCTGTCGAGCCGGGCTGCCCGTAGGACGGTCCGCCAAGAGTCCACGGCCCCGCGCCGTTCAGCGCCAAGGGCTGGCCGCCGCCGTCTCGCTCAAAATGGGCGCCGTTCTCCACCGCAAAGAATGCAGCTTCACGCGCTTCGTCAGGCCAGTTGCAGTCACGCGACGCCTCTCCTCTGGGAACGTTCCAGCGCTTGTCGAGAACCATCAAGGTTGCCGGTGTCGCCGTCGCATGCTGGCCATACATTTGAACAGACCCAACCGCTGTTCCCCCAGCACGGCGGTCCACTAGGTACGTAGACGACGAAAATACTCCCATTGACCTTGGAATGCGACGCTGCACCTCCATCTCCTCCACGGCCACTTCCAGGTACACCGAGATCTATTGCCAGTCGCTACGCCACACCGGTTCAACGCAGCCCCCTCCCTGTAGATAGGAGGACGTGACCACCCGATGGGTGTTTTGAGTAATCGAGACGTCTCCGCCAGACAGTCGACGCTCGGCATGACACACCTTCCCCAGACAGTCAGAATCTGAGCAATCGGCGTCACCGTCATTATCGAGACCATTCACGCAGTTCTCGACGCACATGACAGCAGACGAACAGTCAGCATCTTCGCAGTCAATCAAGCCACTCGCAGTGTCATCCACACCGTTATTGCACACCTCATCGTCTTCTTCAGGAGTACAATCGGGGTCCAGTAGTGCCGGCAAGCCATCGCCATCGTTGTCAGTAGGGAATCCGACCCACAGCTCTGACCTCGGTCCACAATCCAAGTCCGGCTCATCGTCATTTTCCGACGAACCCAGGTCGGCGTACCCATCGCCGTCGTTGTCTAGGCCGTCGTGACACAGGACCTCTACCGTACACCTAGGCGCACCAAAGCAGGTCGGGTCTGAGCAGTCGGCAGCGCCCGAGTTGTTGTTGTCCAGACCGTCTGTGCAGTCAGACTCGCATGGGCAGCTCGCTTGCCCGGCACAATCGCGGTCAGCGCAGTCGATTCGGCTGTCATAGTCGTTGTCTTGACCGTCTGCGCAGGTGGTCTCGGTGGCGCACGCGAAGCGGACCGCGCAGTCCGCGTCTAAGCAGTCCAAGAGATTGTCTGCGTCATTGTCAATACCATCAACGCACACCTCGGAGCCGCTTGCCGGAACCGTGCGCGGACCGGTAACCGTACCCGCTGTGATGAAGGTACCGGAGGGCACATTCGTATTTTGGCGCAGCACTGCGGCTTCGCCAATCGATACGTCATCGGACTGCACCGCCGCGAACGCGCACATCTACACCTACCTGCGCCCGTTGGCCGAGCATGCTTCGTGGACCGACCCCTGTCCCCACTCCAACAACAGAGCCGTCGCCAATGCGCGCGAGTCTGGCAATTCGCACGTTGTCATGCACCGTCACTCGGTGACCAATCTGACTGTGCGCGCCGGTGCTGACATCGCTGCCCAGTTTCGACTGGCTTCCCACGGTACCGCGTACCACCGACCGTTCGACGACCTGCGTCAGCGGGCCCAGTTTACCCCGCCACCCGAGCGCAGCGTCCGTCGCAAGACGCGACCCTTCTCGCATTTCCCCACGCGATGCGGCGCGTCGTCCAACCTGTGCACCGCTCGCCACCACACCACGCCGCACCACAAGACCCCGAGCCAAGACCTGAGCGGGTCCCGGTGCCGCAGCGTCTTCCAGACGCCCACCGATGATCGCACCGTCTCCGACTACCGCATCCACCCCAACGTAGGCGCGCCGGAGCAACACCCCATCATCTCCGAT
>JBLHSN010000373.1:0-5645 GCA_047626195.1 Myxococcota bacterium
CGGTGCGAGGCCGGCACTCACTCCACCTGTGCCGAAGACCCCGTCCAGCACCTGCGACCGTGTGTAGTGGTGGCGCAGTAGGTCTGGCTGAGCGTCGGCTTGTTCGAGCGACAGGCCCTCTTCTTCTTCGGGAATGCCGTAGAGGCCAGTGTTGTGAGTGGCCGTTGGCTGTGCGCTGCCGAAGTGTTGGTAGACCAAATACTTGGTGATTCGCACGCGTCCGCCGGAGACCGCAACGCCGTTGGCACGCGCCTGTTCTCGATCTCCGGACCACTTCAGCACGCGAAAGTGGGTGCTTAGAAAGTCAGCGTCTTCGAGGCGCTGGCCAGGTCGCCCGACATCTTCGCTGGCCACTCGGGTGATGAAGGCGAGGGTGTCGCGCACATCTTGCGGGGTAATGCCAAGCTCGTCACGCATGCCATGTGGCGCGCTGTGGTCACTGCGAAGGTCGCTGCGCCACAGGTAGTCGGAGGTGCTCTGGGCGACGCTTGCGAGGGCTCTAGCGTCGGTTTCGATGGTTACGCCCGACCAGTCCATGTCCACTTCAGTGAACACCGAGTCGGGCTGGACCACGGCGGGTGTGGGGGTGGCTTCCGGACCGATCAGCGGCCAGTCTGCGCGTGCTGACGTAGCGAAGAGCGTGAGTAGGAGCGCGATCACACTACGATGTTTCACGTGGAACCCGTTGACTTGGAAGCCATGAGCGGAGAGCGGTTCCGAGGGTCTGAAGCTCCGGCACGCAGACTTCATGGCCCATGGGGTAGTCGTGCCAGGAAACGGTGCGACCCGCGTCGCGCAGGGCATCGTGTGCGGCTTGGCCTCGGTCTACGGGAACCATGGCATCGGCTCGACCGTGGCCAAAGAAGGTGGGTGTGTGCTTGTTGACGTCTGTTGGGGGCGTGTCTTCGGTCGCCCAGTACGACGACAGCACGGCGCTCCCGGCGAACACGCGCTTACCGTGTGTCAGCAGCTCCATGGCTACCGCTCCACCCTGTGAAAAACCAGCTATTACCACGCGACTAGCGGGAATATTGTGAGTGGCGAGCGAGACCTGGATGACGCGGTCGACGGCTGCCGCGGACTCACGAACGTCGTCGAGATTCTCTCGCCCTGGGCCCGCTTCCATGTGCAGGATGTCGTACCAAGAGGGCATCCGGTAGCCGCCGTTTACGGTGACCGGTTGAACGGGCGCGTTTGGAAAGGCCCAGTGAACCCAGGGCATCTGCATCATAGGAACCACGGGGACAAAGTCATTTCCGCTCGCGCCGAGGCCATGCAGCCAGACGACAAGAGCGGTGGGAGTTTCGGTGGCGGGGACGGTTAGGACGTCGAGCATGTCGGGCTCCGGGAGAGGGACGTGCAGGCGTCCTATCGCGGCTCCAGCCAGTCGCGGTCGCGATGCCGTTCTCCGTGGCAGCTTCCCTCGCAGGTAAGGCTATCCAAGCTGATTTCGTCGTCTGGCATCTGGACGTCTACGGTTCCGTTGACGTGACCACTCGCGTTGATGATGCGACCGTTTTCACCAATGGTTGAGCCGTGGCATTCGAAGCACTGAACGTCGTGGGATTCATGCTCGCGGTGTTGTCCACCCAAGTCCCGTACGCGTGCCAGTACGCTGTCTGGTCCTGCGTGACACAGGTCGCAGCTATCGGTTTGGTCCGTGTGCAGGGCTTGTCCTGGAATCTCACCGCCAGAGCTGTGGCAGTACAAGTTGTCGCAGGTGCCGTTGTTGCGGTTCCAATCAGCGTCTGGTGACAGACCCTCGGTGAACACGACCTCGGCAGCACCTGGAGTGGTGTCACCAATGAATATGTGACCTGGAAACAGGATATCTTGCGGCATCTCGTGGCAGCTTTGGCAGGCGATTGCCTCGTGGGTCTCACTCCGCAGAACGTGCTCGCTGTGTGCTTCAAAAGACTGGCCTTCGCTTTCGAATGAGCCGTCGATGTACACGGGCGGCGCTCCAGCGTCGTCGCGATCACCGCCGTGGCAGAAGGTGCAGTCTTCCCGCCATCCGGGGTCATGGCAAGTGTTGCAGGAGACCTCCGAGGTGCCTCCGGTGAGCTCCACTCCATGGCACTCGGTGCAGTTGTCCACCTGCAGTTTTGCTTCGGTTCCGTGGTTGTCTGGCTTTTGATAGCCCCAAGGGTGTGCTCCACAGGCGATGAAGAGCAGGGGCCAGACGAATCGGGTCATGGCGGGAGTCTAACGAATGGTGGGTTCAGATTGCTGTGTCGGTTTGCTACAATGCGTCCGACTATAATCGGGGTGTTGGGTGCGTACAGGGCTGTTGCTGTGTCTGTTGTTGAGTTCAAACGCGTTCGCTGGGTCGATGCAGCTGACGCACCAGGGGCGGTTACTCGATTCCTCGGGAGAGCCGATCAACGGTGAACGTGCCGTTACCTTCACCATCTTGGACGGTGCAGATGGCTCTCTGTTCACCGAGACCTACTCGGCGCTCAGCTTGGCAGGTGGCTACTACGCAGTCGAGCTTGGTGCGATGTCGAACCTCGATACTTCGGTGTTCTTGGACCATGGTGCAACTCACCTGCGCATTGAGGTGGATGGCGTCAGCGTTGGAGTCACAGCCATGGGTGGTTATCCAGCCGTTGTCGCGCATCAGATCACCGTAGATGATCGCTTGGACGCGTTCATAGAGCACTTTGTTCCTACGTCCTGTCCATCCGACATGACGATGGTCAACACAGGAACCCAGCGAGCGTTCTGCGTGGAGCCGACCCGTCGTTTGGGGGCGCTCTACTATCAGGACGCCGAGGCCGTCTGTGCGAGCGACGGACGCAACCTGTGTACGCAAACCCAGTGGTTTCAAGGTGCCACTCAGGCGGGTGGAACCGGTTTTTGTGGTCTTGGAAGCTGGGAATGGCTCGGCACCTTGGGCGAGCGCGGGGCTGCAGATGGTGACTTGCATTTGATCGCGGGTTCTGTGACGGACTGTAAGAACTATACCTGGGGCTGGACGGGGTTTGGCAATAATCAAAGCGGCCCCAATGCCTACCGCTGCTGTCTGGGCCAGTCGTCGGCACAGTTCCGCTAGAGCGTCGTGCCCGGGCTATACGCGCAGTCTCGTTGGAGGGTTCAATGGACGCTGACCTGATTCGCCACAAGCTAGATATGGAGATTGAAGAGGCCGGCTGGACTCTCATCGCTCCGCACTTTGCCCGTGATGTCCTCGTTCTTTGCGGTGACGAGCTTCCGTTGCTGGATGCGGCGGTGGCGATGGCCCTTAATGAAACGGCAAAGGTCGGATCCTGGCTTGCCAGCGGAGCCCTACGCAAAGCCAACGACACGGATGCACTCGCGTTTGCAGCTGGTTCTCCGCGTTTTCGGTTCCTCATTGTGGCGCCTTTTGTTCTTGCAAATGTGCTGCCCCCGGAGATGCCCGAATGTTGATTCTGTGGCTGCTCGGCTGCTCGGTTCACACGGTAGATGTCGCCATTGATCCCGGTGAAGGTACACCAGCCGCGGTCGCGGCCATCTTCGAAGCGCGCATGTCGGCAGTGGGAGCCCGTCGGTACACCGTGCTAACGGAGCCAGATGTTGTGGTTCAGCTACGCCCAGAAGACCGAGAGCGTTTTGACGCCATCTTGGAGACCAAGGTGTTGTCGATGGGCTGGGAAGGCGAAGACCCGTTCTTGGACGGCATTGCACCCAAGCGACTCGAGTGCGTGGACAGCACGGGTTCGCTGCAGTGGGCGATTAGCTTGAACTCGGCAGAGGCGGACATGCTGCGCATTCAGACCGAGCTTCATGGTCAGGATGCCCTGGTCATCGGCATCAATGGCCGAGAGCTGACCTCTCCAAATGTCTACCAGCCCATCACCGGAGGCACAGCGATGGTTCCGCTGGACATGAACTACCGAGACTGTCGGGTGTTGTCGGCTCAGATCATGGGGGGTCCCCTGCCCGCTGGCGTTACCGTCCGGCCTGTCGCTCAGTGACTCTAGGAGAGCTGCTGACCACGGCCAAGCAAGCCGTCGTTGAGCGCATTCCAGAGCCGATACTACGGTTTCTACCATTCACTCCCGCAGCGATAGCACTCGGCGGCCTGGTGACGGGCTTGGTGTGGAACAGCGTCATGCTCCACCGTATCGACGACCCCCGCACGCGCTGGCGGTTGTTCGTGGTGCTGTGCATCTTAGGCGTGCTGCTGACCCTCGAACGCCGTGTGGTGGACAAGCGGCTGGGCTGGGTGTGGATGGAGTCGCGACCGGGCATCATCGGCTTCGCCACCCTGGTGTGCTTGAGCAGCTTGTTCAACGCGTTCATCGTCTTCTACTTCCGCTCGGCATCAAGCCTGAAGATGTACGTCTTTGGTGGCCTACTGCTGTTCGTCATCGCATTTGCCCGGGTGCTCAAGCAGCATGCTGGCGGCGAGGTGGTGCGCATGGTCACCTTCTTGCTGTGTTCTATGTCGCTGTTCCTGTTCTCGATTCCGTTGGTCACGGGATCTATGGGAGGCGGGGTGTTCGTCCTTGCCGCAGTCCTGTCGCTGGCGTTGAATACTGCGGTCTGGCTAGTGTCGCGGATTCAGATTCGCCCGTGGCTGAGATGGCTACGCGAGCGTGGGGCACGGCCAACCGTGCTGCATGAGACGGGAATCGGCAACATCATCGGCCATGGCACGGCATGGGGTGGCGCACTCATCGCACTCGCGGTGATGTCGTGGGTTGGAGCCATTCCGCCACTGCCGTTGGTCATCATCGAGTCCGGTGTGTTCCACGACGTCGAGCGCACCGATGAGGGCTACGTGGGCCTGTATGAACCGGGTCCTTGGTACGCACCGTTCCGCAGTGACGACCATCCGTTTGCTCTGGACGACGGGGACCGGGTCGAGTTCTTCACCGCGCTGTTCGCTCCGCGCGGCATGGGGCTAGAGGTGGTGCATCGCTGGGACCTGTGGGAGCCGGACGAAGGCTGGGTGACGCAAGACACGCTGTCGTTTGAGGTCATCGGTGGTCGCGACCGAGGCTTCCGTGGCTCCACGCGCAAGCGGTCGGTGGAGACGGGAGACTGGCGGGTGGTTGTACTGACCGGCAGCGGGCGCGAGATCGGCCGACGACGCTTCAGTATTGTTGAGGGGTACGGCGGTGAAGCGACGGAACGGCGGCTGTTCGAGTAGGTTGGGGTCCATGGACGACAGCCATGAACCCGTCGACGCTCTAGTACAGCACCGGTGGGCTGCCGATGATAGTGGCGCCGTTGTCGGTGTATCCAGTGCGGTAGCGGACGTTCCCGTTGTTGGTAAGCGTGATGCCGTCGGCCAAGGTGAGAGTGCCGAGGGTACTGAAGGTCGAGGCATTGGTGGTGTCGCCGTTGAGTGACGTATCGCCTTTGACCTGCATGGCGCCGGTGATGTTGAGCGCGCTGCCCGGCGCGAGGGTCATGTCGTCGAACCAGTTGCCACCGCTGCTCGCGAACGAGACGGTGTGGGTGCCGCCTCCGTTGAAGATGGTTGCGGTTCCGTTCGGCTGAAACACGTTGGTGCCGAGTTGCTGGAAGTTGCCTTGGAACCAGATCTCGCCGGCCGTCAGTGCCGTGTTTACACTACTGGTCGTAGCGCCGGTGAATACCGCGTCCCCAGTGATGGTGACCCGGTCGTTCGCATTGTTCAGTTGCAGACCGTA
>JBLHSN010000374.1:0-5526 GCA_047626195.1 Myxococcota bacterium
CTGGAGGCCTCCTCGTCATGCGTCCGCTGATGAACTAGGTCATCCCTCCTTAGCTGACTTACCGAAGGGCTTGGAGAACGCGATGGTCGACGGACAAGACGGGTCAGCAGGCGCCGCCGCACCGCTGATGGATGTACCGGGTGCGACTCTGACGATTGAGCCTCGCCATGAGGGCTGGATAGTGTCTGCATCGTGGCTATCGTCGCCGGTGTGGGTGGCTGCGGCAGATTCGCCTCCGGCGCTTCACTGGCGGTTGTCCTCTGGCGAGGTTGTGCTGCATCTGGTGGTTCCGTTGTCGCTTGCACCGGGCGAGATTCGAACGCTGTCACTGCGCTGGCCGCTAGAGCTGAAGGTAGAGGGTGTGGCTGAATCGTATCGCCCACGACTGCGTCAAACGCTTCTTGGACCTGTGGATGGCGGGCGAATTTTGCCGAGCATCGTAGCGGATGCGGTGGGTGAGGGTGCCAAGGTTGAGCCCTACGAGGCGTTGCTTCATGTGGTTGTGCGCAACGCATCGCCGCGCCCTGTGCTGGTCCGCCGCATGCCGATTCAGGAGGCCGAGCTCACCTTAGCGGAGCTCGACGGTCGTCTGCACTGCGGGACGGTCGACGTCACCCTGTTCGATGAGACCCAGGCCAGTGCGAAGATGACTCCTTTGTCGCTGAAACCTGACCGCGTGTTGTACAGCCCTATCGCCAGTAATCGGACACACGGGCTGCGTTGGTTGGTGGATGCGACTCGTCGTTCGACGGCGTACCAGCAATGATGGACTGGATACACACTCCGTGGTTTGTGGCCCTTTTCATCGCGGTATTTGGAACGCTATTCGTGTGGTTGGGCTCGGCGGGAGTTCATCGCCGATTCACTAAGAGCGGTCACGCGCATTGGGCGCTCGTTGCCCGAACGGCGCTTCGATACCTTGGAATGACCAGTGTTGGTTTGGCTGTTGCGCGGACGGCTGGGGTCGACCTTACTGCTCTCATCGCCACGGCTGGTGTTGCCACCATTGCGATTGGTTTTGCAGCCCAGACCAGCCTTGGCAACCTCATCGCAGGCATCTTCCTGCTCGTCGACCGACCGTTTGAGGTGGACGACGCCATTGAGATTGAAGGACGCGAAGGCATTGTACGGGAGATTACGCTGCTGTCTGTTCGCCTCCGCACCTTCGACAATCTACTCGTACGGGTACCCAACGAAACGGCTCTCAAGGCCACGGTTGTCAACCTGACCCGCATGGCCACACGCCGAGTGGATGTGCCCATTCTACTTCCTTACGGGAGCGATATCGAGCAGGTTCGAAAGACCTTGGTCCTAGCGCTCAAGGGCTGTCCGGAGGTGCTCTTGGACCCCGAGTCCGCTGTGGTCACACTGGCGTTGACCGAGAATGCCGTACGTATTCAAGTGCGTGCTTGGGTGTCTCGGCCCGGCTTTATCGAGGGGCGAACAGCCGTTGTGGAGACCATTCATCGCACATTGAGAGACGCTAAGATTCGTGTTGCCTTCCCGCAGATTACGTTTTGGCCGGGTAGTTCAGGCGACTAGCGTCACATATTGACCGGACGAGAGTAGACTACGTACCTGTCCTTCCTACCTTTCCCGTTCTGAGGTGCCATGCTTACGCTGCTCTGTGCATTGGTCTTCGCAAATCCGACCTTCATTGGCGAGATTCCCGATGCTCACACCTTTGACGCGTATGCGCGTTCGGTCGATGCGGATGACGTCGCTAAGTTTCTCATCGACACACGAACCGGCGAAATTCGGTACTTCGACGTCAACCTGTACCCGCTGCATCTGGACTTTGTGAAGGCGGCTATCTGGCGCAAGTCTGGACTCACACGAGCCGAACTCGACCGGTATTACGCGAACTATACCGAAGAAAAGCCCGACTTTATCCTGGGTTATGTCACTCACCACACCAACTCCGACCGGTGGGACTTTAGCTTTTGGGAGAGCGACCGCATTCAGCCCGACGACATCCGTCGGACCCGTTCTGTACTGAGTGAGACCTTCTATGTGCCAGACCTTGCGTGGCGACCGGACTCCACGGCTCAAGAGTTGGTTGCGACTACGCTGTCGGACGTTCCAGTGGTGACGAATGGCGAGCTGTACGCAGACGCTCCGTACCGGGCGTTGAACACGGGTGAGGCGACCGGTGTGCTGCGCATTGTACCGTCTGGTACCCCCTACGATGTGCTGGATGTCGGCATGAGCGATGTGGTGCTGCTTCAGACAAACTACGCGGACTTGCCCCCTGTGGCGGGGATTTTGTCGACCGTCTTCACCACGCCTCTGTCGCATGTGAACCTCCGGGCCACCTCCTGGGGGGTACCGAACGCCGGGTTCAAAGAGGCGGCGACGGCGTACGCGTCGCTGAACGGACAGCTTGTGCACTTGTCAGTGACGCCGGGGCAGCATGTCCTTCGTGTGGCCACCGAAGACGAGCGGTTGGCGTT
Source organism: Myxococcota bacterium (assembly GCA_047626195.1). Lineage (GTDB taxonomy): Bacteria > Myxococcota_A > UBA796 > UBA796 > CAJXTB01. The sequence continues at coordinate 2,454 of JBLHSN010000374.1, forward strand.
TGAGACGGAGTCGGCGGCGAGCCGAGATGTGTCTGTCCCAACGGCAGACCTAAGCATTACCGCACTGGAGCATCTACACCGGCTGCGTAGGCGGGATGTGTCGGCGTATGGGGCGAAGGCGGCGAACCTTGGCGAGGTGGCAGGTCGACTGCGGGTGAAAGTTCCTCACGGTGTGGCCATTCCATTCTCCGCCTACACCATCCATTTGCACACGCATGGACTGGATACGGCACTCGATACGGTGCTCGCGGACCCTCGGTTCATCACCGACCGCTCGTGGACCCAAGATGCGCTGTCTGGGTGGCGAGACCGTGTGCGTCAGGCGCCAATGAACACAGTCCTGCTCGACTCAGTCATGGACGAGGTGACGGGCCTGGGCGGAGGTGGCATGTTCGTGCGGTCGTCCACCAATGCTGAGGACTTACCTGGCTTCAACGGCGCCGGACTGTATGACACCGTACCGAATGTCGTGGGCCGACCGGCCATGGAACGGGCGATCAAGCAGGTCTGGGCCAGCTTGTACAATGACGTGGCCGTTCTCGAACGTCAGCGCTTCGGCGTGGACCAACGGCAAGTCCAAGCGGCCGTGTTGGTCCAGGTGGGTGTGAATGCAACGGCGGCGGGCGTCTTGGTCACCAAGAACCTCTACGACCCCCAGGATGACCACACGTTCACCATCAATGCGAAGAAGGGCCTCGGCATGCGTGTGGTGGATGGCGAGCGTATTCCTGAGCAGGTGTTGTTCGACGTTCGCTATCCTGGTGCTCGGGTGATTAGTCGCAGCGACGACCCCATTATGCTGGTCTTTGGTCCAGATGGCGGCGTGCAGGAAGTGGAGATTACGCCTGGTGAGCCCGTCCTGACAGACGCCCGTTCACGCGACATTGCGTTGGCCGGTCAGAGCATGCTGCGCTTGTTTAGCGACGTTGCTCCGCTGGATATCGAGTGGCTATTAGAGGGCGATACGCTGTGGATTGTACAGGTTCGTCCACTGGTTGGTGCCCGCTAGGGTAGCTGGGCGAAGACGTCTTCGATGAGCGGCTGCACAGCCTGTTCCACCCGTAGACCAAAGGCTGCGGAGCCCGGGTCTCCTTCCATTGCGACCAGCCCGGTGTAGCCGGTGGCACGGTCCACCCATGGCACCAAGCCGTAGGCGCCTGCGGAGCTGATGACGTTGCATTCAGTGACCGGACCTGCACACTCCAGCCACGACCCAAAGCTGTACCGCCAGTCGAAGAGTTGGAGACCTGCTGGCATACGACCGACATCCGCCGAGGTGTAGGCATTGCGGAACATCCGGTCGATGAGCGCAGGGGCGATGAAGGACTCGCCATCTAGCTGTCCATCGGCAAGGACGAGCGACAACATTCGCCCGTACTCAACCGGCGTGGCCAGTAGTCCTCCGGCAATGCGTGGGTTGCGTTGACCGAGCGCCTGTTTCGGCAAGGTGACGTAGCGTAGGTCGGGATTGGTCAGCCCTAAGGGCTCGGCGAGGGTGTCGTGAAATAGGTCGTTCCAGCCTTGTGCGGTCTGGACCTCGGCCATCGCGCCGGCTACCTGAAGGTGGCTTGAACCGTACTCGAGCAATGTGCCTGGAGCGGCGACGCGGTCGGCATCGGCGAGGGTCTGCGCGCAGGCCTGAAGTGTGGTTAGCGGGTTGTTCAGGCAGCCGGACTCCGGGGAAAAGCCGCTGACAAAGGCGCCCAGCTGGTCGAGGCTTACCTGACCCGCCGCACCCGACCATCCGAGGGTGTCGCCGGTCCTATCGTCCACAGCCAGCGCGTCGGTCTCGACCAGGCGAAGCAGGGTGAGCGCTGAGATGAGCTTGCTTGCGGATGCGACGGGTATCCGGGCGTTGATGTCGAAGACGCCGCGGGTACTGCTGTACACCAAGGTTCCGTCAGCGTCCCACACCATCAAGGCGAATCCGGGAACATCAGACGGCGAACTGGAGAGTGCGTTGTCGAGAGCGGCATCCACGTCAGACCAGTCGGCGCTGGAATCGCTGTCGACATCGGCGCTGGAATCGCTGTCGACGTCGTCAATCAGAGAGCCTTCGGCGCAAGCAAGCAGGAACAGGATGGGAATGGCACGCATGATGACTCCATGGATACCGTTTGGACCCGCGCCTTGCGCTGAGCGGAAATATGCAATCTACAGCGCGGTGATGGTGACTCGGCCGTCGCCAGAGTTGAGACCCATGACGGAGCCCTGATTCAACCCGGAAGTAAAGCTGCTGCCCCCACTGAGGGAGGCCTCCGAGCTGATGGAATTCCAGCCCTTTCCGCCGTGGTAGCCGCCGCCACCGCCGCCAGCATTCCAGAACCGGGTCGCGCCGCCGCCGCCGAATCCACCGGAGGCTTCTTCGGCCGTCTGGTAGTAGGTGTAGGCATTTCGTTGGTTGGCGAAACCGCCCGCGCCGCCATTGGTGTAGGAGACACCTCCATTGCAGCCATTATCTGGATGTGTGGAGGTGGTGCCGTCCGCAATGAGCCCGCCGCCGCCGCCGCCAGAAGAGCTGTCTTGGACAAGGCCCGCACCCTGTGTGCTGTACGTGGTCTGACCGCCATTCATTGTGGTGTCCGAGCAGCTGGAGTGGGTGGCATGGCGTCCGCCGCCACCGCCCGCGATGACCATGGGCACGTTGCCGTCTGTGGTGACGAAGGTTCCACCGCCGCCGCTTCCGTCGGTCGAACCGCTGATGCCATTGGCGCGGATGACACTGTCGTCGAGTGAGCCGCCTTGTTGGCCAACAAGAATCTTGATCATCTGCCCACCTGCGAGGCTCACATCGGACGCCGCATAGCCACCGAGCCCGCCGTCACAAGCCGTGCCGTACGACCCGCCACCCTCTGCTCCCCACGCTTCGATACGGTAGGTTCCGGAGACGGGTGTGGTCCAGTACTGGATACCGCTGATCACGGTGAGGTTATTGAGGATGCCGTCGTTGCCAGCGTAGGCGTTGGTGCAGTCTCCCGAAGATGGCCCGAATCGCCCTGAAGCGCTGCATGTTGTGAAGGTCAGTGGACTCTGCAACGGGCCCGATGCGGTACCCACTTGTGTCCACATATCC
>JBLHSN010000375.1:0-5485 GCA_047626195.1 Myxococcota bacterium
ACGGGGGGCATCCTTAAGAGGCGGCACGCGCGGCACCATCGGATGGGCAGCGGGCAGGGCTTCTTGGGGGAGTTTCGTGACTACGCTTTGCCCACTTTGGCAATTGTGTGGATGGGTTTTCTGGTCTCACCAGCGGCCGGTTTTGGCTTTCTTATTGGCGACTTAATGTACGCAGCAGTTGCAGCCTGGTCCCATCAACTGCAGCATGAGCATCCGCATAAGGTTTGGTGGATGGCGCAGCCTCAGCACAGCGTGCACCACCACCACCAAGAGTGGCACACCAACTTTGGGATGACCACGGACATCTGGGACAAGGTGTTCCGCACGTACAGGCGACATGAGCTGCTCCCGGATATTGGCCGGTCCGATGCGCGAGCATGGAGCATTCACTGGGCCAGCGTCTCCGAACCGCTTCCGGTACGCAAGCGTCGTAGCTAGGCATAAGTAGCCGTGGTTACGACCTACGCTGTAAACACCGGTTGTTGCGCACCCCTCTGAGCGTTACGGGCGCCGGCCTTGTGAGGTCCCCAAATCCGGGCTTCGTGGGTCGGAGATCGCATGAAGACCGTCGTATCGGCCATTGAGAAGGGCAAGTGTGCAGTTGCAGTAGGCGCCGCTGTGCTGCGTGACGGTAGCGTCATGGCAGAGCTCACTAAACGCGCAAATATGCCGTCCATGGTCCTGTCTGGGCAGCCTGTGTCACCCGTTCAGGCTCTGTCCTTTGACGCGGTGTTCCGCGCAACCGCCGTTGCCGGTGGTGTCGTTGTGATCGTCGACCCGCAGTCGGTCGACATGCCTGGCATTCAAAAGCTCGGCGATTTCATCCGCGATGGCCAGCACAAGCCGACCATCGTTGTTGTTGCGCAGCAGTACAACGCGTTCAGCTTCATGGGCCCCATGCGCGGCCTCAAGGTCGAGCACCTCAAGGAGCGCTACGCCAAGTTCTTCAAGTCGTTGCCGGAAGCGCCCGCGCTCGAGCTTCCTGAAGGCTTGGATGCTGCGGTTGCCGAGAAGAAGGCCAAGAAGAAGAAGTCGGGCCCCGAAGCGCCGCGCTTTGCCTTTGTCGGTCGTGACGAAGAAGTCGCCGCAATGGGTGAGCTCCTCACCTCTGGCGGTCCCATTGTTGTCAGCGGTGCCCGCGGCATGGGTCGTACCCAGCTAGCCGAGCATGCGATTGCAGCATCGGGTCTGACCCGTCTTCCCGACTACGCCATTGGCTGGGGCAACGGATTTGACGGCCTCGTTGCGCTGCTTGCCGAAGCCTGTGCCCAAGTTGGCGTGATGGGTCTCAAGGACGCCGTGGTCGCCAAGGCCCAACCCTTAGTCATCATCGAAGCCGTACTGGCCTCGCTCACTGAAGCGACTGCCCTCGAAGGCTCGGTCATCCTCATCCACGACTTGCAGGTAGCTGCGGGTCGCGCCGGGGACTTCTTCCGCAAGAGCCGCTTGGAGATGTTGCTGCAAGCACTGGTCAGCAACACCTACGGTCTGCGCATGGTGTTCATCTCGACCCATCAGCCGGTCCTGCACCGCGAGAGCGCCAACCAAGCCCTTCGCCGGGTCGAAGTGCACGGCCTCAAGGGACGCTTCCTGCGCGAAATCTTCGAAGCCTACAAGGCTCCCGAGTTCCCGCGCGACCGTTTCGGTCCCATGAACGACCGTATTCACGGCTCGCCGCTCGCCGCTCGCCTGTACGCGGTGGCTGTGCGTGACCGTAACGATGGCCTCGCACTCACCGAAGACCCCAAGTTTCTCGGCGAGTCGGAGCCTGGTGAGACCAAGCGCCTGTCCAAGCACATCGAGCGTCGCCTTGAAAAGCTGGGACCAGAAGAGCGCCGTGCTCTCGCAATCATCTGCCACTTCCGTGTACCGGTTGGTGGTGACGTGCTGTCGGACATGGACATCTCGCGCAAGGAACGCACCCAGCTCTTGAGCTTGGGACTGCTCGACATGGTCGGCACTCTCGAAAATAAGCAGTACCGCGCTCACCCGTTGGTTCGCGCTGCTGTGCCGCGTCGGGCCGCGTCGGACTTTGACACCTACAAGATCATTGCTCAGGTCATGGGCCAACGTGCGAACAAGGCCGAAGGCGTGGAACAGGTTGCGTTGGCGCACTGGTCCACTTGGGCCGCAGAGCTTGGCCGTGACAGCCGTGCCGCCTTCCGCAGCGACTACATCGACGACGATGCCTTCCTCGACTCCGTGACTGGCCTCGTGCGTCGCAAAGAGCCGCGGGTCGACATGGCCGACAAGATGCTTCGCGCCGTCATCGAGAACAACCCGTCGAACAGCGACGCCCACCTGCTGCTCATTGAGCTGATGAGCCGCGGAAACGCGCCCAAGCAGATGATGGCAGATGGTATCGAAGCCGCTCTGGCCCAGGCTCCGGTCCCGGAAGTCTTCCACGAAGCCACCACCTTCTGGTTGCGTCAGCGTGCTCGCGCCAAGGCCGTTGGTGTTCTTGAAGCCGGTGTGGCTGCCGTTCCGAACGATAGCCGTCTGAAGGCCCGTCTCGCATCGTTGTTGCTCCGCGAAGGCCGTCGCCCAGAAGCGATTGACCTTCTGCGTACCGCAATGGAGCAAGACCCCATGCTGCCAGATGCTTACGGACTGCTCGGCATGGCCAAGTTGGACGAAGGCGTCGACGCCCTTGTTGAAGCGGAAGAACTCATTCGCGAAGCCGTTCGCTTGGCTCCGGAAGACGAAGTTCAGGTCTCACGCTTGGCATCGCTTCTCATGGAGCGCGGTCGCATTGCTGAACTCGACCAGCAGGCAGCCTTGTGGGACGAAGCCCATGCACTGCTCGAAAACAGCATCAAGGGTGACAAGAAGTCGCCGCATGTGTTGTTGCTTCTCGCCCAGCTCGTTCGTGAGCGGAAGGGAGACCTCGAGCGTGCACGCTGGTTCGTCAACCAGGCCAAGAAGCAGGTCGACCGTCGCAGTGACCGTCGTCACCGCATCCGTCTGGAGATGGCACGCATCGACCTTGCAGCTGGTGAGTTGGACAACTCTGAGAAGGCTCTCCGCGAGCTGACCGAGCGTGATGGCGCCAACGCCGAAGTGTTCGCGACCCTCGCCGAGCTACTTGTGGCACGCGACCTGATGGTGCCGGCACACGCCGAGTACATGCGGGCCCGTGAGCGCACGAGCAAGACCAGCATCGCTCGCCTCGCCTACGAGACCGAGCTGACTCGCCTCGCTGCACTCATTGAAGCGCAAGCCCACGCATTGGTGAACGGTATCGCCGAGGCGGAACCCGCTTCCACGGAGGAAACGCCAGTCGTATCCCGTGGAACCGTGATTCGTCGTCGTGCCGATGTCGAAGCTGAGCAGGCTGCAGCCGTTGTTGCAACCAACGTTGTTGCAGCGGATGTACCTTCGGCAGAGCCCGCAGGGAACGTCGAGAGTGTCGAAGTGGTCGCTGCTGATGCCGAAGTGGCTGCTGCAGAAGCCGAGGTCGCCGTGGCCGAGGTTGAAGCCCCTGCTGCTGACGCCGAAGTGTCGGTGGCTCCGGTTACGACCGAAGACGCTGAGACCCACGCCTCCGAGTAGTGAGTGGTGAACCGTCGGGGTGTTTGTCCCCCGACGGCTCGTCGACCCAACGAGCTCGTCAGCCTCTTATTCGGCGGGTGAGTAGTGGTAGTCGACGGTAAACTCGCCGCTGTATTGTAGCGTCGGTATGGTCCAGTCTACCACCACGCCTGAGCCTTCGAGGGACGGGTCGAAGTTGAAGAAGGTCTCGCTGAACCCGCCAATGACAATGAGCACGTCGCCTTTGTCGGTCATGGCGTCGAGGTAGCGTGGGGTCTCGACGGGGTCGTAGTCGAAGGACGCGTTGAGTTCTTCGGTGACCGTGCTCTCATAGCTGTCACCGTCGGCTCCTTCTGGGCTCAGCGCGGTCTCCACATGGATGGTGAATCCACCGGGGCCGAAGAATGGTGTGCCCAGGTCGTCATCTTGTTCGGCGTCTGGGGCTTCTCCGAGCTGGACCAGCGTATTGAAGAAGTGGTCCATGGCGAAGTCGCCTTCTGCCAAGTCCACATCACTCGCGTTCTGCAGGGTGACGGTGGCGTCGATGGCGTGGTCTAGGCGAATGGTCATACCGTCGAGCTGACGACGTCCGTCCAGCGTGTCGAAGGACGCGAGGCGCGGGCTCTCGTAGTTGCTGTAGATGTTGACGTTGAAGCTGGTGGAGACGGTTTCAGTGCCAGGTTCGATGGGCTCGAGCAGCTCGTCGGTTCCGTTTTCTGTACAAGCAGCGAAGAGGACCATCAGAGGGAAGGCAGTGCGCATAGAGTCTCCTTTGGGTATTGAATGCGCTGATGGTGAGCGGTCGTCCCGCATCCGAAACCGGCTGTTACACAAATGCGCATGAGGATCGATTCGACATGCGTGTGCTGAAGCTTCCCCGCTGTGTGGTGGACCTGCATACCGGCGAGGTGCGTCGTACCGACCGCCCCGCGACCCGATTGACCAGTCAGGAAGCACACTTACTTGCGCGACTTGCGCGCACGCCGGGTCGAGCGGTGTCTCGTGATGAGCTGTTGGCGGAGGTGTGGGGTTTTCGCACGGCGGTTGTCAGCCGAGCACCGGACATTGCGATTCGCCGTCTTCGTACCAAGATCGAGATCGACCCTTCCCATCCCTGCGTCATCACAACGGTTCGCGGCGAAGGGTGGTGTCTTGAGGGCCCGGTGACGGACGACCGGGAAGTCCATGCCGATCGGGCCGAGCAATTGGTCACGTTGGCGAGGCGACATGCCCCAGAGATGCTCACTGAGCTACTCGTAGCCATTGATACGGCGGTAGGTGACCAGCTGGCCTCCGAAGACCGCCAACACCTACTCGACCGCGCGCTGCCCACTCCGCAAGTGTTGCGACGGCGCGCCCTGGTGACGTGGGACCGCGGACTACCCGGGGCGCGGCAGGAACTTCACCGGTTGCGAACGCTGGCCATAGCCGACGGGGACGACACCTTGGCCGGCTGGCTGACGGTAGATCTGTCGGGGATGAACCGCGCCGACCGTGCTGGAGACCCAGATGAACGGGTGCGGCTTGAAGCGCTGACCGACCCCGTCTGGGCCGACCTGAGCGTGTCAGCGTTGCTGGAGCTGGCGACGCTGGACGCGGACGCAGGGGACTGGGATGCAGCACGAGCGTGGTTGTCCAAGGCAGAATTGAAGTCTCGAACCGCACATCAGCGCATAGCCTGGGCATGCTCTGCGGGGCATGTGGCGTTGTGTGCGTCCCGGCCGAGTGACGGCATGGCGGCTCTGGAATCGGTGGTGGGTGACTTGGGAGCGGACCGCTTGGCCGAGCGTGCTTGGCGAACCCTTGGCGGCCTTCGATTCTTTGCCAGCGACCTGACCGGTGCACGCGATGCATGGGAGTCGGCATTGTTCTTGGCGCGTCGCCTCGGTGGCTGGCGTCAGGTGGCCTCCACGGTTGGCAACTTGGGCATTGTGCAGGCGGAGCTCGGTGACTT
>JBLHSN010000376.1:0-5483 GCA_047626195.1 Myxococcota bacterium
GAGTGACAGGCCACGCACGACTCGGCATTGGCTTGCTCGCCAAGTCCAGAGCCCGCCGCGGACCTCGGGTCATTGGCCACCCACTCTCGGACAAAGAGGTCCCGTCCCACGCGGGTCACAGCATCCAGAGGGTCCAGAGCCGTCGACGCGACCGTCACCGACGCCAAGCCCAACACAGCAACACTCAAAATGGCAGCACGCATTCATTCCCTCCGCAAGCGGATGTATGACGAGAGGCAACCCTGGTTTGTAAGCGGTCGGTAACCGCCGTGTCACTCGCCACATCGGGCGCAACGGCACCTAGAACATGTAGTCGTTCACGGGCTTAATCGCGTCGGGTAGCTCGGTCTCTCCAAGGATTTCACGCAGATCAATCTCGATCCCCCGAGACATCGAAGTCATCGGAATGTCGTTGATCAGGCCCTCAAACGGGTTCTCGCTGTAGTTCTGCAGCAAGTCCCACAGGGTGAAGACCCACGCCAAAATCATGGTGATGGGCACGGTCAGCCAGGCCCTGTAGTCGCCCAATGACTCGAAGCTGCCCAAGAGCCCAAATGGGAGTAACACTAGGAACAACTGAACAAACCATCGGTTAACTGTCGCATACTGTCGGGGCAGCGGGAAGTTCTTGATGCGTTCCGCCTTCCCTTGCAGCGTCAGGAGGGTCTCCAGCAGCTTGGCGAGCTCCATGTGGCGAAAGTCGTCCATCGCGTCACCCAATCGGAGCTCTTTGAGCCGCCGAGACTGGGTGGCAATGAGCTGAGTTGTGTGGTTCTGCCGCGCCATCAGCCAATCGAGTTCGGCGGGGTCGATAAACGGTGCCATACCCGCGCGTAAGGCATCGTCAGAGGTGTCCAGGGTGCCGAAAATCTTGCGGTAATGGTCATTCGAGGGCTTGCGATGCTCCCACGGCTTTGGCCGGCGCAGACGAATCCGCAACGCGGTCAACCACGCAACATGTCGGTACACGAGCTCAGTGTGAACCACGTCATCATCCGCATTGTCGATAAAGGCGGTGACGTGAGTACCCCAGGTCCGGCTGGTATTGACGATACCGCCCCAGATTTTCCGTGCTTCCCACAATCGGTCGTACGACGCATTGCCCTTGAATCCCAAGTAAAAGGACACTGCGGTTCCCAAGATACTGATGGGGAGAGCCGGGAGAGCCAACCAGGTCTGTCCGCCGAGCGCAAACGCAGCGGTAACGGCGGTCGACCACACACCAAAACCAACAGCAAAGGGTGCTGTCCAGGCTAGAGCCGCAGTTCTGGGCATGAAATGGCGTGTGTACAAGAGTGTCTCCGGGAGCCGGCACCGCTATCACACCGATAGGCGCCGACGGACTAGCAAAGCGCGCCAACACGTCACCAACAGCACCTCAAACACAGGCTGGCTACTGTCCGCTGAGGTCATCTTCCCAGCATGTGCGCTACACCTCGCTCACCCTTGAACGTACGAGGCACCCATGCAGCTCGACCCCAAACAGCTCAGCCGTGGTGAGCGCTACAAGCTACTCACTGGCGTCATTATCCCGCGGCCCATTGCGTTCGTATCCACCCTATCGCCGGACGGTGTGCCAAATCTGGCCCCCTACTCCTTCTTCTCCGGTGCGGGCGCAGACCCAATGGCACTGATGTTTTGTCCGACAACGAAAGACGACGGCACAGACAAGGACACCCTGCGAAATCTGCTTCCAGAAGCAGAAGGAGGACTTGGCGAGTTTGTCGTCAACGCATCTGTGCTCGATCACGCGCGCGAGGTCAACGCTGCAGCTGCCAACCTACCCGCAGACGTTAGCGAGTTCTCCCTCACCGGTCTGACGCCGGCCAAGAGCGCTGTGGTAAGGCCGCCGCGCGTCGCCGAATGCCCGGTCAGCTTCGAGTGCAGAACACTCCAAGTCATCCGCCTAGCCCCAGGTGTGCCAACCAGCGGAGTGGTCGTCATTGGAGAAGTCGTTCACGTGTGGGTGGATGATGCGTTGGTCGGGGAACGCATGCACATTGACGCTGAGCGGCTCGCCCCACTCGCGAGGCTGGCGGGCGGGTTGTACAGCCGCATCACCGAGACGTTCAAGGTGCCACGCGGGGAAGATGCACTCACCGCAGAGCTGCCGTTTCAGGTTCCGAAGCGAGAGCGGTAGAGCCAGTCCGTTGGTCCCTATTCCACGCACTCTTCCAGCGGGAGTTGGGAGGCGACGACTCAGATCGAGTGACCGCTCCAACACCCCGGTTCCGCGACCACTCCAACGCTTTTCCCTTGTCGAGATTAGCGATTCTAGGCTATCGTCTGGCCAACTAATTGGGGAGATATCATGACTATTAGGCGAGTAGTTGTCGCAGTTCTAGGTGCGCTGCTGGTCGCATCCACCGCTACCGCGACGGAAGACGCCTACACCCACAGCATCCGCGTGACCGATGCACAAGGAAATCCGGTACAGGGCGCACAGCCCGTCGTTGTCACGCTGTACAGCGACGCTGGCGGAACCAACACCTTGTGGCAGCGCACACTCCAGGTGGACTTCGACGACGGCTACGGATCCATAGAGCTAGATGCTGGTGACAGCGGCAGTGTCAACCCCGTGTGGTTCGAGTCTCCGGTGTACATCGGGACCTCCGTCGGCGGCTCGACTCTCGGCGGCCCAACTCTCATACACGCCGTCCCATATGCCTCTGTCGCAGGTCGCATGACAGGCCGCACGATCGTCGACAATGCCGGCGTCAGCGAATGGTCAGACGGTCAAGGTTCGGCGTCCTGCCTTACGTATCGGTACCCTAATGGATCAGACCGCTATGCTGGCGCAGGAGCGAGTGGCAACGGTCCATACAAACTCGACAGCGATGGAGCCGGACCTCGCCCCGCCTACAGCGCCTACTGCGACATGACCACGGATGGCGGAGGCTGGACCCTGACTGCCACCATCTACGACGACGATGGCGTGGACCGCTGGCAACCTTTCGGCGAAGCGTGGGCCCAGGCCGGCGCGTTCGGTGGCGGAGCTACCGCACCCGATACCTTGGTCGACGCACGAAGCCGCGCCTACGGAGAAGTGTCGGGCAACGAGTTCATGCTGTACTACAACGGGGCTCCATTCCTGCGCACAGACCCCGTGAGTTCCTGCCTCGGCAACGGCTCCATGCTCGGCACCTTCGGCCAAGTGTACTGGAACGAGACCATGTGGAAGTCGTGCCCCGTGAGCTTCCACGACCAGTCGCTCGGTGAAAAGGCGCTGTCCTGCACCGCGGGAGTCACCAACTGCGGACTCATCACCTACCTACGCATTGGTTGGGGCGAAGACGAGCATCAGAACACCGGCAACAGCGACCAGACCATGATCTCGTCCAACCGCCGCAACAACGTGAGCTCCATCGGCGGTCTCGGCGCGCGCAAGAGCAACACCGGGCATCAGTGCGGCACGTGCATCTATGGCGACGCCTCTGGGGATACCGACGCCCCTTCGTTCATCGCGGGACCGCAGGTCTATGGAATGTTCGTACGCTAGTCCGGGCCGCGAAGCATCCGCCCCCTGCCCGAACGGTGCCCCGCACAATACGACTGCTGGGAATCGGTCACCACCCCCTAGCGAAACGATACACACCGGCCATGCTTCTCTTCACCGCTCTCGCTCTCGCCACCCCGCCCGTTGGCTGGTCCGAAAACACCGTCTCCGTCAACGGTGAAGACGTTCGCTACACCGCGTTCATGCCTGAAAACCCAGTGGGCGCCCCACTCGTCGTCTCCCTGCACTACGGCGGTGAGGTCACCCCATTCTACGGCGGTACGCTCGCACGCGACGTCGTTCAGCCTGCCCTCGCAGCCCTCGGGGCCGTTGTCATGGCGCCGGATTGTCCGCGACCACAGTGGGCAGACCCTTGGTGCGAAGCGGCGATACTGTCCCTCGTCGCGGCGGCGGAGCGGGACTGGGGCATCGACGGTCAGCGGGTCATCTTGACCGGCTACAGCAAAGGCGGCATCGGTACCTGGGCGCTTGCAGCACGTCATCCCGAACGGTTCTCGGTGGCGCTGCCCATGGCGTCGAGCCCGCGTGATGCCATGCAGGTTCGGGTTCCGACCTACGCGATTCACGGCCAGACCGATGAGCTATTCCCGACCAGACTCACCCAAGAAGCGGTGTTCATTCTGGGCTTGAACAGCGTCCCCAACGCGTTCGTAGAGATTCCCCGCGTGGGCCACTACGACACCTCTCGATACCGCAGACCGTTGAGCGCTGCGATACCGTGGATTGAGCAGCAGTGGACCGCTCCACAGGTCACATCCACAAACAAATGAGTCGTTCTGGGTAACCACATCCCATGCGTGCACGGTCGCCGGCCTACCTTCCTTCGGCGTGGACAGCGTCGAAGTGGGCGGCGATGGCATCGATGAGCACCCGTACGCGCGACGGCATGCGTCGCTGTTGTGCGACCAACAAAAGCACGGCTGCGGTGATTCCGACCACACCCGGTAGAACCCGTACCAAGCGGCCGTCGAAAAGTGCGGCTCCCGCGTTCAGGTCACTGAGCAGGCAGATGCCCTGCCCGAGCAGCGTGACTTGGCGCAGGAGAGCTGCATCGTTGGTGGCAAAAGGCCCGCGAACACGAATCCGTCCACCGTTGTGTAGCGGCCAAAATGCGCGCGGTCGCCCATCACCACTGTGTCCGCGCAACAGGGTGTGCGCAGCGAGATCCGCCACAGTTGCTGGAGTTCCATGCTCGGCGATGTAGCCGGGAGCTGCGACCAGTCCCACATGTCCGGCAGTCAGGGTCCGAGACAACAGCTCTGGGTCGCGCGGGTCACCCGCCCAGATTGCGGCATCGAACCGCTCCGTTCGCAGGTCGACCAATCGAACATTTGCGACCACGTCCACCATCAGCTCGGGGTGCATCTGGTGAAGACGTCCCACAACGCTGGCCATGGCCGGTGCGACCAGCGGAAGGACCGAGATGCGAACGGTTCCACGAATGGTACCCGACTGATTTCGCAGGTCAGATTCGACAGCATCCCATTGCTCCAGGAGAGGCTCCACTCGCTCAAACAGCTGCTGTCCTGCGGTGGTCGGTGTGATGCGGCGAGTCGTCCGGTGCAGAAGGGCAACGCCCAAGTCCGACTCCAGCCGGGCGATGTGACGGCTCACTGTGGGACGCGGCAGGTTCAACACCTTGGCGGCTTCGGTCACAGTACCTAGGCGGACAACGGCAACGAAGGCTTCGTAGTGGGGACTCTGTGCGCGCATTTGTTCGAAAAACCGATCGAGTAGTGTTCGAAGTCGACCCTATCATTGCGCGTTTCGCACGACTATAGTCATTGCCTTGTTGGAGAGTCTGTATGCGTGCCCTTTGCTTGTCGGTGTTGTTGGTCGGATGTGGTGTTGTTGATGATGAGGCACAGGGCCAAGACGAGGACGACCCCATGTCCAAGGCCTGCGAAACGGACGATTGCGTGCACGATGGGAACTACACGTTTGACGATGGCGATGTGTCGCGTCG
>JBLHSN010000377.1:0-5478 GCA_047626195.1 Myxococcota bacterium
TCACGTTGGCCGATAAGCAGCGTAAGAGACCGGCCACCGGTGACACTCTTCTGCCCGCCCCTTTACAGGTGGATGAAGACATGTTCGCTACCCTTACCGATGTCGAGATACCGGACGACGTCGATTCAGAAGACGAAGAAGCAGCCGCTCTCCGTTTGGAGCAAGCCAGAGACGAGCTGGCCAAGATGAAAGCGGCCCTCGGCGGAGCCGTTGTCGCAGCGAAGCGGCCCCCTCCTGAACCACGGACACTCGCTCCCCGCGAAGCGGTATCCCCAGACGCAAAAACGGAGGTCAGCGCAGTCCCTCGCACCGTCATGCCTTCCCGAACAGACCCATTGGACGCTGCCGAACAAGCCCTCGCCATGGCAGCCAAAGCACGCGGAGTCACACTGGAGCTCCCATCACGCGTGCCACCGGACCGCAGTGACCCGTTCTCGGCAGCCACTCAAGCCTTAGAGACAGCCCGGCTTGCCCGCGGTGGTGCGCCCAAGAGTGAACAACCCTCCCCGACCCCCACCCGGTCAACCCATGTGCGAGATCCTTTCAAGGCGGCCGAGGAAGCCCTGAAACGCGCGCAAGCCGTGCGCGCAGAGATCGGTGTGTCTCCAAGACAAGAAGAGCGCGAGTCCGCCGCACGCAGAGAACTCGCTAGGCTGCGCCGGGTCGACCCAGACACGGACTCGCTCACGAGCGACGACCCACCTGCGCCGAAGAAGCGAAACCTGTAGAACGGGTAGCCCTGCAACAACGGCGAATCTCCGTTCCGCAAGTGGATAGGAAGCGACTACCGCCGCCGACATACAGGCGCATGGACCCGCGCCATTCGCGCCCGACTTCTGCAAGCCCGTGGACGTCACGGTCCTCTGTCGCTAGACCAGTGGCCATGACCCCCCTCTCCGACATCACACTGGTGTTGCCGCCGCTCACGCAGCTCAACACCCCCTACCCATCCACGTCCTACCTGACGCAGTTTCTGCGCGGCCACGGCGTTCAAACTCTGCAGCGAGACCTGGGCATTGAGCTCATCCACAAGCTGTTCAGTCGAGATGGCCTGACCCGTGTCTTTGAGACTATCGAAGGAAAAGAGGAGCTCCCTGAACCGGCATGGCGTGCCCTCGCCCTCAAGCGCCAGCACTTGCGCGCAGTTGAACCGGTCATGGCCTTTCTCCAGGGCAAAGACAGTGGGTTGGCACCGCGCATCCTAGAGACGCCGTTCATTCCAATGGGACCGGCCTTTGAGAATGTAGACCTCGGTGCGTTCGGCACGCTGGGAACCCAAGACGCCGCTCGACACATGGCCACCTTGTATCTGCGCGACCTGGTGAACCTAGTCACAGCTACTATCGACCCTGGCTTTGGCATGGCCCGGTACCAACACCACTTGGCCCTGGGCGCTGTGGACTACGGCCCCCTTCACGCGCGGCTCCAGCAGACCACTCTTGTTGATGAACTACTCGACGAACTCACAGACACGCTGACTGGCAACCTCTTCGGCCTATCCGTCCCATTCCCGGGCAACCTATACGGCGCTCTTCGCATTGGTAAGCGTCTCAAAGAACGCGGCGCGACCGTTCTCATGGGCGGCGGCTACGTAAACACCGAGCTGCGTGACGTAGACGAGCCGAGGCTGTGGGAAGCTATCGACGCCATGACCTACGACGATGGTGAAGGCCCCCTCCTAGCTATTCTGCAGCACCATGCTGGCCTGCCCGACCGTCGTCACCGCACTCGTACCGCACAAGGTATGCACGACGCTGAAGTCATCCGCCCACCGTTCACTCCCGCCGGAACGTATGGGGACTTGGACCTTGGGAACTACCTTCAGCTCATCGACACGCTCAACCCTGCACACCGATTGTGGGCCGATGGTCGGTGGAATAAGATGACTCTTGCTCACGGCTGCTACTGGCGAAAATGCAGCTTTTGCGACGTTAATCTCGACTACATTCAGCACTACGAGACCGCATCGGCCAAAGTACTCGTGGACCACATGGAGCGGCTGATTGAAGAGACCGGCCACCGCGGCTTTCACTTTGTTGACGAAGCGGCGCCGCCAAAGGCCCTCAAAGCCGTGGCCATCGAGATTCTCAAGCGCGACCTCGGCATCACCATGTGGGGAAACATTCGCTTTGAAAAGGCGTTTACACCCGATCTGTGTCGCTTGCTCGCCGCCGCCGGCCTGGTCGCTGTCACCGGTGGGCTGGAGGTCGCCAATGAACGGCTACTCGAGCGTATTCGCAAGGGTGTGACCATCGACCAAGTCACCCGTGCTGCCGCCGCCTTTCGCGATGCCGGCGTCATGGTCCACGCCTACCTCATGTACGGCTTTCCAACGCAGACCGAGCAGGAGACCATCGACAGCATGGAGGTCGTACGTCAGCTGTTCAAGGCAGACTTGGTCAACAGCGCGTTCTGGCACCGCTTTGTGCTCACACGGCACGCCCCTGTGTACGACGAACAAGACGCCTTCGGCGTGCAGATTCCGGCCCGTCCTGACAACCCCTTCGCGTCCAACGACATGCCGCACCTCGACCCCACCGGCGCCGACCACGACCGCTTTGACGACGTGCTACCGGTTGCCTTGAACGCTTGGATGCAAGGACGCGAACTAGACCGTGCCGTACACACCTGGTTCAGCGAGCGCATGCCCAAGACCACTGAGCGAAAGGACAGAGTGAAACGCGCGCTCAGTGAGGCGCAGCTCGAAGGACATCGGCTCATCTGGGTGGGGGGTGATGCCTTGCGCACAGCGGACGGCTTGGAGCTGCATGCGGTGGATGGTGTGGGCGAAATTGACGTCAGCGACCCGGTCGCGGACTGGCTAATGGCCGTGCTGGACGACGCGAATCCTCGGGGCAAGGGACTGACCTACAAGGCGGCGGTAGAGCGGTGTCCAGTCGACTTTGGAGCGGTCGCCGAAGCGTGGCATGATGTCTGTGAGCTCGGGCTGTTGCGGGTATAGACCGTGTACCGGCGTGTGGCCCCAGTCTTGAAAAGTGCCAAATGAAGCCTGACCGTAGCCCGCTTTGGTCCTATGTTTGAGCGGTACCCACACGAAGAGCCTCCCATACGACTGCCCATCGTGTTCATCGGCCTGTCTTTCGCCGCCTGCAAAGGCACGCTTCCGGCCTACGTGGAAACATCCGCTCCCCCGTCGAAGAAGAGACAGAACAGCCCAGCCCGGCCGCCCAGCACGACGCTCGCTTCGTTGGAGTGTGGGCTGTTGAGCAGCCGTACCACGCAGCTTACGAGGTCACCTACTACGACTTCCAAGCAGATGGTACGCTGGTTGTCGGCTCCTCTTGGCCAGAAAACTGCACCGGTCACTTGGAAGCGCACTGTGTCACCAGGTCTGTGGCGAACTGTGTCCCTGAACCGAACACGATGGGATGTGAGGCGGCCCGAACCTGTGTCTTCGACGACCGCTGGCACAGCAATGATGACCAAACGCTCGTGATTAAAGGCCAGTGTTCAGACGGGGTTGCGCGAGACATCATTCTAGAATTCAACGTCGATTCCAGCCAGAACGCTTCCGCTACCGCGGTCTCCCTGTTGACCGTGGATGGAGATGTTGAGTGGGCCCACAACAACTGGGAATGGTCGTTCCGCAAGTGCCTCGATGATGCCTCGGAATGTGGGTTGCTGCCGTAGGGCGATTCTCCCGTAGGGTCTCAGGTGACGTTGGCCACAGGATGAGCACAGGTCCTGCCACGACGGCTGGGGTAGGCAGTAGACCTCACAGTCCATAGAGGTCGCGATGGTGCGCTTTGCTACCGGTTTCCGACCCTTCTTCCTTGCTACCGCGCGGTTGGCGTAGGTCGCAATGACCGCGTGGGCCTTGATGCTTGGCGGCTACCTGTCGTGGAGCGGCCCGCTAACTACCCCCCACTGGCATGCCCACGAGAGGGTGTTTGGATTGACCCTCGCCATCGTTGCTGGATTCCTGTTGACCGCGGGCCAAAACTGGACAGGTCGAACCACTGCAACGGGTCCCTTCTTTGGCGCTCTGTTCGCACTCTGGCTCGCCGGACGGGGAGCGGCATTCGTGGATGTAGGCCTAGTCGGCCGGGTGCTGGCTGTTGCGTTTCGGCTCGCTCTCGCCGGGGTGACCGGCCGGGCGTTGGTGTCCGCAGGTAGTCGACGTAACTGCGCCTTCATCGGCCTACTGGCCGGTCTGTCGGGAGTCGACCTAGCCTGGCATCAAGGCTGGCGGTCATAAGCGTTCGCCGTTCAGCTGACACTCGACCCCGTTGTATTGCTCATTGTCATTGTGGGCGGGCGCATCATTCCCATGTTCACCCGCAACGCACTGCCCGCTTCTGGGTCCCACAAGCGTCCAGCCGTCGACCGGGTAGCGCTGGGCCTGACCGGGTCCCTGCTCGGAGTGAATGCCAGAGTGACATGCCACACACACCGTACCGACCATCGCCGGAGCGGTCGCCATGGGGTCAGCTCCGATGGCTGCAATCACCACAGGGGCAGCGGGGGGTCAGGTCGTATTCAGCCGGGAAGCCATTGGTGTCGATATTTCCAATCCATACGAGGACCGAGATGATGTCGCTAATCTGGTCTTCCGTGAAGTCGTACTGGACCATCTTGCGTTGGCCGGGGAACATCGCCTGCGGGTCACACAGGAAGATGCGCATCCACTCTTCGCCACGGCGCTCAACCACCTTGGTCAGTTCAGGGGCATACTAGGGACCTTCGCCAAGCAGGGTGTGGCAGCCCATGCAGTGGTTGGACTCCCAGAGCTCGTTGCCATGAATCACCTGTTCGGTGATGGCGTCGCTGTTGGAACGTTCGGGTACTCGCCGTAGCAAGTGTCGACTGTCAACCCAAGGAAGACGAAAGATAAACCGATGGTTTCTACGGTAAAAAGCCGCGCCTGGGACTTTGAGAGCATGTTCGCACCCCCAGTGAAGTCAGACACTATATTCATCTACAAAAATAGCCATTGAAATGGAAATGGTTGAAGATGAGAACTCACCCAAGATTGCAACGCCAACGAGCAACTGCAACTGGTGAGTCGTTGTAAGGAACAGGTAGCTGAACCCAAACGCATTCGTCGGCAGGGTGATGCCGAGTTCGAAGATGTGAACGTACTCGAACAGCTTGATGGCGATGAACATCAGGTCAAACAAAGCGGTGACGATAGGCCACGGTCGTGGTTTTCCGGTAGGTTGAGTCCGTACCGCTCGTGCGGCAAGCCAACTACCGGTCAGCAACACAGCAGTGTTTACGGTTCCCCAGCAAGCGGGCAGCGCGGCTTGGGCAGAGCGAAACATCTCCGGCTCAGCTCCGCAGGTCATGGCGTACGCCCTCAAGAAAAGCCTAAACTTCAGCAACTCACTTGCCAATACAACCCAGTTCACTCCCCCACCCGGCAACGATACAGGGGTGAGCGATGGGATTGATGGAAGAAACCGCCGCTAGGGTGCGTTCAGGTCGTCCGCCAACTGACGACGTTTCAACTGGTTA
>JBLHSN010000378.1:0-5472 GCA_047626195.1 Myxococcota bacterium
GGTGAGGAGGTGCGCGGCCGCGATGGCGTGGTTGGCACGGGAGACGAGACCGACCCCGTGGATGCGGACTCCGATGACGACGGACTGACGGATGACGACGAGGTCAATGGTGCCGGGCTGCTGGAGGAAGTCGGCCCAACCGACCCGAACAATCCCGACAGCGACGGCGACGGCCTGCTCGATGGGAACGAGGACCTCGACCAGGATGGTGCGTTTGCCAGGGACCTTCCTGGAACCGCGGAGGATGAGACGGATCCCAACGACGCGGACACCGACGGCGACGGGGCCTCTGATGCTGTCGAGTGTGGCCCGGCGGGCCCCGATGCGGACGGCGACGAGACCATCGACGCGCTGGACATGGTCGACGACAGCGCCGATCGGGACGACGACGGGCTGACCGACACGGAGGAGGAGGAACTCGGCACCGATCCGGACGACTCGGACTCCGATGACGACGGCCTGCTGGACGGTGAAGAGGTCTACGACTGGGGAACGGATCCCCTAGACCCGGACATGGATGGCGATGGTGTGGAGGTCGACCGCGGCAGCAATCCACTCGATGTCCGTAGGTTCGAGCCCCGCGTCTATGGCTGTGAGTCCGGCCTGACCGGCGCGCAAAACATGGCTGCCGGTCAGGCCGAGGCATCGGTAGTCGCTTAGAGCGCCATGTCGAGGTCGTCGAAGTAGAACGTGCCGCCGCCCCCGTCAGCACCCGTGGTGCCGAAGTCGAAGAATACTGAGGCCTTGGTGAAGGTGTAGGCGGGGTTGAGCGCTGCGGTGCCCTCTGCTTGATTCGCAAAGTCGAAGGTCAGGGTCTCCCACGCGCCGGCCGCCGTGGTGGTGGCTTCCGTCTCGACGGATTGAGTGGCATTCGTGGCATCTTCGATCTTAAGGCGAACTGGGATGCCAGCCGCGGGTGTCCAGACGCGCAGGGACAGTCTCGTCTGGGTCGCGGTGATGTCCAAGGCGTCGATGGAGTCGTTCGCGCCAGTGGACATGGTCGTACCCGCCCAAAGCTCGGCGGTAGCAGACTTGATGACTTGGGCAACCGTGTTGGTGGCGTCGGTGGGGTCGTCAACTAGGGTGGCATCTTCGGCGCCGCCAAAGCCGATGAGGGTGTACGTCACCGCAGGGTCATCGAAGCTGAGGAGGGCCGGGATGCCCATGGTGTCCGTGTCTGTGTCTGTGTCCGTGTCCGTGTCTGTGTCTGTGTCCGTGTCCATGTCTGTGTCCATGCCGGTGTCCGAACCGGTGTCGATGTCGGTGTCGGTGTCTCCGTCATTGCATGCGGTGAAGAGGCCGAGGGAAAGGGTAAGGACTGAAAACAAACGGGTCATAGTGTCTCCGATTCGCGGCGGTGCGCGCGGGGGGGGGGCCGTGAAGACCAGCTGTCTGTTCTTCGGGAAGATGGGTAAGGCGCGGCTGCTTCCTTGCTTAGATCGGCCTTCATCTATTCAGTGAATGGAAAAGGTGCACTGAGTAAAACCGACTTCGCGCCGTGCGTCAAGTGATTGCGATGCCGTGGATACCATCAGGGCTTTCTCGACCAATGTCGTAGAAAACCGACCCTCTGATTGGCTTTGCGAAGTGTGTATCGCAAGGCATGTTGAGGGTTTTCGTAGCCTATGGCACCGGCATTTTGAGTTTGTGGACTCGCGGAAAGCTCCGGGGGGCTGCGGCTCCATCCATGCAAGACCCTGGTTCACGTGGTGATAAGCCCAGCGGCAATACCAAACATCGCCCAATAGTGAGGAAAATTCTTGGAAATCGCAGCCGCACGTCGCACTCGGCGTTGAGTCAGCCTTCTTGGGTATCATCGAGAAGACAAGTTGCTTTCACGGTCACGGCGGTGGGAAGTCAAGGAGTCTTCCGCCTTGCTCGACTGCACAACTTCTTAGTGAATGAGTGCCAATAAGCAAAATAAATACGTTTCACATCTGTCATCGTCGTGTGCCTACTCTTCTCGAAGAGGGTGTCGGCTCCTCCTTGTACCTCGGCGAGTCCAGTGCGCTGGACGCCTCGGCGTTGACCTGGAGCACCCAGTGGTTGTCGGTGACGACGCGTAGCGGTGAGCTCAATGCGCGCTCTGTAGTTCTTTCGGCGGCTTTCGCTGTCCAAGCGGGTAGCGGCACCGTCACTCACGCTGCCTACGCGCTCGGCCTTCGTTGCGCGTGCTCCCGCGCGTGCTGCTGAAAATGAAGGCTGGACCAAAATGATTGTTTTCACCGATACGGGCGCGGGTGCCATCTGACAATGGTGGCAACGTCTCGGTGGATGGGTTCGTTGGCCAGGACGTGATCAATGGCAAGCGGGACACGAAGGCCGGAATCGGCCTCAAGTGGAGGTTCTGACTGGGCTCCAGGCCGTAGTTCAGCGACCCATGCGCGGTGCGACCCACCGAGGTGAACAGCGGACGGGTGCGCATCACGTTCATGCGGCTGTGGCGGAGCGGCCGTTGCTCGCTACTGCTTGCCCCGCGAAGGCCACCCAGGCGTCGGTGAGGCCGCCACAAGCTGGCCGAGCCGTTCGAGTCGTCGGATGCCTGAAAGGCGGGGCGCGCCGATGTTCTCCAAGACCGGCTTCCACAATGTGCAGGTTCGATGGTCGAACGGCTCCGCCCTGACCTTGATGCTGGCCGGTCGTCGGTGGCAAGCTGGTCCCGGAGGTTCACTTTGACCCTATTCCGTACCGTTTTTCTGCTCGTCGGCATGCTGGCCTGCAAGAGCAGCTTTCAGATCAGCGAGATTGCCGAGTCGGAGGGCGACGACCCCGGAGAGTGCTCGGACGGTGCCGATAACGACGAGGACGGGGACTTCGACTGCAACGATACGGACTGTGCGGGTGCGCCGGACTGTTGCGATGATAGCGACGGCGACGGGATCTGCGACAGCGACGATGCCTGCTCCGGCGATGATGGCCCTGATACGGATGGAGACGGGGTGTGCGATAGCGACGATGTCTGCCCTGGGGAAGACGACACCGTCGACGCCGACCTAGACGGAGTTCCTGACGCCTGCGACCCCTGTCCGGACGATGCCCTCGACGACAGCGACGACGACGGAGTCTGCGATGGAGTGGATGCCTGCCCGGGCTTCGATGATGCGTTGGACAGCGACACAGACGGCGTGGCCGATGGCTGCGACTCGTGCCCGGAGGACAACCCTGACGACACGGATGGCGACGAGGTCTGCGACAGCGACGATGTCTGCCCTGACGAGGATGACGTGGAGGACCTAGACGAGAACGGGACTCCGGACTGCCTGGAGGAATGTGCCCTGTGTCCGACGAGCTGCCTGCCCGACAACACCTGCTGTCCCCCCGGAGGCTTCTGCCCCAGCGACGACACATCGCTCTCGGGCCAGAACAGCTTCGACGTGGTCTACATTCCGGCGGGCGTCACGGTCAGCTGCACGGGCAGCGCTCCGCTACAGATCAATGTGAGCGGCAAGGTGTGGGTGGAGGGCCTGCTGGTGGCTGACGGTGAGAACGGAATGGGCGGCTCGGGTTCGGATACCGTGGGGACTTGCGGCGGGTACGGCGGCGGCGATGGCTTCCGAGCCTGCACCTCAAGCGCGACCACATTCTGCCAGACCGACTCCACGAGCGAGCAACAGTGCTGGGACAATATTCATCCCGATGAGGTGGTGGTAGGCAGCGTGTGCGCATGGCTCTCCAACGCACCCGGCCAGCCTGGCTACGGTCCGGGCGCCGGTGCGGGCGGTGGAATGGCCCACCCGCTACACAATTCAGCTCCTGGAGCCTCGGGCGGCGGCGGCGGCGGGTCCTACCTTGACCTGGGCTTCGATGGCGACGACGGGACCACCACCTGTTCCACCAGCCCGCCTGGCGGAGTGCCTGGAATCACCGTGGCGTATGGCGGCGGCGTTCCAGACGGCGGCTCGGGTGGCGGGGCCGGCGGTCAGGCGCGTGCCGGCGCCTGTGGACTCGCCTGTGCGCTCGGCTGTACCGGCTGGGGTGGGGATGGTGGCGCTGGCGGTGGAGTGGTCGTGATTACTGCGGGCGACGTGGTCGAGGTGAGTGGCCTAATCTCGGCCCGAGGCGGTGATGGCGGTGCGGCCGGCGGTGCGGTCTGCAGCGGGGCCGGTGGCGGCGGGGCCGGAGGCGCGGTCCAAATCGTGGCACCCTCGCTGGTCGCCTCGGGCGTGCTGGACGTGGCCGGCGGAGTGGGGGGCCCCGAGGAGTGTCCTGGCGTAGGTGGCGGTGGCGGAGATGGCGGCGAAGGGCTGCTGCTCGTCCCCTGACGAGGCCATCGAAGAGTTCTTGGCCTCGGCCTCTGATGGGTGAACGACAGCGGTACTGTCTTTGAACGGATGCGCATCCCACATCCAAACAGCTGATGAGGGAGAGCACCGTGCCTTCTTCTTCGGGGTTGTCTGCGGTGATGTCGTCTTTTCGGAGCTTTGGGCTATACTTGCGCCCTTCCGGAGTCCATCTATGCGTCTATGCTCATTCCTAGTGCTCGCCCTATTGCCGGCCATCGCCCAAGCGGCCCCAGAGAGCTTTGTACACAATGGCCGTGTGCTAGACGCCTTTGGCGGTCCGCTACAGGGAGAGCACACGCTCGGGTTTAGCGCCCATGCGGGGCCCGGGACCTCGGACAACCTGTGGGACGAATCCGAGACGGTGGTCCTCGCAGACGGGTATTACAGCGTCGTTCTGGGGGATGAGACTCCCTTCCCGGGAACGCTATGGGACGGGGCCGTGCGTTGGCTACAGGTGGCCGTAGATGGCGATGTGCTCGGGCCCCGTTCGCCAGTGCACGGCATGCCCTACGCGCTCGTCGCGGGTCGTTCGGACACGTCGGGCCATGCGAATACCGCCGGGCGCGCGGAAACAGCAGTGCGAGCCGACTCTGCCGGACTGGCGGACTCTGCTATCAACGCGACCGGAGACATCACCCCGGACAGCGTAGACGTCAGTGATGTGCTTCGCGCTCGCTCGGGCGTCCTGCTGCACGAGGTCACTCAGGCCTGTCCAGCCGGGGTTGCAGTGGGCACGGTGGACTACCAAGCCAGCACCTCGCTCGTTCGCGTATGCACTCCTTCGGGTTGGTCGGCACTGAACGCCGGATTGACGTGTCCCGCTGGGTGGTGGCGCGTCAATGACGGCAAGCTGTGCGTTGAGATGGCACTTCAGCCCGCCGTTCTCATTCACGCCGCGATCAAGGAGTGCCGAGACAATCACGGTGCGCGAGTGTGTACCCACAACGACCTACAGCTGGCCTGTGGCTACAACATCAACCCCTATGCTGGTGCGGTCACGGGCTGGTACGGGGACCACGCGCGATTCGAGACGTCTGGAAACACCGACGACGAGTACCTGACCTGGAACCGCAACACCTGCGATGCGTCCGGGAATAACGATGGTCCAGCCGGCGATAGCTTGCTCACCAACGCCTACCGCTGCTGTCGTTAGGCGGTGAAATGGCGGCTCGCGTCATTTGGGGCTGCC
>JBLHSN010000379.1:0-5470 GCA_047626195.1 Myxococcota bacterium
GCTTTGGCACGCCCAGTTTCGCCGCCAACTTCCTAGTAGTAACAAGTTACAACGTCGTCAGTTGGCGACGCCCCTGAACGCACCCTAGCGCCGGTTTCTTCCATCAACGACATCGGCCACCCCTGTATGACGGGCCGCAGGTCTCGCGACGCCATGGATTGTCCCTACTGATTGGCAAGGGTTGAGACCATTTTGTTGATTTAGGACGCACAAAAATTATTTGTCGTGTTCGTGTGGCATTGAACATCGCTCGTGGGCCTTGAAGTTCGTCGAGGGCGTGAGCACTGGCATCCACGCGACGAACTCCGGTGTCTAGGGATAGGGGCCGCGCGCAGGCGGGGGCACACCGCGCCTCACATGCCCGACAACGGCAAAGGCGCGCACATGATGGACCTCGAGATGCTCGACCACGCAGACACTCCGATTGGAACCTTGTACCTTGGAAGGCGTCCGGGCCCACCTGGGGTGGAGTGGGTCTATGAAATCCAGATCTCCGGCAATTTGCTGATGAGCAGCCTCAACAACATCTCGGAACGCGCCCTGTCGTCGGTGGGCTTGGAGCTTCACACCGGAACCGGACCTCTCCGTGTACTCATTGGTGGACTGGGCCTCGGCTACACCGCGGAGGCGGCGCTGGAATCAGACCGGGTCTCCCTTGTGCGGGTGATCGAGAAGATGCCGTTCGTGACCGGTTGGCTGAAGGATGGTCTGCTCCCACTGTCCTCGCTGTTTAACAATGACAAGCGAGTCGAGATCGTTCAGGCCGATGCCTACGAGATTCTCCTGGGACCAGCCACCGAGCTGTACGACCTCATTCTGGTAGACGTCGACCACTCGCCGGGCGACCGCCTCGCCGAAGACGACGGGCATTTCTATAGTGAAACCGGCCAGCGGCTGGTGGCGAAGCACCTGGCACCAGGCGGTGTGCTCGGGGTGTGGAGTGCGTGGGATGACGAGCCCTTCACGGAGGTCCTGCAGACCGTGTACGGCAAGACGAAGCGCGAATACGTGGACTGGGATGATGCGGAATCAGAGGGCAATGCGTTTCACAACACACTGTTCTTCGCGAGCGCACCTACGGACGCTTCGTGAGGCCAGGACCAGAGCTCCCGTGAGCTTTGGTGGTTCTTGATGGAGTGTGAGTCGTGGGCCACCGATGCCGAGAGCCGACAGCGCATTCGCGCTGAGCGGGAACAACCCTGGCTCAATCCGTTCATGCGGTGGATTTACAAACAGCTCCTGACGGCTGAGCCCCGAAGTGCCCCACACGACGCACTTCAGCACACTTTGCGACAGTGGCCACCTCTGACCACGTTCATCGACCACCCAGACGGGCCTATTCACGAGAACATGTCCGAACGGGCCCTGCGCGGGACCGTCATCGGACGCAAGAACTGGCTGTTGGACGGTTCCGAAGCCGGCGCACGCTCAGCAGTGGTGCATTTCTCTATCGTACAAAGCTGAATGATGGTCGGTATTGACCCGTTCGCGTATCTCCGCGATGTGCTTCACAGGTTACCCGACGCCCCACCCAGCATGGTCGGGCAGCTGATGCCCAGAGCGTGGCCAGCACAGCTGTCAGAGACCACGCACATCACTTACGCAACCACCCAAGCGGCTTCAAGATCGGTTCGTGGGGGGCTTACCGTTGGGATGTGGCGCATGTCCTGTATCAGAAAATCGCCAGCTATTTTTTTTAAAATAAATAATCTCTAGGCATGACTATATGCCAACTATGGGGCGCGATCTGCTGCCCGATACTATCATGGCGACCCACTATTCTGGAGCTACCTATGTTCAATCGAAGCTTTCTGTCGAGTCTAGTCCTTGCGACGGCGGTACTCGTCAGCTCCTCCCCGGCCAAGGCCACCCACGAAGCCTGGGTCCAAAGTCCCACCGCAGATAACAGCCAGACCGACATTGGATTGCTGGACGTCGAAACGGGGGATTATACCTACATCGGGACCTCCAACAACCAGTTCTACGACATGGCATTCGACAGGAGCGGGCGCCTGTACGGAATCGATCCGTTTCCGTTTAACCAATACAAATGCCGCATCCGTGAGATCGACATCAGCGACCCTACCATCGTCACTTTCGTCGGCGAGATCGATCTTTATAGTTATGGGTGCAATGCGGCGACCTTCGGCACAAACGGCAAGCTGTACACTGCCGGTTGGTTCTGGTCGGACGGATGGCGTTCGGGAGTGCTTGAGAGCGAGGTGATGCGCGACGGCGATGGGATGATTACCGGCATCGGCGCCAGCGTAGTCATCGCGCAATTCGACCCCTATGTCGGCACCGGCACTGAGTCGGCGGGCGACTTAGCCTTCGACAACGACGGCGTTCTGTACCTCAGCACCAACGACACCACGCTCGTTCGCATCAATGTGGATACGGGTGACATTACCCGTCTGGGTTCGACGGGGACGGGTCTCCTGTGGGGAATGGCCTACGATCCGCACGAAGACGTATTGTATGGGATGTCCACGCCGAACAACGAGGTCGTCAGGATCAACAAAGAGACCGGTGAGAGCTCTTTCGTTTCATACTACGGCGACCAAGTTTCCGATATCTTGGGAACTGCGTATTGGGGTGAGTCCGGCTTCAACGACTTCGAACCGCTTCACGATTCAGATGACGACGATGTCGTGGACAGCGGTGACAACTGCATACACGATTCGAACAGTAACCAATTCGACATGGACGGCGACGGCATCGGGGACGCCTGCGATGCGGACGCCGACGGAGATGGTGACCCTGCGGAAACCGACTGCGATGACCTAGACAGCCGTCGCTACCACGGTGCGTACGAAATCTGTAATAGCGGTTTCGACAGCAACTGCAGCGGCCCGCCACAAGCGGGTACGGTGGCCTTACAATCCGCAATGGGAGCGCGTCTGTACGGGCAGGCCGTCTTTGCCAACACCTATGTGACCGCTGGTGCGGGTGCTGAGACAGGTGTTGGTGCGGAGTCTGGTGCTATGCCGGAGATTGGCGAAGGCAATGAAAGGGTCTATGGCAGCATTCTGGCCAACTCCAATGTCACCATGGGTGCAGGGTCTACGGTCACTGGTAGTATTCAGGCCGGAATCGACTTAACCACTGGCGATAGTGCGACGGTTGCGGGGAGTACTCTTGCCGCAGGCGGGACCACACTGGGCGCGAGTTCAGCGGTCGCGGGTACGCTTCAGTCTGGAACGGCCGTCACGCTCGGCGCACATGCAGAGGTGGGCGGCACGGTGGAATACGGCTCGGTTGTCGCCAACGGAGCCTCTGCCACATCTGGAACGCAAACCCAAGCAATGGTGATGGCTACCCTCGTCGATGAGCATCAGGGCGTTGTCGATGCGCAAACGGCCTTGAGTGCCATGACCGGTGGGGCGACGCTGTCTAGCGGCAGTATCATCACGGACACGACGTTCACAGCCGGGGTTTACAATATCCCAGGTTCGTTAACCGTTACGGCCAATAAGACCATTACGTTAGATGCCCAGGGCCAGGACAGTGAGTTTATCTTCAACGTCGGTAACTACCTGACCTTTGGTGCAGGTGTGAATGTGGTCGTGGTGAATGGTACCCAAAATACCCGGGTTATGTGGAATGCTGCTGGAAACTACGCGTCCATCGGTGCGAATGCGAATATCCTGGGTATGATATTGGCAAATTCGTACGTCAGCGTTGGGGCGGATTCCACTCTGGGTGGCGCAGGTGACTCTTGCGGTGCTCTCTTCTCGGCAAATTCCTACGTTACCCTGGGTGCAGGTGCCACAATCGGTAGCGGGAACTAGTCACTAGAGTTTTCGACGGAGCGGTGAGTGCCGCTCCGTCATCGGTTCCTCGTACCCCTTGGCCGGTTGCTGCCTGGGGGTAGATGGACTCCAGGCAACCGTTGCCGGTGTGGGTGGACGAGGAGAGAACGCCGTTCTCCACCCTGAGGTAGCCAGAGCCACCCCCTGCAGCCTCAATGCTCGTGATGCCCGCCCCGGCCCTCCTCCGCCTCCGCCGGCACCGCCCAGTCTGCTGCGTCTCGCACAGGGACCAGCGGTGCGCGTTGGCCTCAAGACTCGTATTTCGAATCCCGCACGGTGCTAGAGTGGGGCATGCTTCGCACCCTGCCAGTGTTCTTTTTCGCCTGTGCCTGCTCCCAAACGTCTCTGCCGCCCGAGACTTGGGTGGAGTCCGTCTACGGGGATGTCTCCAGCACGTCGGGCAGGCTGCTCGATGACCTCGACGCGCTTGTCACCGACACCCAAGGGCGGTTGCCCGGCAGCGCGGGCGATGAGGCCGCTCGTGCCCACATCTTCGCCGCTTTCGTCGCGGCGGGTCTGTCGGATGTAGGAGCCCAGACCTTCTCCGATGCGACTGGCAGTGAAACGGCGAACATCCTGGGCGTGGTCCTAGGAAGCGACCCGGACTTGGCGGACGAGGTCATTGTGGTCAGTGCGCATCACGACCACCTGGGACCTGGATTTCCCGGCGCGAATGACAACGGCACCGGGGTGGCCGCCCTCATCGAGATCGCGCGACGCATCGCGGCCGACCCACCACCCCGTACCGTTCGCTTCGCGGCGTTTGGGGCAGAAGAAGCAGGCTTTCTGGGTGCTATCGCTTACGCAGAGCAGCCAGGGGTAATCGACGATGTCGTCTATGCCGTGAACCTAGACATGTTGGGTACACTCACCCAGGCGGGCAGTGTGTGGGCGCTTGGTGCGCGCAACGGGTCCGTTGGCGAGGTGTGGGTGCAGGCGGCGGCTTCAGATTGGCCTGATGGAACAGTTGTTCTCGGTGATTGGAGTGACGAGTCGGACAACGTTGCCTTTTGCACCGAAGGCGTTCCCTATGTGTTCTTTTGGACGCCCGACAGCGAGTGCTACCACCAGGCGTGCGATACGGTCGATCGCATTGAACCCAACGGCTTTGCTGCGGTGACGCTGCTCGCTGCGGACGTTGTGCGCGAAGCCGCGACCGCCACGCTCGATCTGCGCGGCCAAGTCCAGCCAGGCGAGGACGTCTGTAGGCAAGTGGCCCAGGCGCCGTGAGCCTTGGGCGGAGTTGCCGTCGTCGGCTAGGTGCCTGTCAAAGAGCACACACCACCCTACCCAAATGGCCGTCTGCCGCAGAAGAAGCAGACGGCCGTTCTGGCTGAAGGGGTCGCTATTCGGCGTGAATCTCTACCCGTCGGTTCTCGGCGCGACCCGCGACGGTCGTGTTGTCTGCGACAGGGCTCGCTTCTCCAAAGCCTTCGGCAGTGATGAGTTCTTCGTCGACGCCAAATGAGATGAGCATCCGAGCGACTTCATCGACCCGCGACTGGGAGATGCGCTGATTGGTGCTTGCCGTGCCCGTATCGTCGGTATGTCCCTCAACGCGAACCTGGCTTAGTCCTGGATAGTTGTTCAGGACTCCGGCCAGCTGCTCGATTTGGGTGAGCGAGTCGGGGGGCAGTCCCCACGAGTCGGTGTCGAAC
>JBLHSN010000380.1:0-5450 GCA_047626195.1 Myxococcota bacterium
CTCTGTGAGCTTGTCCGGGCTGGTCTTCAAGCGGGAGGACGCTTGTGTGAGCAGGTTCGACTGCTCTCGAATGTAGGAGAGAGCGCCGCCGCCGGTATGCGCTTCGATGCGCCGCACTCCCGCGGCAATACCGCTCTCACTCTGAATGCGGAACAGCCCGATGTCACCGGTACGGGTGACGTGCGTTCCGCCGCATAGCTCAACGCTGAAGCCGGGAACGGTGACTACGCGCACGCGGTCTTCGTACTTTTCGCCGAACAATGCCATGGCGCCCATGAGCTTGGCGTCGTCGAGGCTCATGTCGAATGTTTCGGCCTCTGTATTTGCCAAGATCTGCCCATTCACGGCATCTTCAACAGCGCACAGCTCGTGCGCAGTCATGGCCTTGTGATGGGAAAAGTCGAAGCGCAGACGATTCGGAGCGACGAGCGAGCCCTTCTGAGTGACGTGGTCACCGAGAGTATTTCGCAGTGCTGCGTGAAGCAGATGTGTCGCGGTGTGATTGCGACGGGTGCCGTCACGCTCGCTGCTTGTCACGTGAGCGTGAATGCGCTGGCCGGATGCCACTCGGCTCCCGCTGACGGTGCCGAGGTGCAGATGCAGTCCGTGGGCCTTGGTGGTGTTGCTGACGGTGAAGGTGACGTCACCTGCCTGCAACACTCCAACATCGCCCACTTGCCCACCGCTCTCGCCATAGAACGGCGTGCGGTCGAGGAGGACAATTCCGGTATCGCCATGCTCGAGGGCATCGACAGCAGTGATGTCGTCGTTCTCTTGCTTGAGCACCATGAGCACAATCGCGTCTGACTGGTCGACGTCGTAGCCCAAAAAGCCGGACGCACCATGCTCATCGGAAATTTCGCGCCACAGATCAGCGACGCCTGCGGCGCCAGAGCCAACCCAAGCCCGACGGCCGCGCGCGCGCTGTGCTTCGAGTGCGATTTTGTAGCCGCCCTCGTCCACCGTCACGTTCTTTTCGGCGGCGATGAGCTGGGTGAGGTCCAGCGGGAAGCCAAAGGTGTCCGAAAGCTCGAACGCGCGCTCCCCAGGGATGACGCCGTTAGCGCCAGCATCGCGAATAGCATCGTTCAAGAGGCGCATGCCACGGTCTAGAGTGCGGCGGAAGCGTGCTTCTTCGGCTTTGACCACTTCTTCGATGAACGAACGCCGTTCACCAAGTTCGGGAAAGGCTTCCGAGAAGTCATCCACCACTTGGTCGGTGAGCTGGTAGAAGAAGTTGGTGGTGATGTCGAGCTTGACGCCAAATCGAATGGCCCGGCGCATGACCCGACGCAGAACGTATCCACGGCCTTCGTTGGATGGCATGATGCCATCTGCAATGAGGAAGGCGGCGGCACGAGCGTGGTCTGCAAGGACACGAAGTGCGGTGTCCGATTCGTCGTTGGCGCCATAGGTTGTCCCTGCGAGGTCGGCACCACGCTGAATGAGGCCTTGAAAGACGTCCGTGTCGTAGTTGCTGTACACGCCCTGAAGGACAGCAGCGATACGTTCGAGACCTGCACCGGTGTCGATGGAGGGCTTGGGCAGAAGAGACCGGGTTCCGTCAGCGGATTGGTCGTACTGCATGAAGACCAAGTTCCAGATCTCGACATAGCGGTCAGACTCAGTGGCCGGACCTCCTCCTTTGGGGTCGAGGTACTCGCCGTGATCGTAGTGGATTTCGCTGCACGGTCCGCAGGGGCCGGTGTCGCCCATGGACCAAAAGTTGTCTTTGGCGCCCATTCGTTGGATGCGCTCGGAGGGAAAACCGATGTTCCGCCAGATCGCCTCGGATTCGTCGTCGTTGTCGTAGACGGTGACCCACAAACGGTCGGGATCGATGCCGAGCTCAACGGTCAGCAACTCCCACGCCATGGAGATGGCTTCTTTCTTGAAGTAGTCGCCGAAGCTGAAGTTTCCGAGCATCTCGAAGAAGGTGTGGTGACGCGGTGTCACGCCCACATTCTCAAGGTCGTTGTGCTTACCGGACACACGCATGCACTTCTGCGATGTGGTGGCGCGGGTATAGCCGCGCACCTCGGCGCCAGTGAATACGTCCTTGAATGGCACCATGCCTGCGTTCACGAAGAACAGCGTGGCGTCACCGTGTGGGACTAGCGAAGCCGAGGGCAGAGCCTCGTGACCGCGCTTGGCGTAGAAGTCGAGAAAACGCTGACGGATTTCGGCGGCCTGCATGGGAACACTCCAAGCACCTGTCGCCAATGGGGACGACCCGGTGAGCGGGCGGCTCTAACCGGGTCGGCCCATCTCATCCGCTACGCTTCTGCAGCAGTTCCAGATGCTTTGGTGACAACGGCCGGGTCCGGCTCGATGACACCGTTGTCTACGAGGATGCGGTGATGCAACGACGCCATGACTGCGGGGTTGTCCTTCAAGTACTGGCGGGCGTTCTCGCGGCCCTGACCGGCCCGTTCGTCATCGATTGAGAACCACGAACCACTCTTCTTGACGTAGCCAGCTTCTAGGCCAAGATCGATGAGCTCTGAAGCCATGCAGATGCCCTGACCGTAGTAGATGTCGAACTCGACCTTGCGGAACGGCGGTGCGAGCTTGTTCTTGACAATCTTCACGCGAGTCCGGTTTCCAAGCACCTCTTCGCCCTTCTTAATGGAGCCGATACGCGTGATTTCGATACGCACGGATGAGTAGAACTTCAGCGCGTTGCCGCCACTAGTGGTGCGTGGTGAGCCGAACATGACGCCGATCTTGTCACGCGTTTGGTTGATAAAGATGACCACACAGTTGGACTTGTGGATGGCACCCGTCAGCTTGCGCAGCGCCTGACTCATGAGTCGAGCTTGCAGACCGGGCAGAGAGTCACCCATGTCTCCTTCCAGTTCTGCGCGCGGAACCAGTGCTGCAACGGAGTCGATGACGATGACGTCGACCGCGCCGGAGCGCACCAGGGTCTCGGTGATCTCAAGCGCTTGCTCACCGAAGTCTGGCTGCGAGATGAGCAGTTCTTCGATGTTGACGCCGAGGTTGGACGCGTAGTTGATGTCCAATGCATGCTCAGCATCGATGAAGGCAACGGTGCCGCCCACCTTCTGGGACTGTGCGATGACCTGCAAGGCGAGAGTGGTCTTGCCGGATGCTTCTTGGCCGTAGATCTCAACAACCCGACCCTTCGGCACGCCACCGATGGTCAACGCCAGGTCGATACCGATGGAGCCCGTTGAGATGACGTCCACCTTTGGCGGTACGGTATCGCCAAACTTCATGATGGCGCCCTTACCGTATGCTCGTTCGATAGAGGAAATGGCTGCGTCAATGGCTTTGTTACGGTCGTTCTTGGCCATGGTGGCCTCCTGTAGAGAAGAGAGAAGGGGGAAAACTAAATGAGGGTCTGTTGGGCGCGGCGGAGCAGGTCCAACGCGGCCCCGGCGGCGAGTGCCTGAATGCGGCGACGGTCACCACCGAAGTGAAGGAGCCGATGATGAACCTGGTTTTGTGGACCCGCAAGCGCAATGTGAACGGTTCCAACAGGCTTGTGCTCGCTCCCGCCCGTAGGGCCTGCGACGCCTGTGGTGGACATGCCCCATGTGCTGCCACAACGCTCACGAATACCTATGGCCATTTGTCGGGCGACGATTTCGCTCACCGCACCATGTTCGACGATCATGGCTTCAGGTACGCCTAGTGTACGGCTCTTTGCAGCGTTGGCGTAGGTGACGGCGCCTTCGATAAACCAGGCACTTGCGCCAGCGATACCGGTGAGCTGACTGGCGATGAGCCCGCCCGTGCAGGACTCAGCGGTTCCCAATGACTGGCCGCTTGCGGCGAGGTGCCCGCCAACCACTTCGTGAAGCGACATAGTCGGATCTCCAGGGCGCTCGATGGCAAATACCGGAGAGCCGATCTTGGCGGCAATATCATCCACCAGTTCTGCGACGCGCTTTGCGGACGCTGATGGGTTGAACCGAAGCTTGATGTGGTTCTCAGGCAACAGGGTCCGGAAGGCGAGTATGACATCGGGCTCATCAAACGAGCCGATGCGTTCTTGAAGGTTGGACTCGCCAATGCCCGTGGTGCGAAGCGTGACCAACAGACCGGGCAGCAGGCCGCGGTCTTGCTGGAGCGCCGGTGCGAGTCGGTGGGTCCACAAGGCCTTCATCTCGCGTGGCACGCCAGGCAGGAAGTACAGCGTGGCGCCGTGTTCCTGCACGGAGAATGCTGGGGCAGTCCCCCAGTCGTTGTCGATACGAACGCTACCTTTAGGCAGCCAGGCTTGCTTTTCATTGATGGCCGGCATGACGCGCTTGTAGCGAGCGTACATGTCGCGGATGTTCTTGAGAGCGGTGTTGTCGAGCTCAAGGGGACGGGAGAAAGCAGTGGAGACGGCTTGTGCGGTGAGGTCATCTGCTGTGGGACCCAGGCCACCAGTACACACGACGACGTCTGCTAGATGGGCGCCACGAATGGCTGCCTGCTCAATCTCACGGGAGACGTCACGGACTGCCAAGTGCTCCAGGACGTCAAAACCAAGCTCAGTCAGTCGTTCCGCAAGCCATGCGGCGTTCGAATCGACGACTTGGCCGGTTACGACCTCATCGCCTTGGGACAGGATGACTGCGGATGGCATTCGTTGCGCCTCGGTAGGTGAACAGGTGTGCAGCATAACTGGATGGAACGCACATGTGTTGTGTTGACATGACCAAAAAATGTCCGAATTGGAATACACACGATGAAACGTAGCGAACATTCCACCCGAAAGTATCGGTCGATGGGATTGGACGTCGGGACGAAGACGATTGGCATTGCGCTGTCGGACCCATTGGGCATGTTTGCCCAGCCCGACCGCACGCTTTCCCGCAAGGGCGTGGCGAAGGATGTGGCTGTCATCTGCTTACGCATTCAGGAGCAAGACGTTCAGGCGGTGGTTGTCGGCTTGCCGTTTGAGCTCGATGGTACGGAGTCTCGATCGGCGCGACTGGCACGTCAAATAGGCGAGGCGGTGCGTGTCTCGGCACAGGTGCCCGTCATCTATGTTGATGAGCGCTACAGCTCGGTCCAAGCAGAGCGGTCATTGATTTTCCAAGGTGCCAGTCGTGACCGTAGAAAGAAGGTTATCGACCAGGCCGCTGCTGCCATCATCCTCCAGTCATGGCTGGACCACGGCGATGACGTGGCAGAGGATTGACCGATGGCCCCTCGACTTCCAAAGCATCCGACCGGCGCGGACCTCATTGCCTTGAGTGAGTTGCCAACGCTCTCCATGAAGGAATCGCTGTACCCAGAGACTCTCGTGGGGACTGTCGATCCCAAACAGGTCGACGCGGTCTTTGCCCGCTACGCACTGTTCTCAGCGCTCTGTGTCCTAGGATTTACGGCGTATCACCTGGTGGTTGGGCAGTACATGGCCATGGGTGCCATCGTCAATGCTGTAGTCATCGTGACCATTGGTTCCGCGTACTTTGTCCGAGACGTCT
>JBLHSN010000381.1:0-5435 GCA_047626195.1 Myxococcota bacterium
CGACTCCGACAGCGATGGTTGCTCCGACGACGAAGACGTGGACAACGACGGCGTCTCCGACGTCGACGACCGCTGCCTCAACGGCGACAGCGACAGGACCAGCGACGACGAGACCGCCATGGATGCCGATGGGTGCAACGCGGCCGAAGACGACGACATCGACGGAGACGGCCTGTCCAACAAAGACGAAGGCGCAGCCGACCCAGACCAGGACGACATCCCGAACCACAATGACGCCGACTCAGACGACGATGGCCGAGACGACGCGTACGAAGTCCGCTCCGACATCCACGCCGACCCCTACCGCTGGGACACGGACAACGACGGCCTCTCAGGCCGCGAAGAGATCTTCACCACTGGAACCGATGCGCAAAATAGCGACAATGAAGACGACGGTCTCGACGACGGTGACAAAGCCTACGCCGGCACCAATCGTCTGCATGCAGACTGCGACGATGACGGCCGCAAAGACAGTGACGAGATCGACAACCTGACCGATTCGAACAGTGATGACACCGACAATGATGGGATGATCAACGGCGAAGAGTTCATCAACGGCACCCATGCTTTGGCGGCGGACACCGACGAAGATGGCCTTGACGATGGGAATGAAGACGACCGCGGAACCGACCCACGAGTGGTCGACACAGACGGCGAGGAAGTCGCGTACGGCTCGACCCGCTCACCCCAGGTTTCCATGGAAACTTTGCCGGGGAAGCGGCTCGGCAACCGGTAGTTCAACCCTCAGCTCTCTGTGGATTATCCAGACTGCAGGCCTGATACGGCGCCGGCGCTCCACCCAAAACGAACGAAGAGGCGTCCCTGCCCGGCCCTCCACGGAGATTCTCTCTGGGGGTTTTTTGTGCAAAACCACACGGTCCACGATGTTCGAATTTCCAAGACGTCTCCACCTTTGAAGATCCGCGACATAGTGCCCCTGCCAGTTGCCTTTTTAGACATGTGACGTTGCCAATCGGTGCCCAGGGGCCTGCCGAGGTTCGCCGGTCCGGACTACGTTAGGTGCAGGAGTCAAAGACTTCTACCCTGGGGAGAAATAAATGGTTGTCCGCTCACTTGCGCTCTGCGCGCTTTTTATCACTGCGGCGTCCGCCGCTGACCTTGACTCAGATGGCGTCGACGACGCCACCGACAACTGCTTGGGCATCCAAAATTCGGACCAGACGGACGCCAACGCAGACGGCTTTGGTGATGCGTGCGTCTCTGTGACGGCATCCGTCGCATCGGATGTCAGTATCGGCTCAGGGGCAACCGTTGGAGCCGGTTCCGCTATCGGTGCGGGCACCACGGTCGGCGAACGGACGAGCATTGGGACCAATGCGGTGATTGGCATGAATGTCTACCTGGCTTCCCGTGTTCAAATCGCCAACGACGTCACGATTGACCTCGACTCTGTGGTCGGTCGAAACGCTGACATTCGAGACGGCGTCACAGTCGGGTCGGGCACCACCATTGGCCGTGCAGCCACGCTCCACGCCGGGGCCGAACTTCAGGCCGACGTCATGATTGGATACGCCGTCATTATCCAAGCAGATACTCTCATTGGCGGCGACAGCGTCATCGGCAATCTGTCCTCCGTCGGTGCTCGAACGGTACTTGCTCCCTCCACCATTCTGGCGCGCAGCGTTGCCATTGGCGATGACAACACCATTGGCGTCTCTCCAAGCGGAGCGAGCGTTGTCATTGGACCGGAGTGTGCCATTGGCGACAACCTCACCATCGGCGAAGGCGTTCGCATACGCAAACGTACCGCCATCGGCAATGGATCGAGTGTAGGGGACGATGCACGAATCGGCCGCGAATCGAACCTCGCGAACAACGTCACTATCGCCGCGAATACACGGTTGGGCGCCAACGTGACCGGCTACGCCTATGCGTCAACCGAGGCTGGTGAGGTCTTCCAGAGTCATTCCACCATCACATCCGGCGCCCCGACTGGTGGCACGTTCCCCGACCCGGCGACCTTCACGACCGTCTGGTATGTCTCACCGACCGGAGACGATTTCACCGGAGACGGCTCCCAGGGCACTCCCTACCAAAATCTGACGGTCGCCGTCAGCGCCGCATCCTCCGGGGACGGCATTTATTTGACCCCCGGCACTCACACAATGACCGAGTTTCGCTACGGAACCGTGTCGTCTGCGGCCATCTATGATTACGGCAAAAGCCTACACATTTGGGGCGCCAACACCAGTACGGTAGTGATTGCCTACGGCGAAAACGCACCGGCACGCCGGGACTACCACGCAATCACCCTTGGAGGTTCCAGCTCTGTCGTCAGCAACATGCAGATCGACTTCAAGCCGAACCGAGGCGGCACCTGGCCCACCGCAAGCAATGCGCTGTTCGCTTGGACCGCTGTCGGAGCAGAAGTGCGCAATGTGTACTTCCGGAACGTATCAAGCACGCGCTACTGGACCTACACCTACAACAACTCCCGCACGGGGACCCCCAAGGTCTACGACAGCGTATTCAACGCAAATGGACGGTCTACCACCGGCTACTCGGGCGGTCCGCTATGGACAAACTGCCTGTTCACCATCACCCCGGGGCGCGGCACGCGCATCAATTCGCTGACCCGAAGCGTCACGACGGATGACCCGTACAGCACTACCGCTCCGACCGACCTGCGCGACGCCAGCGGGAACATGACCATTGGCACGGGAAGCGGCCTGTACGCCTGGGAAACTCCCTGATCTGTCAGCCGCGCAACCCCACCAGGGAGGCGGCTTGGTTCCCGGCGGTCCTAGGTTTTGGCTAAACTTTCCCAGACGCTGGTCTGGGGAAGCCTCCTCATGCTCCCCTACTCATCGTCCTCGCCGGACAACATGTCGCCCGCCCCAACCACCACGCTATCGCTCGACAACGAGCGCTTCGTCACCAGCGAGAACACATACCGATATGCCCCGTTTAGCTGGTAGTACTTGGGCCGTAGTCGTTCATTGAGGAACGCGTCACTGTCCGTACCGCCAAAGGTCCCAAAGCTGGTGCGGTCGTGGAACAACACGCCGGAATCGGCGTCCAGTATGGTGAGGTGGATGTCGCCGTAGCGCTCGTAGCGGTACGTTGGGTTGAGTGGACAGCGGGCGTTAACGGTAATGCGCACATCCCCGTCGTCTTCGACTGGAGAGCGCAACACAGTGGCCCCCTGCCCACGCCACATCTGGACCTGACCCGGCAACGCAGGCTCAAGCTCGGCACCGGGTACCGTCCAGGTATGAGCAACCTCCTCGATGACAGCAACCCATCGTATCTCAACGGTGTGGATGCGCGGGACAAGGGATGCTGGAAGCCGCACCGATTCGCTGAACGGCAGTTCTCCGTCGACGGCCTGAGCCATATCGAGCCGCCCATCTTCGACAGCCAAGACGTTGCGCTCGGCATCGAACAAAACAATGAGGAGGCGGCTCTCGTCGAAGGATGGGTCACCGTCACAGCCGGCTCGACCCAATACATAGATGTCGGTTCCCCGTCGCCCCTGCTCTTGGCGAACGGTGACACCCGAGAGGGTAAGGGGTTCGGCCATGGCGACTCCAAGTTGCACGCTCCCCCTATCCCAGAAAAAGTCACGGTGATACCTGTTTCATGCGGATTGACTCAAGACCGGTGAAGCCACTGCATTGCCGCTCGCCATACGCAGCCAACGACCAGCACTGCCACGCCCATCATCCAGACACGCCACGGTACGAAGAACGCAAGCCCCAGGCAGCTCACCAAGCCCGCGACAGAAATCCAACGCGGGAATCGGCGCGATTCTCTGGGGAGAAACAGGGCTGAGAGATTGGTAAGGCCGTAGTAGACCAGCACCGTGAAGGCGCTGAAGGTCCAGGTCAGGCGGATATCGCCAAGTAGTGCAAGTCCTGCAATGACCCCGCCCATCACCCACACCGCTCGGGTTGGGCTCTGAGTCCTCCGACTCACTACATCGAGTGCTGCCGGCATGTCACGACGCCGCGCCAATGCCAGCAGAACCCGGCTCAATCCCAAGATAAGATTGAGCAGCACCCCGGCCATCGCCGTGACAGCTCCCACCGCAACGACCGAGGCCACCCAGGGTTGAGAGAAAGCCGACGCAACCGCTTCTAACGGTGCGGCCTGCTGGCCCGTAGCATCGGCGAAGGACTCGGCCCCAACGACAGCGACCGCTGTTGCAGCGACCGACAAGTAAATGACCATGGAGACCACAAGCGTCACAATGATGGCCCGCGGAATGGTGCGTGCAGGGTCCACCACCTCCTCACCCAGCGTCGCAATCCGCCCGTAGCCTGTGTACGCAACGAACATCAGCGCAGTGGCGTGTAGGAGTGCCGAAGGCGAACGTACGGTGGTGGACAGCGACGTCCAGCCCAGATTGTCCGGAAGCTGCGTCACATCCACATGGCTCCAGCCAACGGACACGAATACTATCAATGTTGCAAGAGTGAGCGATACGATAACAATATTCACAAGATTAGAGCGACGTAATCCACTGGCGGTCAACGCGGTCAACACGACGACCAACCCAATCGCCAGTGGGACGCGAACGCCTCTGGCCCAATCCGGGTTCCCAACCACATGAAGCGC
This sequence comes from Myxococcota bacterium, assembly GCA_047626195.1. Classification (GTDB taxonomy): domain Bacteria; phylum Myxococcota_A; class UBA796; order UBA796; genus CAJXTB01. Next base: position 4,582 of record JBLHSN010000381.1, read on the forward strand.
GTAGGCAGCGCACCCTAGCGCTGCCGTCGCCGCAGACGCGCTCTTGGCGGCCAAGTACATCCATCCGGCTGAGAAGCCAGCCCAAGGGTGAACAAAACGGTAACCATACTCGTAGGTGCCGCCACTGACAGGATGGGCGGCAGCGAGCTGTGCGCTTGACAGCCCATTTGCCGTGGCCACCAAGGCTGCGAGTGCGACAGCGAGCAATACGCCCGGACCGACAACACCGGCAGCAATGCCCAAACTCACGAATACGCCGGTTCCGAGAATGGAACCCAAGCCCATCCAGACAGCCCCCCAAAGACCAACCACACGGTGAAGCGTCGCACCTGGGGTATCGGCAGACATGGCATTCTCCGTGCGCCAGCCTATCGCAGTGACTACCCACACGGATGCTCCCCACAGTAATGTGAGGCCCAGCTGGAGACCCCCATGACCGTCGACATCGTCCTGTCTGCTGGATGGCTCGCTTTCGCGAGACACATTGGTTTCTTAGAGGGCCTTGCTGACCAGGGCATAGAGGTCGGCGCCGTGGTCGGAACCTCGTCCGGGTCCCTAGTCGGCGCTCTGTGGTCTGCCGGATTGTCCCTCGACGCCATCGCTGACGAAGTCTCTGCCACACGCCCCTTCCGCGCTCTGCGGCCATCACGCACGCCGTGGCGAGGCGCGTGCTCGATGGGCGGCTTGATGGCGCGCATCGGCAAACACCTGCCGGAACGTATCGAAGACCTCGAGCGCCCTTTTGCCGTTGGTGTCTGCTCGGGCCCCAACTCGCCGCACTTGCTGACCTCCGGGTCGCTGGTGCAGGCCGTCGCCGCTTCCTGCGCCGTCCCTGGCCTGTTCTCATCGGTCGA
>JBLHSN010000382.1:0-5397 GCA_047626195.1 Myxococcota bacterium
TGACCGTGTCGCCGCCGTCCTCGCATCGCCCGCAGGTGGACCTGCCGGAACCATCGTGGTCGTCAATGCGGCCGTGACAGTAGAGGGGCGCTTGTGGTCGGACGAGCCTGTCGACCTCGCCTGGGCCTGGACCGATAGCGTCGCAGACGTCACCACCCTGTCCGCCAGTGATGCCGTCGAGACCGGAGTGGACGCGTCCCTGCGCATTCCGTCAGCGGGCGCGGTGTTAGGTCTCGTCGCAACCTTCCCGAGTGGGTTCGTCGAATACGCAGCCCTCGAAATGTCGGACCTGGCCACGCTTCCCGTACCGCTGAGTGCTCCCCTCACCGATGCCACAACCGTGGTTCGCGACGACATCGTGGAGGTAGACGTACCCGGCTACGACGGCCGTATTCGCTACATGAGTGTAGGCGGACGCGGAACATTCGTTGAGACCAGCGCCACGGCAGCCGACCTCACTATCGCCGAAATCGTCTTTGACGACGCCGAGGAACAGAGCCGCACACAAACCGAAGAAGGTGCACTGACGATTCTCGCTCTGGGACTCGGAAACGGCAATGCCCTGCGCGCCCAAGACCTGTGGGTGGGCACACCTCCGCCAGGAATTTGGCTCGCAGACGGCCGCTTCTTACCCAGCGATGTCGATGTGATATCGGGCCAAGATGTGCGACTCGGCGTAGACGATGACGCGTCGTGGGGACTGCGCATCACCGCCGTCCGCTCTAGTGAAGGCACCGACACTCTCGACCTTGACGACGTGATGACCGGCCGATTTCAACGCTACGACTACGACGGGCGCTGGGTGCAGCTGCCATGATTCTGCTCGCACTCGCCTGGGCTAGCGCCGCAGACCTCCAGCTCTCGGTGCGCGGAACGGGCGAGGCCATTGCCACCACCCCCGTGCAGCTGGTCGTGGACGGAGGTGCCCCCGAGACCCGCATCACGGACAATCGCGGGCGTGTGTCGGTTGCCCTGTCTGACGGCGAGCACACCGTCCAGCTGCAGGTCGACGACTACCGCGTCGCAGATCTGACTCTGACCACACCCCGTGATGAGGTGCGGGTGTTCCTACGGCCAGCCCCTCCCATGGTCATTGTGGTCGAGGCTTTCCAGGACTCGCCGCACACCAGCGCACACAGCGTGGATGCCGAGATGGCACTGGAGACACCCGGAACCGCCGAAGACAGCTTCCGACTCGTTCAGACTCTCCCCGGCGTGTCTGTGCAACGCGAGCTGTCGCCAACGGCTGGAGAACTCGCCATTCGCGGCTCCGGCCCCGGTGACAACCGCGTGTACCTCGACGGCGTTGAGATTCCGTACCTCTATCACTTCAACCAGTACGCGAGTGTTCTTCCAACCTCTCTGATCGGCGAGCTCGACCTGTACAGCAGCACGTTTGGTGCTCAGTACGGAGATGCCGTCGGGGCGGTCATTGAAGCGCAGACCCGCGATGAAGTCCCGACCGGTCTACACGGCCATGTGTCGATGAACTTCTTCATGGTCGGAGCCAGCGCACGAGCGCCTATCGCCACAACAAAATCCGGCGCGCAGTGGTGGGCCGCCGTAGCCGGACGTCGCAGCTACCAAGACCTCGCCGGAGAACAGACCGCCCAGTTCACCCTGTGGCCACGCTTCCACGACTATCACGCGCGTCTCGAGCGTCGCACAGACCGCTCCCGCGTCGCATTCTTCGCCTATGGCGCCGGTGATCGGTACAACCGAGCCGCTGGCGAACTCGATGTGCTCGACCCCGTCGAACAGACCGAGACCCCCTCCTTCGACTACCGCCGCGCCTTCGATGCTGTGGGTGCGCTGCATGAGTGGTCCGGGTCCGGAACCGGGCGAATTGTGGGTGCGCTCATCGCCGACCGCGACCGTGGCGAGCTGTCGACCTCAGGTCTTCAGGTCAAACAATCCACCTACCTCTCCTCCCGCCTCGACTGGGGGACCGAGACCGCTGTGGGGCGCGTCTCGATGGGCTACGAGCTGCGCGCCGAGCGAACCTCTGTACAGGTTGAGTCTGCGGGTGAAGTCGGACTGCTCGTCGCAGAAGAAGCACCAGCCCTGGCTCGTGGAATCGACGTCGACGACACCCTACTTCGCCTACGCGGCGGCCTATACGCAGACGTTCGCTTCGATGCTGGCGCAGTCACCGTCATTCCTGGTGTGCGCTTTCCCGTCGACACCGCCATGCGCGCCCAGCTACCCGACCCACGCGTGGCCGTGCGCTGGCGAGTGGGCGACGAACTCGAGCTCAAGCTCGCCGCTGGGCGCTACCAACAAGCCGCCGAGACCGAGCATCTCATCCCTGGCACAGGCGACCCCTCCCTCCCCGTCACCAGCGCATGGCAAGTGGCCATGGGCGTCGAAAAGACGGTGGCAAACCGCTGGGAGTTCGTGCTCGATACCTACGCAAAATCGCTCGATGACCCGCTGCTGTACCCGGTCGATGATGTGGCCCAGGTGGCGGACGGCGGCCGTGCTTTCGGCGTTGAGCTGGTCACCCGCTACCGCCTACTCGAGGTTTTCTTTCTTCGCGGCTGGTTGGGCCTGTCTCGCTCGCAAGTTCGCGTGAATGGCCGCTGGCAGGCCGCTGATGGCGACCAGCCCATTATCGTAGGTGCGGTTGCTTCCTGGGATATTGGTGAGCACTACACGTTGGGCGTGCGCTATCGCTTCGGCAGCGGCCAGCCCTACACCGCCGTCGGAAGTGCCGTCTACAACGCAACCGATGACACCTGGACTCCCGTCGCTGGCGAGCTCAACGGCGCTCGCCTGCCCGCCTATCAGAAGGTCGACCTACGCTTTGCCCGGGCGTTCACCTTCAACCAATGGTCGCTCGAGACCGCCGTTGAGCTGTGGTACGTTCCCAAAGCCAATGCCCAGCTTTATCCGACTTACAACTACGACTATTCCGAGCAAGGTTTTGTAGAAGGCCCCTCCTTCTTGCCCTTGCTGTCGGCCCGTGCAACGTTCTGACCGCCTGGAGTTCCAATGCGTCTCGTCTTCCTAGCCTTACTGCTGACCGCTTGTCCCACGGACGACACCAACACCGATACTGGAACTGACACCGATGCGGGCAGTGACACCGATGCGGGCACCGAGACCGAAGCGGACACCGACGCCTTCGTACCGGCAGACGGCTTCGGCATCATCTCCGGTGACTGCGGTCCATTGGACGCTACTGAGATCGAGTCCGCCTCTCCCTTCATCTTCCAGACCGCCATCGACCTTCCCACTGGTTTTGACGACGACGAGCTGTCAGAAGGCGGCCTCGAGATGGTCGCCGCTGGCAACCTGAACGCCGGCTCTTTATACTCCGAAGTCTTCAGCTACGAAGTCCTATACCGCTGTGAAGATGCACAGCTCCTGCTCACAGAAGGCGAGGTCACCTACACCGACCCTGCCGGCAAGAAGACCGACCTCGTCATTGATGTAGACGGCTACCGCGTGGGCATGAGCGTGGTCCGAGCCGTCACATGGCCTCGCGACACCGCAATGACTGTAGAGCGCGCCGAAGAGCTGCTGGACGACAAGCTGAGCGACATCCTCATCTCCAGCGCCAACGTCTCGGATGAGGATGCGTGGGACAAGCAAGTTCTTCACGTCATTGCCTATTCGCCAGACCACGCCAACGCAGTGGTCACCGCACACGGTAATCTAAGTGACGAAGTGCGCGCAGACACCATCGTCTGGGTCACCACCACCAACGGAACGGATGGCTTCATCTACGGGGACGACTAACCCTCGATAACAGGCATTAACGGCGTCCGATGCCGCCTTGGCACTCAACGTGAATACGGCACTCATCCCATATGACCCTGTCCCGTTGCTGCACTGAACAGGCGAGCAGTGCCCTGTTTGAGCACTGGCGCGGACCCTTATGGGGTGAGTTGACCGTGCCAACCCCAGAGCCCTGTGACACGAGTTTGCCGCCTGTGACGACCCTTACTTCGCCTGCAACGAACCCGGAGTGTTGCTCACCCCGATCACCTTCACCAACTGCACCTTCACGGGCAACAGCAGTAACCAAGGTGCAGCCCTCTACTTCTTCCAGACGGGAAGCTACGACTCCGCCGAGCCAACAGACGTGGTCACCGACAGCCTCTGCGGTCAGAACACCTCCACGGACTCCACCATTGCGCACAGCAGCGCCGACCTCGCGGTGACCTACTCCTGTCTGTCCGACGGGTCGGGCGGTGGCAGTGGCAACATCAGCTCATGCTCCCCGACCTTCGTAGATGCCAATGCCGCGGACAACGTCTTCGGTACCGCAGACGACAACGCTCATCTCTCTTCGGGAGCCCAGGGTGTGAACGCCAGCTTAAACAGTGCTCTTGGACTCTCGGGCATCCACACCGATCTAGACGGGGCAGCGCGCATCAATGGGACGGTTGACATGGGTGCCTACGAGCTTCCGTAGGAGGGATCGGGGCCGGTCGCGTGCGAGCAACACGCGACCGGTTAGGCACGCGGCCTTGGAGGAGCCATGCGCTACCGAGTCACCCTCATTGAAGGCGACGGAATTGGGCCCGAAGTTACCCGGGCCACCTGTCGCGTCCTAGAAGCCGCTGGAGCCCCCGTTGAGTGGGAGCCGGTTCTTGCCGGAGCCCGCGCTGCAAAGGAGCTCGGCAATCCCCTGCCCCAGAACGTAGTGGACAGCCTCAAGCGCAACCGCGTTGGCCTGAAGGGTCCACTGATGACCCCCAAGGGCAAAGGCTGGCGCTCGGCCAACGTGTCGCTGCGCCAAGAACTGCAGCTGTACACGGGCTGGCGTCCGGTCAACTCGCTCCCTGGCGTCACGACTCCCTACAAGGACGTCGACTTGGTCGTGCTTCGCGAAAACACCCAAGGGTTGTACGCGGGCATTGAGCACGAAGTCACACCAGGCACCATCGTCAGCCTCAAGGTATCGAGCGCCGAAGCCGGCGAGCGCATTGCCCGTTGGGCCTTCGAGCATGCCTGCAATGCCGGCCGTCGCAAGATTACCGTCTGCCACAAACGCAGTGTTCAGCCCTTGTCCGACGGCGCCTTTGAAGAAGCCTTCTTCAATGTTGGCAAGGCCTACCCGTTCATTGAGCAAGAGACAGAGAACCTGGACGACGTCGCCATGAACCTGGCTCACGACCCGTCCAACTATGATGTCCTGCTCATGCAAAACCTGTACGGTGACATTGTCAGCGACCTATGCGCGGGCCTCGTCGGCGGCCTCGGCGTTGTTCCGGGCGCCAATGTTGGCGAACGCATCGCCGTGTTCGAAGCCGTCCACGGAACGGCACCGGATATCGCAGGCCAAGGCATCGCAAACCCGCTGGCTGTCTTGCTCAGCGGCGTGTTGATGATGGAGTACATGGGCGAGCGTAAGATCGCTGACCGTGTTCGACTCGCCGTGCACGA
>JBLHSN010000383.1:0-5379 GCA_047626195.1 Myxococcota bacterium
GCCGGTGTCAGACTCTCCCGCGAACAACGATGGCCCCGTCAGATGAGCGGTGGTTCGCACGCTGCCTGTTCCGACCTCGTACACAGCAAGGGTGGAACGCGCAGCCACGGATAGCTCGAACTCCTGTCCGATTCGCAGGGCGTGTGACCACACCTCCAAGGCCGTACCCGAGGCGTCAACACAGGTGCCCACGGCGCGACACCCGCCCGTCAACCGTGCCTCTCCGAGTGTTTGCGACACAGACTCAAGGTCATCCAGCGGCTCGTCGACGGGAACCGCGGGAGCATTGGGCACCACGCAACCCCGCGACATGCGGGTGTCGGTACACGCGGTGCGGGCAACACCAAACGACCGCCGAGTCGAACATGGCGTGCCATCGTCACCGTCGTCGAACTGGGTCACAAAGGTGACCTGACCCGACGCATCATACTGGTAGGAACTGTAGTCTTCGCTCATCGATTCCGAGCTGTCAAAGTCGCCATTTTCGCAAACAGCCACCGTGTAGCACTCGGTCAGAATGTTCGCGTCGGCGAAGGATGCCCGGTTCGCATCCGTCAGCGGATCTACGCAGTCATCGGGTTCAGGTCCTGATTCACCACATCCCGCCAGCATCAACAACCCCATCCACAGTCCGGTTCTCATGTCACTCCTCGACGTCAACCTAGCGTAGCCACATGGGGCGGTGAATGCCCATCTCATACTTTCAAATCGATGCACTCAATCTGACCATAAATGTATCACTACAGTGTTGATTGAACGTCTTACAGTTCACCCGTCGGAAATCCAAACACCGGCACCTCACAGGCCCACGCACACCGTCGACTCTCGACACCCGCAGTGGGTTCGACGGCCCGTCAGGATAGAGGCCCGGACCGCCCAGGAGCTGACATGCCCAACCGCCTCGCAGATGAAACCAGTCCCTACTTGCTCCAGCACGCTGACAACCCTGTCGACTGGTATCCATGGGGACCGGAAGCACTCGCTGCGGCTCGGGATCAGAACAAGCCTATTCTGTTGTCCATCGGCTACTCGGCCTGCCACTGGTGCCACGTCATGGAAGAAGAGAGCTTCTCCAACGACGAGATGGCCGGGCACATGAACACGGCCTTCATCAACATCAAGGTGGACCGCGAAGAGCGGCCTGACTTGGATGACGTTTACATGCAGGCCGTTCAAGCCTTCAGCGGTGGCCAAGGTGGCTGGCCGATGACTGTGTTCCTGTTCCCAGACGGCCGGCCGTTCTTCGGGGGCACCTACTTCCCGCCCGAGCCCAAACAAGGTCTGCCGTCGTTCTCACAGGTCATGGCCTACGCCGTTCACCTGTTCACCGACAAGCGTGACCGCGCCGAGTCCTCAGCCGACAAGCTGGTGGAGATGCTGGCCCAGAGCGGTCAGTTCCCCGACTCCACAAACGCAGACGTCTCCTGGCTCGATGCTGTCGCCGGGGCGAGCGATGACGCCTATGACGTAGACAACGGGGGCTTTGGCTCGTCTCCCAAGTTCCCCCCCCACGGCACCCTTCCGGTGCTGTTGGCCCACTACCAACGCACCGGACGCGACCGCTCGTTGGACATGGTCAAAGGTAGCCTCGACGGCATGATGCGCGGCGGAACCTACGACCTCCTCGGCGGGGGCTTCTGCCGCTACAGCACCGACGCCGAGTGGACCGTTCCGCACTTCGAGAAGATGCTGTACGACAACGCTTTGCTCGTTCCGACCTACGTGGACGCCTGGCGGATCACTGGAGACGACCGCTACGCACGAGTAGCCCGCGAGACCCTCGACTACTTGGTCCGCGACATGCGCCTGAGTGAGGGCGGATTCGCCGCGAGTGAAGATGCGGACAGCGAAGGCGGCGAAGGGGCGTTCTACGCATGGACGCCTGAAGAGTTGGCAGGACTGCTCGGCATTGATGACGGTATCCAAGCCTGCCTTATGCTCGGCATCACCCAGTCGGGAACCTTCGAACGCGGAACCAGCGTACTGCGAACCGCCGTGTTCCCCGAAGACTTGACGGACGACAAACGCTCTCTGTACGACGCAGCTCTCACCGCTCTGCGCGAAGCCCGTGACGAACGCACCCGCCCAAGCCGCGATGACAAAGCTGTGGCGGCTTGGAACGGCTTCGCGCTGTCGGCCTTCGCCCACGCTGGCTCCCACCTACACGACGACGCCTACACCCGCGTGGCTCGAGAGACAGCTCGGTTCCTACTGGACGTCCAGACCGTCGACGGCCGCCTGATGCGCACCTTCAAGGATGGCGTTGCCAAGACACCGGCGTTCCTCGAGGACTACGCCGCCGTCGCTATTGGCCTGTATGACCTGTACCAAAACACCTTCGAGTCCGAGTGGCTCACCGCGGCTGTGGCCATGACAGACACCATGGTCGAGCTGTTCTGGGACGCAGACAACGGCGGCTTGTTCTTCGCCGGCAACGATGTCGACCCCCTCGTGGTCCGCGGCAAGCGTCTCGTCGGCGGTGCCGAACCCTCCGGCAACGGTCAAGCCGCATGGCTCTTCGCGCGTCTTGGAACCTTGTGCGGACGCGACGACCTGACCGCCAAAGCAACCGTCATCACCACCGGCATGTCCGAGCTAGTGACCCGCGCAGCACGCGCCATGGGTCCGGCTGCTCTCGCCGCCGCTTGGCTCCAAGGACCCGTCCAAGAGCTTGGATTCGTAGGTGACCGTGTTGCTGCAAGCCCGCTTATTGGCGTAGCTCGCGGGCAGTTCAACCCCTTCCGCGTGCTCGCGCACAATGCAGCCGGCCATGCCCATGCCCTGGTTCCATGGATGGCAGATCGCGATGAGAAAGAAGGCAGTGCCACCGCATATCTGTGCCAAAACTACACCTGCCAAGCCCCAGTGGTAGACGTCAGCGCCCTGCTCACTCAGCTGACACGTGCAGGTCAGCCCGTGCAGCGCGCTCGTGTCGGCGCGGCCCGTGTCTACGCCCCAAGCCTCCCAACAGACCCGAGCTTTTGGCTGAACACCGACACACCGCTGTCGCTCGAAGCGCTCAAGGGACAGGTCGTCGTTCTCGACTTCTGGACCTACTGCTGCATCAACTGCCACCACGTCCTGCCCGTACTCGCAGAGGTCGAAGACCATTTTGCCGACGAGTCAGTCGTGGTTCTTGGCATCCATTCTGCCAAGTTCCCCGCCGAACGTGAGCGCAAGAACGTCGAACGCGCCATCGCCCGGCACACCATTCGTCACCCGGTCATCTTGGACCCCGAGCACAAGCTTTGGTCGGAGTTCGCCGTCAAGTCGTGGCCCAGCGTACTCGTCCTCGACACCCTCGGTCGTGTTGCCTGGCACCGCGCGGGGGAAGTCCGCGCCGATGAGCTGACCGAGGTCGTCGCCCGTCTCGTCGCCGAGGGTAAAGCCCACGAGACTGTCGCCTCTCCTCTCGCCTACCGGGCCGCAGAGCCGTCGCTGACGTCCACCCTGTCGTTTCCCGGCAAGCTGTCCGTCTGGCCAAACTACGCCAAACAAGCCCAGGGCGCCAACCCCTTCGGTCCAGACGCACGGCTGTACATCTCGGACACCGGTAATCACCGCATCCTAGAGGCCCTGTGGCGCTTGGGACCCGAAGGCTGGCCGGAAGCAGAGGTGACCCGTATCTGGGGAACCGGCGTTGCAGGATTTGCCGATGGTGAGACCGCCCAGTTCAACGGTCCGCAAGGACTCACCCGACGTGATGACACCTTGTACGTCGCTGATACCGACAACCACCGCGTTCGCGCCATTGATCTGGAGACCGGCCTCGTTCGCACGCTCATCGGCTCCGGTGAGCTCGGTCGTGGCGGCACCATCAACCCCGCCGACCCCACAGCGCTGAACCTACGCAGCCCGTGGGACATCAGCGCTGCCAACGACGTCATGTTCATCGCTATGGCCGGTGCGCATCAGATCTGGCTACACATGGACGAGCCCGTCCGCAGTGGCCCGTTCATTGGCACTGGTAGCGAAGCGCACGTAGATGGCGACCCAGCACAAGCGGCATTAGCCCAACCAAGTGGCCTGCAAGTCCACGGCCAATACCTGTTCTGGGTCGACAGTGAGACTAGCTCTCTGCGCATCCTAGACATGTCCAAGCGTCACGTCGACACAGTGCTCGGCAAAGAGTTGTTCGACTTTGGCGACGTAGACGGAGCAGCGGAAGATGTCCTTCTACAGCACCCTCTCGGACTCACCGTGGCCGACGCGACCGTATACATCGCCGACACGTACAACCATAAAATCAAGGCCGTCGACATGGGCAAGAACGCGGTCACCACCACGTTTGCGGGTGGCGAAGGCATCTTGTGTGAGCCGTCCGATATCGATGTGTCTGGCCCGTTCTTGGTGGTTGCAGACAGCGGGAATCACCGTCTTCGCGTGATTGACCGTGGAGAAGGTGAGGTCCGTACGGTGGTCATCCAGGGCCTGTAGCGCCGGTCAGCGAAGACCAAAGCGAACGAGCTTGCTACGAAGCGTGGTCGGTTTCAGACCGGCCCGTTCCGCAGCCCCCCCTGAACCGTACAGACGTCCGTCGGATCCGTCCAGCAGCTGCTCCAGGTATGCGCGCTCGTTCGCCTCCCAAGTGAGGTCATGGGCGACGACCGGGGTAGGGACGGTCCGAACAAGCTCGGCTGCCCCAAGCCCCAGGTCACGTGGCGATAGAGGTCCTGCACGAACCACGATGGTCGCCCGTTCCAGTGCGTTCAGCAGTTCTCGCACGTTGCCCGCCCACGGTGCTGCTCGCATCACCTCCAGCGTGGCCTCAGGAAGGGACCACGGACCGCGGCGTGACCGGCGGTGCTCGCTGTGCAAGAACGACTCGGCAATCGGCGCAATCTCTTCGGCTCGGCTCCGTAGCGGAGGCAGGGTGAGCGGGAAGACGGCCAGTCGGTACATCAAGTCCTGGCGAAAGCGACCGTCCGCCACCGCGGCGTGCAGATCGACATTCGTCGCCGCCAATACCCGCACATCAACGCTGATAGTCTCATCCGACCCCACGGGTTCAAACTGACCTTCTTGCAACACTCGCAGCAGCTTGGCCTGCGCGGATAGCGGCAATTCCCCAATCTCATCGAGCAGCAGAGTGCCGCCATTTGCGGTGACAAAGCGCCCATCCCGCGACCGGTCCGCGCCACTGAATGCCCCCTTGACGTGACCAAACAGCTCGCTCTCGACCAACGCCTCAGGAATCGCCGCACAGTTGAGCTTGATGTATGGCCCCTCGCGGCGGTCACTCCACGTGTGAAGCGCCTGGCAGACTACTTCTTTGCCGGTTCCGGTCTCCCCCTGCACCAACACTGGAAGGTCCGTCACCGCTACCTGACGTGCCAGCTGCGCCAGCTCGCGCATTCCCGGCGACACACTCGACTCTAG
>JBLHSN010000384.1:0-5363 GCA_047626195.1 Myxococcota bacterium
CCTAGCTCCACAAGGATGGTCGCGCGGGTCTTGGCAGCACGCAGGGCGTTGTCACCCCAAGCATGAGCAACGGCTTGGTCGGAGCGTGTGAGAGCGTCTTGAAGCTGGTCTTCATCCAGAAATAAAGACGCGGCCTTCATGTCCCAAGTGGGCTCGTCTGGGAAATGCTCTTCGAACTCTGCCAAGACGTCCATCGCCGCATCCAGGTCTCCTGATTTCGCCAACAACGTTGCGAGGAAGGTCACGTGGGCGCGGTCCCGCACCGGCTCACCAACGAAACCCGTGCGCAGGGTCGCTGCTGCACCGGAGAACAGGGCCTCGCGCTCTGGCGACTCCGATAAGTCAGCCATCACGTACATGTAATCAGCTTTCTCAACCGCACTCGGCACAGTCGAAAGCGCATGTCCAGCGGCTTGCTTGAGCAGTGCTGGATAGTCTTCGCCGAGCGCCATGGCGGCAAGCACCCACTGCTCGGACGTGTCTGGCGCGTTGTCCAACAACCATTGAGCATCTTCTGCCGTAGCGTCCGCATAGACTCGTGCCATGCGCGTCTCAACAAGTTCCGGCTCGGTGTTGGCACGCTCCAACCACGCCTCGTAGCCGTCGTCTCCTCGTTCCAACAGGCTGAGCGCCGTCTGGGCGGCGACCAGCGGTGTCACGTCTGCAGGAGCCTGACCGGGAACGCGGGAAGAGGCCTGGCCATCGGAGACATCGGCAATCCAAGACAAGGTGGCTTCGCGATTGTCGTAGCCCAGCATCCGGTCAATCTCAGTGCCATCCCCCAAGACCGCAACGACTGTCGGGTAGCCGCCAACATCGTACCGATCTTTCAGTTCCCAAGAGCTCGGGTCGTCTACATCTACCACCACAATGAGAACCTCTGACAGGGCTCCTTCAGCATCTGGCGCGTGAAGCACTTCCGCAGCGAGGAGGTTGCACGGCGGACACCAGACAGCGCTAAAGTCGAGCAAGACGGTGCGCCCGGTGGTGGTCGCAGCGGCCATTGCCACGGCGACGTCCTCGCTCGCGTCCCGATGAAAGGGACTCACTTGGACGGTCACTGGCGCTTCGGGAGTGGCCATATCGAGAAGTAGACTTCCTTTCTTCACATCAGGAACCACGCCAGCAACGTTGACCGTCAGCATCCGACACTCAGTGCCATCATCCTTGCAAATGGGCGCACGAAAACTGCCTGAAATGGGCTGTCCACGAAGCCCCATGGCCAGGAGAGGGGCATTCCCCATATCGGACGGGTACTCGGTCGTCAGTGTTCGACCGCCGTAATGAAGCTCCATCCACACTGTCGAGTCTGGAGCTACGTGCTCGCCTTGTGGGGCGGCAATGCGGATACTCCCCTCATCTCGGTTCCACGAAACTTCTAAGGTGGGATTCGTAGCGGCCATAGCGAGCGACAGCAGGACAATCATAGCGAACTCCTCATGATGCGCGTGTAACCCAGGTCCCCTTATTGTACGGGTTGTGGCACGAGCGACCCCGCGATACCCCGCGCCCCCTTATTCATGGAGGCCCCCATGCGCGCCATCGCCCTTATCGCTGCCCTCGCCCTGACCGCTTGTCAGCCTGTACCCGTTGATGCACCGCCAGCCGGCGCTTTCCCAGAGACCGAGCCCGCTGTGGCGGTGGTTGACGGGCACATCATCCCGACCGCCGTAGTCGACGCCATCACCAACGGCCTGTCAGACGAAGAGCGTGAGCAGTTCGAGAACTCGCCGCAGTACGCCGAGTTTAAGGATGGCCTAATTACCCAGGAAGTCCTGTACCGGAAGGCCATTGAGGCCGGTGCCCATGAATCGGACAACGCACAGCTTCTCGTCGCTCTCGCCGCTCGCGAAGCCATCGTCCGCGCCTACATGGAACAGGTCGGTGAAGACTCCGTGACCGACGAAGGCATCGCGCAAGAGTACGAAGACCGCGCCGTTGAGTTCCGCCGGGAAGAAGCAAAGGCTTCGCACATCCTCGTGCGTGACGCCGACCTCGCCGCCGACCTCAAGGCACAGATCGACGCCGGTGCTGACTTCACCGCGTTGGCCGCAGAGCACAGCATCGACCCAGGCAGCAAAGACAAGGGCGGAGACTTGGGCTGGTTCCAGCGCGAGCGCATGCTTCCCGAAGTCGCTGACGCCGCGTTTGCCGGCGCCGAAGGCAACGTCGTTGGTCCCATCGAGAGCCGGGTCGGTTTCCACATCATCCGCGTTGACGGCCGGCGTGACTCGCGTCCGCTGGACGAAGTCCGCCCCGAGCTCGAAGAGAGCGTGAAGGCAGCAGCACTCGACCAGTTCGTGCGCGACTCGAAGGAAGCCGCCGAAATTCTCTACCCGACCGTCGATGGCGAAGAAGAAGCGGCCGACGGTACCGGTGCCGGGACAGGCGCTGCTGCTGATGACGGACACGCCCACGGCGCTGATGACGGACACGGCCACTGATGTCCGCTGCTAAGCCCTGGGTCGTCATTCTTGGCGCGTCATCGGGATTTGGTGCTGCTGCTGCTCGTGCGTACGCCAAAGCGGGTCATCCCATCTTTGGCGCACACATGGACCGTCGCAACACCATGCCCGCTGTTGAAGCCCTCATCGAGGAGCTCAAGGGCTACGGTGTTCCGGTGCTGTTCCACAATGGAAATGCCGCCGGTGACGAGGTCCGCGCGACCGCTCTGGACGCACTGACCGAGGCGATGGGCGACAACAAGGTGGGTGTTGTCTTGCACTCCTTGGCGTTTGGCACCTTGCGCCCATTCTTTGACGAACGCGCCATTGGTCGCAAGCACATGGAAATGACGTTGGACGTCATGGCCAATAGCTTGGTGTACTGGACGCAAGACATCGTCAAACGTGGGCTCTTCGCCGATGTCGGACGGGTCTTTGCCATGACATCCTCGGGCTCGCTGTTCGTGGTCAAGAACTACGGCGCTGTGTCTGCTGCGAAGAGTGCATTGGAATCCCACATTCGTCAGCTCGCTCTTGAGCTCGCGCCTTTGGGAATCACCGCAAACGGCATCATGGCAGGAGTCACGCATACGCCGGCTCTCGACAAGATCCCGGGTGCGGACCGTCTCATGGCGCAGATGCGTGAACGCAATCCAAGCAAGCGCCTGACAACGCCAGAAGACGTTGCGCAGTGCTTGCTAAGTCTGTCCGAACCGGGCACCCAATGGATGACCGGGAACATCCTCCGGGTCGACGGCGGTGAGACCATCGCCGGATAGAGGAGTTCACATGGCTATTTATCTCGACAATCACGCGACTACACGATGTGACCCGCGTGTCGTCGAAGCCATGACTCCGTACTTCAGCGACATCTACGGCAACGCCGCGTCTCGCTCGCACAGCTTCGGCATGCGAGCAAACGCTGGCGTTGAGCGTGGGCGCGGACAAGTGGCCTCGCTCCTTGGCGCGTCTGCCAAAGAAATTGTATTCACCTCCGGAGCGACAGAGGCCAATAACTTGGCCATCTTGGGGGTCTGCCGCACCGTTGGCCGCGGGCACATCATTACGTCGACGCTCGAGCACAAAGCGGTACTCGACCCCATCGCGAAGCTTGAAGAAGACGGCTTCGACGTCACCCGAGTCGGTGTCGATGCGTCTGGCATCATGGATGCCGACGCGGTCATCGCCGCCCTTCGCGATGACACCATTTTGGTCAGCATCATGATGGCCAACAACGAGATTGGCACCGTTCAGCCCCTCGCGTTGATTGGCGCCGCCTGTCGAGAACGCGGAATTCCGCTCCACACGGACGCGTCCCAAGCGATCGGAAAGATCGATATTGACGTGGTCCGGGACCACATTGACCTGCTGAGTCTCACCGCCCACAAGTTCTACGGCCCCAAGGGTATTGGTGCGCTCTTCATTCGGCGCGGCCGTCCGCAGCTGCGTCTTGAACCCTTACAGTACGGGGGCGGTCATGAACGCGGGTATCGAAGCGGCACCCTCCCCGTCCCCCAATGTGTGGCCCTCGGAGCCGCAGCCGCTCTGTGCGAGAACGAGCTGAAGAGTGGCGAGCTTGAGCGAGTAAAGGCACTACGCGACGACCTACTGGACAGCTTGTTGGCGGTCGGAGACGTAGCCCTGAATGGTTCGCGAGAGCACCGTCTCCCGAACAACATCAATATAAGTATCGGTGGTATCGACTCAAAGGCGCTGATGATGAACCTGCGCGACATCGCCATGTCGTCTGGTTCCGCCTGTTCGTCGGAAAATCTGAAGCCATCTCATGTGTTGACCGCCATCGGCACCGAGAAAGACCGGGTCCACCGCTCCATTCGTTTGGGTCTGGGCCGGTTTACAACAGCGGAAGAGGTGGAGACGGCAAAGGCTCGGTTTGCGGACGCTATTCCGAAGCTACGGGCGCTATCCGCCGGAATTCCAGCCAACGCTTCGTAGCTTGAAGCGCCGCTACCCAGCCAAGTAGCCACCATCCACAGGTAGCGTCGCACCAGTGATGAAACTCGCAGCATCGCTGGCCAAGAAGGTCGCGATACCCGCGATTTCATCCGCTACGGCGTGACGCTTGAGCGCACTCCGCTCAGTGAAAATCTTGGACAGCGCCGGGTTGTGGACGATCGCTGCCGCAAATTGGGTGTCGACGAGCCCCGGTGCCAACGCATTGACTCGGATGTTGCTCGGCCCCCACTCTTGCGCCAAGGTCTTGGTCAAGCTGATGAGCGCTGCTTTTGTCATGGCGTAGATGCCTTGGAAAGGCGCTCCCGTCATTCCGTACACGCTCGACAAGTTGATGATGCTAGCAGGACGCTTGTCTTCCATGCATCGCACAGCCACTTGGCGAGCAAACTCGAAGCTGCCCTTAAGATTGACGTCGAAGGTCTTATCCCAAGCGCTGAATTCCAGAGGAATCATAGGTCCAAAGTACGGATTCGTGGCGGCATTGTTCACAAGAACATCGACTCGTACGTCTGCGTCATCTAGCTCAGCGAACAAGGCGCCGATGTTTGCGAGGTCTCCCGTGTTGCAAGGGGCAATGCGACACTCCACGCCGGTTGCGTCCAGAATGCGCTTGGCCGACGCCTCTAGGCCTTCGCGCTTGCGGCTGACCAGCACCAACTGCGCGCCCTCTGTCGCAAATTGCCGAGCGATGGCCTCACCAATGCCTCGGCTTGCGCCCGTCACCAGCGCCGTCTTTCCGTCCAAGCTGCCCATGCATTCCTCCTAGATGTTGCGTCTGGCCCTTAAGTCATTGGCCGGTGTCTGGCGTTGCGGGCTACAACGAAACGGGGCCAAAGGATTCGCTATGCGCATTGCTCTAATTTTTGCCATCTTCGCACCCATTCGACTGTGCTCGTTCGACGGCAATGAGCCAGGAATTGGCTGGGTGGACACATGGCGCCC
>JBLHSN010000385.1:0-5346 GCA_047626195.1 Myxococcota bacterium
TCTTCACCGCACGCAACGGTGTTGATGTGGTGGGCGGAATTACCTGCGTTGGCTGTCATTCAGCACCGCTGCGTGGCGAGACCATCATCGGCCTGGGAAATCATCAGTCCGACTACACCGAGCTCGATCTCAGCACCTTTGAGCTCGCAGGTCTAGCCGTCGAAAACCGCTACGGAGACGATAGCCCAGAGTACGACGCTTTTTTCCCGTTGCTACGCGGCGCAGAAGCCATCAGTGAACACATTGTCGCCCCGTTCATCGGCGTCAACACAGCGTTCTCCATGGAGCGCGCCGCCGTGGCCAACCGCGACCCACAGACTGGCGCGTGGCAAGACGAACTCGCGTTCGAGATTCCCGCCACCATCCTGGCGAGCGACGTCCCGCCCTGGTGGCACCTGAAGAAGAAAACTCGCCTGTACTACACCGGGGCCGGCCGAGGGAACCACGCGCGTTTGGTGTCTCAAGTCAGTGTGGTCGCCATTGATGATGCCGAGCACTACCTCGCTATTGAGGAAGGCATGGCCGACCTGTTGGCCTTTGCCGCATCCATTGAACCGCCCCCATTTCCAGGTGACATCGACCCTGGGCTCACCGTTCAAGGTGAGGCCCTCTTCACCGAGCATTGCGAAGAGTGCCACGGCACATACGGCGACGACTGGACCTACCCAGAACGTATCGAACCCCTCGAAGAAATTGGCACAGATCCAACGTATGCCCTTGGCTTTCTTGAGGGTGGGTTCACGCCATGGCTACAGGAGAGCTTCCTGGCCCAAGGCAAAGGACGCGCCATCTTCGAGCCCGAGCGTGGGTACGTGGCGCCTCCACTGGACGGCGTTTGGGCAACCGCTCCCTACCTGCACAACGGCTCGGTTCCAGACATTGAGACGCTTCTGTCCAGTAGCGACCGCCCCGCAGCCTGGCGGCGGACCTTCAACAGCAACGACTATGACTTCATCAGTATGGGGTGGGGGTGGACGCCAGATGAAGCTGGCACCGGGGACGTGCAGGTCTACGACACCACTATCACCGGTTTCGGAAATGGCGGACATACGTACGGAGACGTACTGAGCGGCGACGAGCGGGCGGCCGTCATTGAGTTCCTGAAGACGCTGTAGCGCTTCCGCAATTGCGGTAGGGTGCGCACGCCGTAGGGAGCCCATGAATGTCAGAGCCGAATCCCCAAACCCCCGACTCTGACGAGCCGCATCCCAGCGGCGAATCTGCCTCTGTCGCGTGGCATACCTTTGAGCGCTACCCCTATTTGCTGGCGAAATACGCCCTCTTTGCCGTAGCCGTCCTGGGTGTTTACGCGCTCTTTCACAGCGTACAAGCTGTGCTGTTCCCAGTCTTGGCCAGTCTGCTCATCGCCTACTTGCTCGACCCTGTCGTCGACAAATTCGAAGAGCGCGGCTGGTCACGAACCCGAGCCATCTTCCTACTGCTGGCCATGGGTTTCGGCGTGATGGGCCTGTTCTTGGTGTTCTTGGTTCCCTCCCTCATTCAGAAGATTGGCGGACTCTTCGAAGCGCTACCCACCGCCTTCGACGCACTACAGACCGACTTGTTGCCGTGGATCCAAGAGACCACCGGCTACCAAGTCCCCGAGACCGCATCAGCGGCTATTGCCGAGTATGGCGCAACACTACAGGCTCAGTTGCCGACCGTCGCACGGGGTCTAAGTTCGGCTGCCGGCGGCTTGGTCAAGCAGGTCGGGGTGGTGGCGTCGAGCCTCATCAATGCCGTGATGATTCCCATCTTCACCTTCTACTTCCTCCGCGACTTCGACATTCTGACGGCGACCCTAGGCTCTTACCTGCCGAGCGCCAACCGCGAGTTCTACCTGAGTCGCTTCCGCAAGGTCGACACCGTGGTGGGCGCTTGGTTTCGCGGTCAGGTGGAGGTCGCTCTCATCCTCGCTGTGATGTACGCCATCGGTCTGGGAATCGTGTTCGGCTGGGCCGGCGTGGGTATTGGCATCGGCATTGCCATTGGGGTGCTAGCCGGATTGCTAAATATCATCCCGTACTTCGGCTTTGCCGTCGGCTTTGTGCTGTCCATGCTCATGGTCCTGCTCGAGTGGTCTGGCGTGGGACCGGTCGTCGGCGTCCTTGTCGTCTTCGCCATCGTTCAAGGACTTGAAGGCTGGGCCATTACACCGCGTATTGTTGGTGATAAAGTTGGTCTATCCCCCGTCGTTGTCATTATCTCACTGCTGCTGGGACAGGAGCTCTTGGGCCTCGTGGGCGTGTTGCTCGCGCTGCCCATCGCAGGAGCGCTGAACGTGCTGATGCCAGACGTCATCGCCGTCTACAAGAGCAGCAGTTGGTACACCGGAACGGTTGCTCCGGAAGGGAAGCGAAAGAGCATCATCGAGGTTGCAATGCAGGCCGAACAGGGCGGCGGACAAGAGCCGGACATCCGCAGCTAGTCTGCCAGGCAGATAGCGAGCTCAGCGGCCATCCGAGCATCTTCGAGTGCCCGGTGGGCGACAGAAGACCACGCCAGCCCATGTCCCTGGTCCTGAGCAAAGCTCACCGCTGCGGACAGCTTTGGACCCCGCCCTTTTCCGCCCATGGCTGCACGACAGGTCTGCTGAACATCTTCACCAGGCTCCCACGACGCCGAGTCGAACACCGACCACGGGTCCTGCTCTAAAAACCAAAAGTCGAAAGCTTGGTTGTACGCACGGATGTGACGCGCACCAAAACGTTCTTGGACGCGGTCCAGCCACAGCCGAAACCGAGGACCCGCCTGCTCGGGCGGATGCCCTCCCGCTAGGACTTCAGCCACGGTGATGCCATGAACACCCATGGCCCGCTTCGCCTGATACGACGACAGGTGTTCGCGGGGCTGGCGAACCAAGAAGGAGACTGGAGAGACTACCCGGCTGTCTTCGGTCACCACAACAGCACCGACCTCAATGACGCGTCCGCAGAACCCCGAACCGTTGTTCGGGAAGCCAGTCGTTTCAGTGTCGAGGACAACGCAGGGAATCATGGAGCGCGACATACCGCACTCGGTTCAACGAGGTCGGAAACCAAGCTTCGGAAGAAGCCCAATCCATTTTTATGAGCTCGACACGAGTCATCAGATGCCGCGCGTCATCAAACCCATCAGCTGCTCAGCGGTGAGGCGGGTGGCTGTGTCCGACCCCTCGAGCAACCCATCGGCGAGGTCCCGCTTGGTTCGGTGAAGCTTGAGAATCTCCTCTTCCACCGTGCCCTGCGCAAACAGACGGTACACCGTGACCGGACGACGCTGACCCATTCGGTGGGCGCGGTCGCTCGCTTGGTCTTCAACCGCCGGATTCCACCACGGGTCCATGTGAATTACAGTCTCTGCCGCAGTGAGATTGATGCCCTGCCCACCCGCACGTGTGCTGATGAGGAACAACGGGTCTGTCCCGGTTTGGAAGGTATGTACCGCTAGATCACGCTGGCGAGCAGGCGTCGACCCATCCAGATACTGATAGCGGATTCCCTCGCCATCCAAGTACGTCTTGAGCAAGTCGAGATGCTTGATGAACTGGGAGAACACAAGCCCACGATGCCCGCCGCGAATCATCCGGTCGACGATACCGGCAAAGGCAATCAACTTCGTACTCGCATGCGGGTAGTCGGGCAGAACAAGCGCCGGTGAACATGCCAACATGCGCAATCGCGACAGATGCGCCAACACCGCAACGGGACGGCGCGCCTCCTCAGACGACTCCATGTCTTCCAGCGCTTTGAGCCGCTGCGCTTCGTACAGGGCGGCCTCGGTATCATTGGGTGGAACCGGTACATCAATGTCCGTGCGCGGTGGCAACTCGCTGAGCACCTGCTCCTTGGTTCGGCGGAGCAAGTACGGACTGACCATCGCCCGTAGCTGGCGGCGGATAGTTGTGTCGCCGCGTTCAATCGGGCGCTGAAACCGCTTTCGGAACTGACTATTCGACCCGAGCATTCCAGGGTTCACCACGGATACTTGTGCGTGGAGCTCACCGGTGTGGTTCTCAATGGGTGTCCCGGTGAGTGCAATCCGCAATCCCGCCTTCAGTTGGAGCGCCGCTTTGTGCCGCTGGGTGACCGGGTTCTTCAGCGCCTGTGACTCGTCGAACACCACCGTTCCCCACTCGGACTCCGACAGCAGGGCTATTTCGCTGATCAGCAGTCCATACGACGCAATGACCAAGTCTCCCGAACCTGCGGCTCGAACAACGGCCACTCGGTCGCTCGCGTCACGCAGCAGATGCACGGTCAGTGACGGCGCAAAACGCTCGGCCTCGCGTTGCCAGTTTCCAGAGACAGAGGTGGGCGCAATCACCAAAGCGGGTCCCTCTCGCCGGCGGAAGAGGAGAGCGGCAAGAGTGGTGACGGTCTTTCCAAGTCCCATATCATCGGCGAGTATACCGCCAATACCCAGGTGTCCGAGACGCACCAACCACTGGTATGCCTCGAGCTGATAGGTGCGCAATGACGCAGTGAGCTCGGCGGGTGCTGGAACATCCTGTGGAACATCTGCCAGAGCGGTAATGCGCTGTAGCACCGCTTTGTCGACGGATCCCCCGCCCCGCTGTGCGAGCTCGACCATGGACTGTGCGGCAAGAGGATGTACCGCCAGCGAGCCTCTGCGCGACGCCACGGTTCGCGCCACGGCATCCAAGTCGCGCTTCAGCTGCTGGGTCAGCGCCACCCACGACCCATCCTTGAGCCGGACAAAGCGCCCGTTGGACGAAAGAACGGACTCCAACAACTCCTTGAGGGTGAGCACCAGCCCTTCATCTAGCTGAATCGTGGCGCTGGCTTCGAACCAACTCCCGGCTGCACGCACAGACACCGACACGTCTGACGCATTCAGCCGGGTCCGATAGCGCAAGTCGGCGCCCTCGGGCCAATAGGTCTGCACCCCTTGGTCACGCAGTGCTTCGAGCAGCTCCAAGCAGGCTTCTGCGCTCGGTAGACGCCACACATCCCCGTACGGTTCGGCCGCGAGAAAGCCCGGTAGATTCAGCAGGCGCTCGGCCTCGGTCGCCTCGGCCATTCGGTCGCGCTTGAGGCGCAGTGGCTTTCCGTCCTCACGGACCAACACCACAGCACTCCCCTCGCCAGGGACCAACACCACACCCTCGGGTCCCAGTGGAAGCACCACCAACTCCGCCACAACCCCGCCACCGTCCGGTGACAGTCGGACCGCCACCACAGGAGGTACATCGCGCATGCGTCCGCGGTCGCTCGCTGTGGTCCGCTCAAACAGTGTCTCGCTGGCGCTCAGCAAGGCTTGCAGAGACTCCTGGCCTTCCGGTGGCACCACCAGCCCAGCCCCGACAACCGACGCCACACGTAGCTGATCGGCCGAGAACACCGT
>JBLHSN010000386.1:0-5333 GCA_047626195.1 Myxococcota bacterium
CCATTCCCGATGAAGCGGACTGGCGGCTGTCAGGGTCGGCGTTTTCGCCGGACAGCGCCGCGTTGCGGGAGTTGGATGACACCCGACATGTGTTCTTGGCGTCGGTCGACTGGACACCGTCTCCTCAAGCCAGTCATCCTGCACCGGTACCGGTGAATGACTCGCCCAGCGAGACCGTGCGGGTCGCGCCCATGGAGATGCTCGCCCTTCAGGCTGACGATTCGGCTGCTTCTCTTGCGAGCATATCTATGGCTGAACCTGTGACCATATCCCCGATTATTCAGCTTGAACAAGCTCTGAACGCGGTTCAGGGAGACCTTCTTGGTGCCGAAGAACTTGTGCCCGATGAACTAGACGGCCCCGTCACCGCAGCGCAAGAGGTCGATGCCCCCAAGCTGCTGAAGCGCATCGACCCGGTTCAGTTCCGCGCGCTCGATACCGTGGCCCTCGCCGAGCCGGTTCTCGTCTCGGTAGACACCATGGACGCTGTGGAACCCAATCCGCTGGTCGACATCAGTGCTCCTACTGACACGCCGGAACTGCCGGTAGCTCCTATGGACTTAGACGTTGTCCGTGTGGATATTGACGACAATCTCGCTGTCGAAGTTCGCGCCGTAGATGGCGAAGTCGATGTTGCTCTTTTAGGCGCCGACGCCGTGAAGCCGGTGATGAAAGGAGTGCAGGCTGAACTGCGCGACTCTCTCAAGCGCGGTGGCTACGACTTGGGCCAGTTTGAACGTTCAGAACAAGACCAAGCAGAGCGTCGCAATCGGCGTCGTCAACACCAGCATCAAGAACGTCGCGACCATCGTCGCGGCGCGCTGCTCTAATACTTTCGGAGATTTCTCATGGACCCCATTACCGGACCCTCGTCCTCCCTGTTTGCCTCTCAAGCCCCTGCAACACCCGCAGCTGGCGACAACGAACTGGGTCAAGACGCCTTCTTGAATCTGTTGACGACCCAGCTCCAAAATCAGGACCCTGCCAACCCGATGTCCAATGAGGACTTCATTGCCCAGCTGGCGCAGTTCACGAGTGTGGAACAACTGATGGGAATGAGGGAGCTGATGCAGGAACAAACCTTCGGCATCGCCGCGCTCAACAGTTCGTCTATGGCCAACTTGTTGGGCACCGAAGTAACCGCAGCCAGCGACCGTTTCTCGTACAGCGGTGAGGGGGACCACGCACTGCACTTCGAGGCGTCCTCCGCCGCGAGTTCCGTCACTGTGAGAGTCATGGACGAGACTGGAAACGTGGTCGACACCATCGAGGTGGGTAGCGTCTCCGCCGGTGAGGGAACCGTGAACTGGGATGGTCTCGGTATTGATGGCAACCGCTTGCCGGAAGGTGAGTACAGCTTCGCTGTGACCGGTACAGATGGCGACGGCAACGACGTCTTCATTCAGGAGTACCTGGTCGGTGTGGTCGATGAAATGGACTACACGTCGGGCAATCCTCGCCCGTCAGTCAACGGTATCCCAGTCAACCTTGGCGATATCTTGCGCCTGCAGACTGGCGCAGAGAACTAGCCGAGCGGCTGGGTGATAGCGATGTCACCGAGCGCCTCAAGCGTCCGGTGTACACTCGGTCATGCCCGCTCCCCATCGCCGTATGGCCACATAGAAAGTCGACTATGCGCCTGATTATGTGGTGTGGGAACTCACGCTAAAGTGCGACCTTGCCTGTGCCCACTGTGGGTCGAGGGCAGGGCGTCCACGATACGAAGAGTCGTCGATGGACGACATGCGCGATGTCGCCAAACAGCTGGCGGACATGGGCACGCGCGAGGTGGTATTCAAAGGTGGCGAGGCGTACCTGCATCCTGACTGGCTCGACATCATCTCGATGGTTGCCGCTCACGGGTCCAGACACCGGTCCCATGAGCCGAGCAGCAGACATACCGGAACGCTTGCTCCAGCCCTACGACATGCTGGAGTTGGTCCCACGCTTGGCCGCCATGGCGAAGGCCGGGCGGGAGCGAGGTGTGACCGTGACCGCCGCGAATAACCTCGGTTACTTTGGGCCCCACGAGACGGACCTGCGCGGCGGACATTACGTTCAGGGGTGCGGTGCAGGACGCTACTCACTGGGCATTGAGAGCAACGGCGACATCAAAGGTTGCCCATCGCTTGCCAGTACACCGTACGTTGGTGGGAATGTGCGACCGCGCTCGCTCCAAGACTTGTGGGACAACACAGCCGAGCTGCGCTTCGCCCGCGACCGGACCACGGATGAGCTGTGGGGCCACTGTAAGACCTGCTACTACGCCGATGTCTGCCGCGGTGGTTGCTCGTGGACTGCCCACACGCTGCTCGGTAGGCGCGGAAGCATACCGTACTGTTTCCACCGCGCAGACCTGCAGCGTGAACAAGGGATTCGTGAGGGTGTGGAGCGGGTAGAGAAGGGGCCTGGATAGCCGTTTGACTTCGGCAAATTTGCGGTGTTGGAAGAGCCCTTTCCGCAGTGATTTCACCCGCTTACACGGGCTTGCCGCAGGAATGGATGCGGACGTACAGTGACCTTGGGCACCGTCGGAGACGTCATGAAACCTTGCTCGCGATGCCACCGATACGTGTTCGATGGACCTGAGTCCGCAGTGGATTGGCCAACAGCGGGTCTGTCGGTGTTCACCCGTGCAGGCCGCGGGACCGGAGCCGATTTCCCCATTTTCGATTGCCCGCGACGACGCAAACGTAGCCCTCAACAAAGTCGCGCTCGGGACCTGGTCGGTCAGTCTGTCGGCGACAACACTGCTGGCGAACGGTAGTCAGGTATTGAGGAAGGTGTTGTTGTGACCGGCGAAGGCGTCTTAGCGACCGTGGTCTTGCAGTGTGTTGCAGCAGATGGGGTCAATGGATGCGAAGCCAGCGCCGAAGAGACACCGTAGAACCCATGATTTTGGCATGCGGTCGCTTGACGTAGGCTGCAAGTCTTGTTGAGAGGCTTGCAATGAAGTGCTGTTCGTCCTGTGCACGTCCGCTGTTGCCCATTGCCAACGCTTGCCCCTTCTGTGGCGTTCGTTTGTCGGCCACCCCTGTAGCGCTTGCTGGAGCCACTGCTGCAACGCCGTTTGCCCTGTCCGCTTGCTACGGCCAGCCGCCGTGCAGTTGGGGACGACCTGAATGACGACGACAGTGACGGGTTCACCCAGTGCTTTGATGGCAGTGGTTTCGACTGTGATGAAACGAACCCCGCCGTCAATGAGGGAGCGATTGAGGTGTGCGACGACAGCATCGACAATGACTGCGACGGTGCCATCGATGCCGAGGACACGGACTGCGACTCGGATGCCGACAGTGGAACAGAAGCGGACACGGACAGTGGTTCAGGGATTTAGGAGTTGCGCATCACCTTTCTGGGAAAAGCTCTCATCAAGCTGATGTTGCCAGGTCTCTTGATGTAGGCTTCCTCGCTCATCGCAGCGATGTGAGGGATGGAGCTCAAATGCTACCCAACTATTTGCTCATCGAGTGAGCACCCATGGTCGCGCCGATGTTCTTTTTTGTGATTGGATTGCTCGGGGGCCTGTCCCGCGACTCGATGTCGCGAAAAGCACTGGGTGTGGCGTTGGTGCTGACCCTGGGCGGCATCGGTCTCGCCTGGGTTTGTCAGGCGAAGGGCGTAGCCGCTTACACGGACCTGCCTACACCGCACGCATGAGTGGCCTTCAACACGTTTGTGCGAGAGGCTCTGCAGAGCATCTAGGTCTCGGGACTGATTTGTACGGGGACGGCGCTTGGTCTGGCTGTTGGCTCCGCTGTGGTCGCACTCCGGTCCGAAGGGAGTCGCCGCGGATGGGTTGGATCTCTGACTATCGCGAGTGTCATTGGGCTCGGATTCGGCGGAGCCAGCGCATTGTTTGCTTGGCTGTGGGGTGCATCGTTGACCGGCGATTACGGGTTCGTTGCCAGTGGGTGGGTCGGAGGCTTCCTCGCGTTGCTCGCCGTTCCGGTTGCACGTCATAGCGGCAGCGGACCCGCGTAGACTAGTGCTTTTCCATCGTTTGCACTGGCCTTGGTTCTTGCGACGATTGGCGCGTCGCTCAGTAGCCTTGCCCTTCGCCATTCGTCTACATTGACGACGGTGGCGTCGGCGCCGATGGACTACAAAGCAGTGGTCACACGCGTGCCGATGGTCAACACCGCACTCATCGCGATGGCCTGGTGTGGCATCGCGGCTGTGTTGGCCTGAGTAGTGGTGTGGCGAGGTCGCGGTGCTCTGCGGTCGTTGCGATGGGCTGTAAGTCCGGTGGGTGTGTGGCTAGCGGGCACAGCACTGTGCATCGCGGCAACCGCCTGCGCCGACAGTCTTGCTCGGAGCTTTGCGGACAAGGTCGACGTCATCTTGATCACAGAAAAAAAGTTGGGTGCTGCGCTACCCCGTCAAGATAGTGTGCCAGGTCACCAGAGTGAATGCGGGTTATCCGAGGTCTGGCTCATGCAGGACCGAGGCTTTACCACGCCGCGTGACAGTGAAATGTCCACCGCCGAGTTGGTTGGGCTGGCCGCCAGTGATGACGTAGGCCAAGACCTCGATGTCTTTGATTTACGTGAGGCAGCGTGCTGGGTGTTTGCGGGGGCAGCCTCGCTGCCGTTGTCGGAACTGTCTACTGTCCTTGCTGTGGCGCGTGAGCTGGAGGTCGGCTCGATTGGGTTCGTCGTGGCTAGGTCGCTTGGGCATGCGGACTACGAAGTTGCGGCGACGATTGGCTTCCCGCTCTGCGATAGGCCCGCCACGGCCCAGTTGTCGCCCAGCGGATTGACATTGGATGGAACCCGGACACCGATTTTAAGCATCCACGCCAGCGGCACCGTTGGCGACTTGGTCGCGGCCCATCTCGCGTACCCTGGTGTAGAGTTGTCGTTGCCACAGCCTACAGACCCAGACCCTTCCCAATAATCTCGTTCATGACTTCGCTCGTCCCGCCACCAATGGGCAGTAGCCTGGCATCACGGGACAGGCGCTCCACCCGCGTCTCCCGCATGTACCCGGCGCCCCCAAAAATCTGGACGGCGTCGTAGCTGACTGACATAGCGATGTCGGCGGCGGTGTTCTTGGCCATGGCGGCTTCGACAGGACAGGCGATGCCCTGGCGCATCTGCTCGGCCACCGCGTAGGTCAGCGCTTTGGCGGTGACTACCTGTGTTGCCATGCGCGCGAGCTTGTGTCGGGTGACCTGAAATCCGGTCAGCGTCTTGCCGAACGCCATCCGCTGCCGCGCGTACGACAGCGCATCTTGGTAGCAAATCTCGGCAATCGCGCAGCCTTGTGCAGCCAAAGCTAGGCGCTCGCCCTCGAAGGTGCGCATGAGCTGCACAAAGCCGGTTCCTTCC
>JBLHSN010000387.1:0-5328 GCA_047626195.1 Myxococcota bacterium
AAGAAGCTCAAGCTTCCGGTCCCCGTGGCGCGCGGGTTCGGTCTCACCTTAGTTCCGCGTCCAGTGCGGCTCACTACCTATGTTGGCGAGCCAATCGTGATTCCGGATGGCGCAACCGACGACCCCGAGACCGTGAATACGGTTCACGCCCAAGTGACCGCCGCCATCGAAGCGCTGCTGGACCGTCGAGACACGCGCAACCGCTGACGACATCGCCGACGATTTCCGGGAGCGCTGCCTACAGGGGTGGACCTCCACGTTGATGTCGAACCCGACGCTTTGGTGTGCCCAGTTTCGCCGCCAACTTCCTAGTAGTAACAAGTGACAACGTCGTCAGTTGGCGGCGCCCCTGAACGCACCCTAGCGCCGGTTTCGTCCATCAACGACATCGGCCACCCCTGTAGTACCCGAAGACGTCGTTGGGCGACTGCGTCCACGAGAGCAGTCGGTCTAGGTGGCTCGCAAGCCCCGTATTGTGTCTTTGGGTGTGAGATACCGCCTAACGCCACCCTGCCCAGGGCAGGAGCACACATGGACTCAAAGAAACCTCCACACCCGGTACTCGTTGCCTTGGGGCTAACGGCTGTCGCCGCTACACAGTCCGGATGCGTATTGGGCCCATGCCTCGACGTTCCAGCCGAGACAGACTCGGGCCCTGAAGGGACCGACTCGGATTCAGACTCCGACTCGACACCGGGCCCTACCTGGACTTTGCCGTTGAGTCCATCGATACGCGCTATCCAGACCCAGAGACAGCGCAAGGCAACAGCATCGGCACCCCGGCGGAACGCGTCCTAGAACGAGGCGTGCTCCCAGACGACGTCGCCGCCCTTCTTCGTCAGCGTCGGGCGCCCAAGTAGGCCGTTTTCAAGCGCGGCATCCTCCCACACGACGTGGCTGCGCGCCTGCTGCGCGACCCTAAGGACTACACCATGTCGGTACACATAAAAGACGACCAGGAGCGCGACAGCGACAGTCAGACTCCTCGTGTAGACTTCGAACTTACGGACGCCTGTGACCATCGCTGTGGCCATTGCTACAACGTGTGGACGGCTGATGAAGGCGACCCCAACGCGTCCTTTCCAACGGGTCGCCCTCTAGAGACTCCGGCCTTCAACGGACTCATGAGCAAGGCCGTAGACCAATCGGGCGCTTGGCACCTCACCATCACCGGTGGCGAGCCAATGATTCGCAAAGACGCCATGGACATCATCGAGCACGCCTGTGCCATCGCCTCATCCGTGACTCTCATCACCAATGGCTCGCACATCACCCCAGAAGTCGCGCGGAAGTTCGCTGAGTGGAGCCTCAGCCACGTCCAGCTGACCTTACTGGCCGGAGACCGCGACCAGCACAACGCGCTCAAGGGTGCGGTGTGTGTTGACGACACCGTGCGCTCAGCGCTGTACCTCGCAGACGCCGGCGTTCACGTGCAGTGCTGCTACGTGGCCATGAAAGCCAACGAGGACCAGTTCGAGGCGGTCATGGAGCTGTGTGCGGCCCTCGGTATTCGCAGCATCTCGTACAATCGCAAGTCGCCTACCGGACGCGCTATTCACCACATTGCCAGGCTGATGACCACGATTGACCCGATCGAAGCGGACCTCGACTTCGCCGAGAAGCACGGACTGGGGTGGGGACTGTCCGTGGCTACCGCCAAGCCCATTCCCCCTTGTTTGGTCGACATCGAGAAGTACGAATGGGTACGCTTTGGCTTCTGCAGCACCGGCAGCAAATCGCCGAATATCGTCATAGACGCACGCGGCAACGTCCGCAGCTGCACTCTTTCTTCCGGCGTTCTCGGCAACCTGCTGGAAGACGACTGGGAGACCGTCTTCGCCAATCCCTACCCGCGAACGTTCAAGGCCACCGTGCCGGATATGTGCCGCGGATGCGCCTATGAGACGACCTGCCAGGGCGGCTGCAAAGAGTCCGGCTTCGCCACCTCTGGCAGTCACACCCATCCCGAACCGCTTCTGTGGCTAGGCAGCGACCCAAGCCGCCTGGAAGCGCTGACTGCAGACGTCACACAGAAGGCGCCACCCAAAATCAAGCGTGCCGCTGACACATCCCACGGACGACGATGAACCCGCCCGCAGTTCTCCCATCCGCGGGCTGTCAGCTTTCAACCGTCAGCTTTCACAACAGACGGCTGCGCGGCCAGCGGGAGCGTCAACCCGGCGATGATCTTCAGCATGGGAGGCGCGCGAACGCCGAGCTCTGAAAGCTGACCGCTGAAAGCCCAACCCGCGACGAATCCCGCAAAGCCAAAGCCTTATCCGCCATGAATCCCGTAAGGCCGACATGAACACCCCAGCCGTTCTCCTACTCTCACCCGGCATTCTCAAGTGGACGGACATGGACTTCGGGCTGCCCCACTTGGTCTCACTGGGCGGCTTTGTTCAAGCGCACACCGGCATACGTGTAGAGATTCTGGACCTCAACTACGAGGGTGGTGACCACGCTTCGCTCATGCGCACCCTCGAAGAGCTTGGGCCGTTCTTGGTCATTGGGGTCTCCACTTACTCCAGCTTCGACCGCATGCAAGCGCTGGCCGTTGCATGCTTTTTACGCCAATAGTATCCGGATACCTCCATGGTTACCGGCGGCTACCATGCCAGCGCAGTGCCCGAAGATCTGTTGTTTGACGGGTCTCCGTTCGACATTGTGATGAAGGGTGAAGCCGAACAGCTCCTCACCGACATTGTCATGTTCCTGCTCGGCGGTGGGAGAATCGAGCCCGGTATTCACCGCCCCGGCAAAGTGCGCGACCTCGACTCACTCCCGCCGATGCGGTGGGAGCTGCTCACCCCTGGACTGGCCTCGCGCGCTGCAGCTTGGCCGAAAGCTCGAGGTGTACCTGGTTCGTGGTTGCCCGTACCGCTGCACTTTCTGTATGGAGCGGAGCAAGACCGGATATCAGTGGCGGGCGTACAGTCCACAGCGAGCGGTAGCGGAACGTGAACGCCTGTCGACGTTCACCGACTTGTCCCAATGGGTGATCAACATCGCCGACCCGCTGTTCGGTTTTCAGCGATGCTGGCGACGAGAAGTCCTCGAAGGAATCATCGAAAAAGGTCTGCTACCCAGGCAATATTGGACACTGACACGAAGCGATGACCTCGGCGAGGAAGACATTTCTCTGCTCGCCCGAGCCCGGTTCAGCATTGGCATTGGCCTTGAGAGCGGCAGCCCCGACATGCTGCGCATCATGAACAAAGGCAACAAGCCCGAGAAGTACTTGGCCGCTGTTGAACAGCTCTCGGCATTGTCTCAACAGCACGGATTGAACTGGGCCGTCAACGTCATTGTGGGCCACCCAGGTGAGACCCCACGAATGGCTAACGAGACCCTCGACTTCGTCACTCGATTGTTCCGGCGCACCGACAACACCCGCGGTTTCCTATCCATCGACCCCTTTCGCCTGTACCCAGGCAGCTATATCCACGAGACGATGGACGAATGGGAAGCCCAATACGGCGCTAAGTTCTTTCACAGAGATTGGTGGCGAGCCTGGTACGACCATGGCTTTCTCGCCCAGCACCTCGACGCTAGCGACAGCATGCGATTCGAGCAGCGTGTGGCCTTCATGCACGACAACTACCGGCCACTCCTGCAAGAAATCCGACAGCGATTTGTCGGTCAAAACCGACCCGTAGACCGCGTCTATCAGCAGTCCATGCAAGGCCAAATCGACGCACTCTCCCCCGAGATTCGAGCCGCGACCTTACGCAGCGGCCAAGCTGCCGTGACCGTGGCCACGGCACGTCCAGAAGTCCGCGTACCGCTCGGAATGAACCAAAAAGACTCCAACGTGCGCATTCGCGAAGCCGCCGTCCGTCGCCTGCTCGACCGCGGTGTTCTTCGAACCGAGAGCTTGGTCGAGGCCCTATTGACCGTTGACCCATCGGCCTTCATGTCCCCAGCCGCCTCCGAAGCCATGTTTGGCGACCGTCCGCTCGACGCACCAGCCGACGGTATCCCAGCTCCTGCTCTAAGCATCTCCGCTTTGGCCACCGCATTGGAAGCCCTCGAACCCTCGACCCTCGTATGTGTGATGGGGGCGGTAAATGGGTATGTACCCAGCTTGCTCGCCGCCATCGCTGGTCCGAGCGTCGCCATCATCGTACGGACCAGCCCTGCATTGTGCGACCTCACCCGTCTGTGCCAACAGCTTGAGTCGTCCCCCACCATCACCGTTCAAAGTGTTCCACTGGCAGCAATGATGGACGCCGACGAGCCTGTTCATTCCTTGTTTATCGGTGCCTGCCTCCCACTTATTCCTCGCAGCTTAGACCGCTCACTCTTGCCCACTGGTCGAGCCGTGTTCTTTGTCGGACCTCGGTTTCGGCACGCCCGTCTGCTCACAGCAGACAACTCGGCAGACGGTGTCGTCACCCACCGTGGACCGAAGTTCTTGGTTCCCATCATGGCCGGCACCTACGGCTGGATTCGCAAGCCTGTCACCGCGGTGCCCCAGCCCTCTCAGCCCATCCGCTTCTCAAGGCGGCCGGCGCCGGCATTGTGCTACCGACTTCTGCCACACCTGGACCTGGGCCAAGATGCGGCCTCCATGCACGACCCTTCCCTCATCAAGAAGGACTGGGAAGAACCGCTACGACTCGCCTACCAGGCGGCTCCTGGGCGCCTCACACTCCAAGCACATGCGTTGGCCCACGCCGGTGTGGATGGCTGGCTCCAGGCCTTGACCGAGCGCACCCCACAATCTCTTCAGGACAATGCCGGACGACACCTGATCGACTGTGTCACACGCGCCGCAGCGGCCGAACGCGACGACTTTGACGACTGGTGGACGCAGACCCGTGGAGAACTCAGCCAGCGCACCGTGGGGGTCGGTGGACAGCTGGCCCAGCCACTCGCCCGCCTGCGCGACCGACTGTGGGAGGCCCAGAATAAACCGGTACCTCCACTTGTTGTCGTCGACGCCCCAGCGCTGGGCGCCGCCGGACGCGCCACCACCGTGGGCGACGAACGCGTGGTTGCCGTGTCGTTCGCACAGCCCTTGGCGCATGTCCTCATGCAGGTCTTGCACGAGGAAATCCACCCTATCACCGACCCGCTCGTCCTGGCCGAGCTGGGTGATGTCCAGCGGGACACACACGTTAACGGTGACGGCTTCGGCGTTCACCAGGAACTCGAACAAACCGCCGTCATGGCTACCGAAGCGTTCCTGACCCAACGGGCTCGCGAGCGGATGCCAGACTTTCGTCGCTGGCACCAGCAGGTCTTCGGGTCAGCTAGCGAGTAGCTGGCCTCAGAAGCACATCATCGCAAACTGCGAGTTCACCGGAATCGGAACGCCCGATA
>JBLHSN010000388.1:0-5300 GCA_047626195.1 Myxococcota bacterium
TTCTCCTCTGGCTCGTAGGTGACCGTGCCGTCAGACTCAACGACTGCGGTGCCGTTGTCGGGCTCCGAGTCCAGCAGGGTCACGACGGCCTGGACAGTGGGGTCGTTGTCCTGAACATCGATGGACACAGAGCCATCTTCGTCGACGTCGGCAAGGTCGGTAGCACCGCTGGGAGTGAATTGGCACAGGTCCGTACAGTCGTCATCGTTGCCGATGTTGGCGTCGTCGCAGCTCTCGCCCTCGTCGACTAAACCATTGCCACAAAAGTCGATGCAGTCTGGAATTCCATCAGCGTCCGAGTCGGTTTCCAGCTTGTTGCATCCACAGATTTCAGCGGTGGTCTTGAGCGCGTCGATTGGGCACTCATCAAGGCAGTTTGGCGTGCCGTCAACGTCACTGTCGACTTCATCAACACCACAGCCACAAGCTCCTGAAACCGCCCGTTCTGGGTCGTCTGGGCACTCGTCGTCTTCATCATCGGCGCCGTCCGCGTCGCGGTTGCCTTGGCAGGCATCACCAACACCATCGCCGTCGCCGTCCAGCTGGTCGGCATTCGAAGTGTACCGGCAGTTGTCGGTGCATGTGGCGCCATCCCCATCCGGGTCACCATCTGGCGTTCCACAGCCGCACAGCCCCGGAATCGCCTTGTACCGGTCCTCTTCACATTCGTCGCAGGCATCACCCACACCGTCAAAGTCGGAGTCGGCTTGGTCAGGGTTCGGGTGGTCAGGACAGTTGTCTTCGCCATCCAATGTCTCGTCGATATCTAGGTCGATCGTTCCATATGGGAAGCCAGAGTAGTAGCCACTGGCACCGCGTGGGCCTGCTTCATTGACCAAAGACACCGCAACGGCGGAGTTGGAGTCCACGGACACAATGCCGGTGTACCCGGTGAGGCGGTAGGTCACCCAGTCCTGTGCACCCGGGACCGTTTTTGGTGTGGCGGTTGTCGGAACGCCGTTGATATTCAGGGTTGCACCTGCTCGAGCGATGATGCCCAGCGCCGATACTCCGAGCTGTTCAACGCTTGGGATGTCTTCGACAAAATAGGCCGCATCGACGCCAACCGGCGGAACAAAGCTGACGCCCGGAGTGGCATAGCTGTCGGAGCCGCCCATGCTCTGGGCCACAAGCACCGGCTTGGTCGAGTGTAGCGACAAGTTGCCATGGCTGAGACCATCGACCGTCGCTACCGAGTACTCGTTGTTCACGTACGTGAAGTCACCGGCGTTGTAGAGAATGGCGTGGCGAGAGTCGCTACCGTTGAGGAACACCTCAGTATTGTCCTGTGTGGCAACGACGGTCAGGGTCTCATTGCCGTTAGACGACGACCCATTTCCCTTGACGAAGATGTAGTCGGTACCCGCCAGCCCGACAGGTACGAGCTCGTCAATACCGATGTCCTGTCCGCCAGTCGCGCTCGGTCCGCCCAACCAGTAGCCTGCAGCCATGGCAATGGGCTTGTCAGAATGAACGCGTGTTCCACTGAGCTGGTCCACAGATGCCGTGCCCGTGTAAACCGGGTCATGAATGCCAATGATGTAGCTCTCGTTGGCCTGCAGCGTCACGGTGATGGGGTCGGTAGTGCCGTCCCCGTCTGCGTCGGGCTGACCGAACATCAAGATGCCAGGGCTGAACTCATCGAACGTGATGGTGGTGTCGTCCGTCGCCGCCATGACGGAGATGAATCGACCCCGGTACGCCGCGGTGCCTTGCGTATCGATACCCAAGACCGCGCGGAAGTCCGTACCCAGGGCCTTACGTCCCTTCGCGGTGAGCGAGTCTCCCTGGTAGGTGGACCTCTGGCGAACGGTCATATAGACCGGGCGGTCAGCCTGTAACGACAGCCCATCGGTATTCACCGTATTCAGCGAACCTGTACCGATACGTACATGCGCTGTGTGATTTCCCGACCATTCCCCGGTTGTATCGGCGATGAACGAGCCGCTGAGATATCCCACGCGCACAGAGACCGGGGCGCCCTTAGCAACCGTCCCCGAGTAGGTATTTCCCGCACCATCGGTCAACTCAAAGTCGACGGGAGAGACCTCGGGCGTGGACACCAAAACAAAGTGCTCACCAACCGCACTCGAAGAGCTGTCGGGGCTCCACAGTGGCGGAACCCAATGACGGGTGTCTAGCTGGGCGGAGGCCACGCTCGGCATCAGCACCACTGCAAACACAAGTAGCAGAGTCCATAGGGCAGTACCGCGAACGGTGGTCATCTGGCTCAAGTTCATTTCAGTACCTCATCTTGGGGTCGGGATACCCGTGGGTGTAGCTCGGATCAGTCCTGTTTAAGTTGAGGTCAAAACTCAATAAAACGCCCTCCCACACAGACTGAAATCCGTGTTCGCCACCGCTCCACCCAACGGAAGACCGCAACGTGGGCCCGTTGCATTGTCGACCCATCGACGACCATCGTCCAGCACACTCACCGGCAACGCGGCGTGATGCCAACGTTCGACCGGCGGTGACAAGCAGCCTGTCGGCTAGTCGGGTAAGTCAAGCCGTATGAGTCTGCCCTCCGCCCGGTCGTCCTATGAATGGCACGCGTTCACCCTACGCGGCATCCCCGTCACCTTCTCGGCATGGTGGCTTCTCATCGTGTTTATTGCCTTTAGCAGGGGCAGTGCATGGGGGTTTCTCGGCTCGGTCATCACCATCGTTGTGGTCACCGTCAGCATTCTTGGACATGAGCTGGGTCACGCCTTCGCCGCTCGTCACTACAAGCTGAGCCCGGCTGTTTTCCTGCACGGGTTCGGCGGATATTGCAGCCATTCTAGAGCGCGAAAGCCGAATCATCGGCTCATCATTGCCGCGGCAGGACCGGCGATGAGCGTGTTGATGGCGCTGTTTGGCCTCGGGCTCAAGCAGTTCCTCGAACCCATGTCCTACTCGTGGTTATTCGCCGAGCGCATGTGGTCCATTGGGCTATTTCTCAGCGTGCTAAATCTCATGCCAGTGCGCCCGCTCGACGGCGGTCAGATTAGCATAAACCTCATCGAACGCATCAAGCGGGTCAAGAGTCCCGAGACTCTGTCGCGTGTCATATCGGTAGGTGGGGCCATTACAATCGGCCTGTTCACCTACGGGTACGGCGCCAACATCGGCCTGTTTTTGGCCCTGCTGCTCGCCTACGACAACGCCGCTATTCTCCACTGGGTACCGTTCATCCCGCAGATTGCCTTTGAGCCGTGGGCACACCGCGGAACCGGCCCAAAGACGCCAAGCAAGCTGCCGCAGACCACCATTGGCTTGCTCGCCGTAGTTGCCGGCGGCGCCGCCATTGACTGGGTGACCCGCGGCTCGTCCATCGGACTCGGACTGGACCTATCGGGTGCTGCCGTCTACCCTTGGCAACCGCTGACACATGCATTCGCCCCACGAGAAGGACTGCTGACGCTGATCCTTCAGCTAGCAGCCATTGCACTCATCAGCATTCCCATCCTGCGTTGGTATGGGCGGCCGGGATTGCTCGGCATTACCGTGGCGTCCGCAGTAGCGTCCGGCCTGGTCGCACTCGGAATCGCGCTGGGCATCGGCCCTGTTGGGACCAGTGGCGGGACCATGGCGATTGTGCTGTGCCTGGTAGCCGTGGTGTGCAATGCCGGTCCTCTTATCAGTGGACGTATCCTCCAGGACCCTCGAACAGCTCTGGTTCTCATCACCGGCGGTGTGGTGGCACTGCGGTGGATGGACGGCGACCTCGCGCGGATTCCCGTCGACCTAACCGGCGTCACTGTTGGGCTGTCTTTCCGTCGCCTCCAGCACATTCTGAGCGGGGTGTCCGACTGGTGGCAGCTTCGCAATCCACCACCGGTAAAGCTGTACGACCTGAACGCCGAAGACTGGAACTAGACCATGGGTAAGCGAGACCGACTGCGAGGCATTCAAAAAGGCCTACTCAGGCGTACATTGAAGACCGGTCGCATTGCTACGTCGGTGGCTGCTGCCGGCGCCAAGCGCATGGTTCGAACCTCTGAATCCGACGATGTCCACTTCGGCGATTCGCTGCTCAGCCACATGGACGAAATGAAAGGTTTCGCCATGAAGGTAGGCCAGATCCTGTCCTACATGGACGGCGTGTTGCCGGACAGTACCGCTGAGCGTCTACGAGCCCTACAGCAAGGAAGCGCCGCCATCGACTTCGACGTGCTGAGACCAGACGTTGAAGAGTCTCTCGGCGGGTCTGTTGAGTCCCTGTTCGACACCTTCGACACTGAGGCCATTGCGGCGGCGAGCATTGGCCAGGTCCACAGGGCTACGCATGCGGGTCGCCCCGTCGCCGTCAAAGTGCAGTATCCAGGAGTCGCGGACACCTTTCGCACCGACTTCGCCACCCTGCGTACGCTGTCTCGCTTTGCCGGTCTCGGCACTCAAGTCGATGCGCCAGCCATTGTCGACGAGCTGCGCACCCGCTTTCTCGAAGAGTGCGACTACACCCGTGAAGCACTGTGGCAGACCGCATTCCGTCAGAAGCTCAGCGTAGACGGGGTGCACATTCCCGAGGTCATCACCGAGCGTTCGACCGAGACCGTGCTGACAACCACATTCAGCAGTGGCGTGGACTTCTACACCTTTGCCGAAGGCGCCAGCCAAGAGCAGCGCAACTCTATGGCTGAGCGTTTGTTCAAAGCCTCTTTTCGTGGAATTTTCCGCTATGGAGCAATCAACGGAGACCCGCATCCCGGCAACTACTTGTTCGACGACGACACTCTCGTCCTGCTCGATTGGGGCTGTGTTCGCGCCTACGACAAGGCCTTCATCGACGTGTGGAAGCGCATGGCCCGCACCGTCCTAGCCAAGGACTTCGACGCCTTCGCAGCGGTGTTTCCGGAGACGGGAATGGTGGGCGACAAACACTTCGACATGCGGGCCCAGTGGGACCAAGTGCTCTACCTGTACGAGCCCTTCATGATTCCAGGATTCACCTACACCGCCGAATATGTGGCACGAAGTAAGGTCTTCGTAGACCCCCGCCAAAATCCCAATCTACGGCACATGGCCATGCCGCCGGAGTGGATCTGGACGCAGCGACTGCACTGGGGACTCAACAGCGTGCTCGCCCACCTGAATGCACAGGGCGACTGGACTGCGTGGTACCGAGAGATTCTCGACGGGCCATGGGAGCCGATTCGCATCGATTCTGAGTGATGCGCTCATTCACGTAAGGGTAGTCGACTGCAGCCGCCGGGTTGATTGTTAGGTCCGTAAGTTCACTACCAGGGCAAGAGGGTCCGAATGAGGCAGTCGCCCGACGACTCATTGGCAGAATACATGGACATGGCTCAACGCGT
>JBLHSN010000389.1:0-5298 GCA_047626195.1 Myxococcota bacterium
TCGTCAGCTGGTTGGGTCGCTCAATGCGTGTGTGAGACGCCATGCGATGACCCGGGTGTTGGCTGGGTGAATAATGAAACAGGGGACCGGCGATAGTTGCCGGTCCCCTGTCGAGGGGATGGTACGTGTCCGAGTAACGAGGTCATCCTACCCAGCCCCCACCTTTCGAGTGCTGGAGCCTAGCGGTCCCAGCCGCCACGACCACCGCCGCCGCCGCCGTATCCACCGCCGCCGCCGCCGCCGCCGCCGTATCCACCGCCGCCGCCATCGCGACCACCGCCGCCGTATCCACCGCCGCCGCCACCGCCACCGTATCCACCGCCGCCGCCGCCACGACCACCGCCACCGCCGCGACCGCCGCCGCGGGAGCGCTCTTGAGCTTCGTTGACGCGGATTGCGCGACCGTCAAGATCGGCTCCGTCCATCTTCTCAATTGCGGTGTCCGCCGCGGCACCATCGGAGAATGTCACGAAGCCGAAGCCACGGGACCGACCGGTGTCACGGTCAAGGATTACTTTTGCATCGGTCACTTCACCGAATGCTTGGAATGCTTCGCGCATTGACTCATCGCTCGTAGCCCAGGCCAGACCACCGACAAACAGCTTCTTCGACATCTACTCACTTCCTTCTCAAACAACCGGGTCTCGGACTATCTCGAGGTGACTCCGACATGAGGTCCCTCGCGTCCGCCACTCAAAATCCCGGGTGCGGTGCTGAGGTAATGTAGGAACAACTGACTCGCTCGTTTTGCCCTGATTTTGGCGATCGTATGCACGCTCGGACAGGACAGAAACATCGAATATACTGGCGGCCCGGATGCAAATACTGACTGACCTAGGTCGCATATGGCGTCGTTCGCAGCGCCGTGGGTATTGGCAGGACGTCAATATGTAGTTGGCGTTGGGCCGCCACGGACCCTAGGTGCCCACATGGAAAAGATCGGCGACTACAAGCTGGCCCGCGTGAGCGACGGCTTCTCCCGCTAAGCCCGTGTGACGATGCAGGTAGAAGGTCGAGACAAGTCCGAGGTGGTCATCGGCCCGCTAGCCGTCACTTGGCTCAAAGATATGTACGGCCCCGATGCCTGGGAGTGGATCGTCTGTGACGCCTACGGAAAGAAGGCGATGGCAGTGGTTGTCGCTACGCAGTGGACCACCCCAACACCCGTCCAGCGAGGCCTCCCCAGGTCCTAGGCTGTTGCATCCATGTGTCTGGCTCGCAAGGAGCTTTCAGGACAAGACGAGGGACGCGACCCTTCGTCGTTGGTGTACGGAGCGTTCCATCTCGACGAGCACTCGCACCAGCTTGGTAAGATAGCCACTCCCTGCGAGTCATCATCGACGCCCGTCCTCGCCCGAAATGTTGGGGTCCAGGGCTCGGAGGGCTAGGAACGAGCGGGGAGGCGTATTCTATACGCGACCGACGAACCCGAAGGGCCAGATACAATGCCTTCTACGGTCTGGGACCAGCAGCCGCGGCGAGAAAATGGCGGCGGATGATGGGAGTCGAACCCACCGGAGACCGTCTCTCGACGTCTCCCGACCAGTTTTGAAAACTGGGGCCGGCACCGGCCTAGCGACACCCGCCGCTAGGCCCTTAACGTACTACTGTTCGTCCAGTTGATACTGCTCGGTGACGAGCGCTGGGCTGGCTGCGATGTCGGCATCGTCAAACAGCACTGGACGCAAGCGTTCCTCAGCGTAGACTTCGGCTTGGTCGGCGAAGTGGGGGGACCTTGCATCTTCGCTTTGACCGTAGACCATGATGGCGCGAGCCTCGGGGCCGTCTTCGCCGAACTGCATGGCCATAATCCAGCTATTGCCAGAGTTGACCACGTAGCCTTCGTCTGTCAGGTCGGTAGTTCCGTTTAGGACGTTGCCGCGCTGAACATCAGGAAACAGTGTGGTGTCACCGCCATTACTGAAGTCCGCGATACTGATGACCCCGTCTTGGTACATGCCACCCTGCGTGGGGATGTCGTTGCTTCCGATACGACGGAACTGAATGTCGCCCAGGGCATCAGTGGGACTGATGCCTGCCTCGGTCAGACGAACAGCAGCGGTAGCTAGGCTGGTCAGAACGGGGTCAAGGCCCTCTGATGGGGCCGCTGTCAGGCCGTTCGGCGTATAGATGGGATTGTTTGCGTCGAACTCCCCTCCATACAGAGGCCCGGTGTTGCGGATGTCAGTCCAGGTGTACACACCGGCCGAGAGCCACTCGCGCATGACGTGTGCACCTTCGCTGTCCACGGCGTGTCGCATGTCCCAGGTTCCGAGAGCGTTGCACCAAGGCGACAGGTCGATGGTGCTCTCGACGCTATCGACGGTCACTGTGTAGTCGGTGACACCAGTACATCGAGCGACCACTTCATCACGAAGGTCCTCGGCCACGCTGCTACGGGCGGACAAGGCGGCATCTTGAAGCTCGTCGAGAGTGAATTCGCCGTCTTCACCAGCCGCGGAAGCGGCACCGGACTCCATGAAGAAGCGGTTGTTCATCTTGGTGCGTGGAGTCCGCGGCGTACCGGTTTCGCCATACATCCAGGAGTAGCCGGTGAGAGGAGCCGATGGGTTGGACATCCAATGGTTCTCGTTGGCGTTGGTGACGAAGTCACGGCGGTCGAGTTGCGGCGCATCGTCGAAGGGGACAATGCCCGAACGGGGAGAGTCGGGGTCGTCAATCCAGCGGAAGGTGTCGTTGTCGGCCTCGAATACGTACAGGCCAGCTTGCTGCCAAAACAGCTCGGCGAGCGGTTGTTCAACTCGGTAGTCCAACCAGGCTTGCTCGGTGGAGTCCGCCACATTCGGTGTGTTCGCAGAGTCTGTGTAGAACGCGTTGCCTTGATCATCCGCAGCGAGTGTATGCACCCAAGGGATGCCCATGTGGTCGCGCTGGGCAGACTTGAATTCGTCCATCGTGGTGGCGTGGTTCATCTCGAACCAGCTGTCGTAGAGCTCGATGTTGTTGATGTTGGCATCGCGGTAGCTGAACCCAAGGATGCGGGTCCAGCCAATCACCGGCGCGTTGAGCATCGGGCCGTACTCTGTGCGGTACATCGTGCGCGACTCTTGGCCGGTGCTGCCATCGCCCTGAAGGACGTCAATGGTGAAGGTGTTCTGTTCCATGGGAACGAATTCACCGCCGGACAAGTACTCGGTGGGGTTGTCGGGATTCAGCTCGTGTGCGTAGAAGGTAAACCGCGGGTTGTTGGACACGGTGTGAGTCCAGGCAATATTCTGGTTGAAGCCAATGTTCACCATGGGAACGCCTACGAGAGAAGCCCCGTAAACATCCAGTCCATTCGGTCCCGTCATGTGGAATTCATACCACTGGCGTTCGCCCTGCGACGGGAAGTGAGTATTCGACAGCAACATTCCGCCATCGGTCGAGGAAAGGTCAGCGCCGATAGCCCAGCCGTTGCTCCCCAGTTCAAGGTTGTTGAAGCGGTCGAGCTCGCTCAAGTCAGGTGCAGAGCGGCGGGGGCTTTGCGGGGCCGCGGGAGGCGCTGCGGTCGCAATAAAGTCCGTCAGTGCGTAGCCACTTCCAAGTAGGCCTAAGTGCAGGTGGTAGGCGACCAGGTCGATGTGTGTGATGGGCTGTACCCATTCGGCGTTACGACACGGCTCCGGGCGCTCGCTGGCCGGGGTGTCTGCGAGAAACTGGTTGTACCCTGCGGTGTACCCAATCAACATTTCTTGAAGGTCTGGACGAATGTCGAACCAGACCTCTTCGGCCGAAGCGTTTATACCTAGCTGTAACCAAGCAAAGTCGCTGTCGAGGTTCGCATCTGCTGTGCCCGGGCCAAAGTACTTGGAGCGCTGACTCTGCGTCTTCAACAGTTGGTCAGCGAGCACACACAGGTGGTCACGGGCATAGACACTGCCCAGTCCAAAGCCGAGACTGCCATAGTCCTCGCCCTGAATGTGGGGAACGCCGTATTCGGTCATGCGAACGGTGGCGTCGTAGGGGCCCACTTGCACGTCGTAGGGGTCCGGTCCTGGTTCGATGATTTGCGGCTCATCGGTCTTACATCCGGTGAGCACCAAGAGCAGTAGGCCAAACGCTTTCATCGCGGACTCCAAATGGGGAGAGGCAGGTGGGGTAGTTCTATTGGGCGCGGCGAGACACGCGGCGGCCATCGGTCCATACATCAACAATGCGCTGTAGAGCCGTCAAATCGTGTTCGGGGTTGCCTTCGACGAGAAGCAAGTCCGCTTCCCACCCGGGTCGAATGGCACCGAAGCGAGCGTCGGGATCGAGAAATCGACTGTTTTGCCACGTGACCGCTCGCAGGATGGTGGGGCGGTCGAGTCCGGCGTCCAGCAATGCGGCCATTTCACTGTGTAGACCCGCGCCAGCCGGTAGGCCGAGGTTTGGAGAGTCAGAGCCTACGAGCACGGTGACGTCGTTATCACGCAGAATCCGCAGGTTGGCCGTCCGGTCGTCAAGTGCGGGGACGACCTGGTTTGCCCAATCACCCATGGCCCCGCGCAGGGCGGAATCTCCGCTACGCATTCGGACGAGATCTCGCTGCTGGCGGCGGGTGAGAAGCTCATCTTCCAACGGGATGCTTGGGACATTGCCTTGGTGGACTTGTCCAACGCGTTCCCAGACAATGAGCGTCGGAGTGACTTCAATGCCAGCGTCTCGGAGGGCGACGGCCTGTTCGGTTGTGATTCGCCCATGGCTGGGTGCGTGAGCCAGTGCGTCGACACCGAGGTCCAGTGCGCGTTGAACGTCGTCCGGGGAGCCGACATGGGCGACGAGACGGTCGCCAAGCGCTGTGGCTGCCAAACGAACCCGTTGTGCAGCTTCCTCTGACATTACAGGGGCATGAGAGGGGATGGTATCGAGCATGATCTTTTTGAAACCGGTCTGGCCCTGCCGAAACACGACATCGTCTACGTCATCGGCAGTCTCGACCGTGTGAGCAATACGCGCCGTTGCGACTTTGACCAGCAGTCCGGGGTACAGGCTCCGAATGGACGCGATGGGGTGACCGTTCGGCGCTGTGTACGGGCGACCACTTCGGTATAGGTCGGGACCCGTTAGCCTACCTTCGCCGATTTTTTCGTTCAGACGGTCAATGGCGTCCCGTTCCATGGACAAGTCCAAGGCAGTGGTGATGCCGGCATACAGTAGGGTCTGCAGGTTCTTTTTGGCGTTCGGAATGCGTAGTCGGTCGGGGGCGGCGAACGTGGACTGGAGGTGGACGTGGACGTCGATGAGCCCCGGGACCAGGGTTCGGCTTGTGCCGTCAACCACCGAAATGTTGGGGTCGCTCCACCCGTTTCCCAC
>JBLHSN010000390.1:0-5246 GCA_047626195.1 Myxococcota bacterium
GCCACACCGCCACCAGGAACCACGCCGAAGGCACGCTCCGCGCTCGCTCGAAGGCCGAAGCCGACCGAGAAGGTACGTCGTCGTTCAATGCGTGCGAGAGCGATTTCAACACCGGGGACATGCGCCCGGCCGACGCCGTAGAGCAACAGGTCCGCCGGTCCATCTTGGGTGCATGAAAAGGTGTCTTCTTCGCGCAAACAAGAGAGTTCTAACCCAGGGATCCAGGCCATTCGGTAGGTCAGCGCGGGCCTGAAAATCCACGGCTCTGCGTTGGACAGCGGCACGCCTAGACGGATGCCCGCTCCACCCCCAAGTGCTGACCCTTCTAGCTCGTCATCCCGGCGCAGATAGGTCTGTGGCTGCCATGTCGCGGTGACCGCAACCTCGATGGGACCGATCGGCCAGGACATTGCGGCGGTGAGCTGCGGAGCGGGGAAGAGTCCTTCTGTCGCTGGTCCTTGCCAACCCGCAATGCCGATACCGAGCTCTATCTCCGCTCGGTCGAATACGGTGACCACACCACTCGGGCCTCCGCCGTCTGGCACGCGCAGGGTGAAGGACTCGCCCGCAACGATCTGGATGGGAACGTCGTTGATGAGCCAATTTCCCGCCGGCAGACCGATTCTACGGGGAA
This sequence comes from Myxococcota bacterium, assembly GCA_047626195.1. Lineage (GTDB taxonomy): Bacteria > Myxococcota_A > UBA796 > UBA796 > CAJXTB01. The sequence continues at coordinate 635 of JBLHSN010000390.1, forward strand.
GCAAACCCTTGCGTCGGCCAATGTCGCGAACGACGAGGGCGGTTTCTTGCGCTTGTGCGTCGAACAACAGGCTGGTCAGTTCGAGGTCGACACGCGCGCTGGTGCCTTCCGGACCGGTCAGCACTAGCTCTCCGTAGGTGGTCTGTAGGTATTGGACCAGGTCACTGGCTTGCTCGGCTTGTTCGAGGGTCCGTGCGTTGGTCTGCGCCCGTCCAGCCGCGAGTCGGGCACCGGTGACGTCGCCTAGGGCTAGTCGAGTGGTCGACAGCAAGTACCAGGCCAGCGGGTCGTGTTGCCCGTCGGGGTGCTCGGTGGCGAACACTAGCTGTTCTTCAGCGTCGTCGTACCAGTCCTTGCGCAAGAAGAACTCGGCTTGGTCCAGATAGCTGCGGAAGTCGGTCTCTTCTGTCGGGGCCGCGAGAGCGCTGGCAACCAAGAACAGTACACTCATGCCAACAACCCAGAGGCCCGCACGAGTGCCAGCGCGTTGGGATGGGACAACGCGCCGAGGGCAGGCGCGTCATCAATGATGCGACCTTGATGGAGGACGACAATGCGCTCGGTGTGGTCGGCAGCTACGCCGATGTCGTGGGTGACCAGGAGCGTGGTCCGTTCCGGCGCCATGAGCAGAGCGACGATGTCTGACTTGACCGCCGCGTCAAGCCCGGTGGTGGGCTCGTCTGCGACTAACAGGTCTGGCTGTGCGAGCAGCACCCGAGCGATTCCTGCACGTCGCAGCTGACCGCCACTGAGCTCGCTAGGTAGGGCATCTGCGCGATATTCCAGCTGAACTTGACGCAGCACAGCGTCGACCGCTGCCATCGGACGGTTGTGCAGATGTGCGGACTCGTCGAGCTGCTGGCGGAGGGTCATGGCGGGGTGAAGCATGGCGCGGGGGTGTTGAAATAAGAGTTGGGCACGGGTGCCGGGTGCGGTCTGAGCACGACCTGTTGGCGACCGTCCGAATACCCGAACGGACCCTTGAACACCGCCCACAATACCAAACAGAGCACGCGCTAGGGTGGTCTTTCCACTCCCGGAGCTGCCCACCAGAGCCACACGTGTTCCAGGTGCGATGGACAGGCAGATGTCGGACAGGGCCTTGGTATTCCCGCCGAGGGTAACGCTGACGTGGGTGAGCTCGATACTCATATCTGCGGCATTCCGGGTGTCTGAACAAGAAGTGCGCGAGCGACGTCGCTGCGCAGAGTATCAGCGCTGGCTGCGGTCTCAATGACGGTGCCGGCGTTCATGACCCAGATGCGGTGGGCTCTCCCATGTACCTGACGAAGGTCGTGGCTGACCCACAATACACCCAGGCGTGGGCTGGTGTGGGCGGCGATGAGGTCCAAGATTTGTTGGGTCAGTAGTGGGTCTAGCCCAGAGGTGGGCTCATCTACCAAGAGTGTGTGCACCCGCATTGCGAGGGCTTGTGCCAACACGACTCGCTGGGCCATACCCCCCGACAGCTGGGACGGAAAGCGAGTGGCATCGGCAGCGCGGAGGCCGACCGCTTCGAGAGTCTGCAGCACCGTATCTGGAGAGCCACTGGTCAGCAGTGTCTGGGCAAGCTGTTCACTCACCGTTCGCAAGGGGTCGAGTGCTGCCATACAATCTTGCGGCATCCAGGCCACTCGTGGACGGGGCGGTGTTGTCTGGACCGTGTACGAAAGGGATGGAGGAAGGACTCCCGCCAACGCCCGCAGCAGCAGTGTCTTACCGGAACCCGACGGCCCCACCACGGCGGTCATCTCGCCGGGATGGATGGTCAGGTCTTGTACGTCTACAAGTACCGTAGACCCGGCTCGGACGTCGACGGCGTCGATGGTAAGTGCATCAGACATCCGCCGGCTCCTCAAGCTGATGTGCGAGTGCGCGAGTGGATGCCACAATGAACAGCAGGACGGCTGCGGGAACCCAGAACCGAGGGTCATTCCATGTTCCACGGCCCCATTGCATCGCCAATAGGTTGCCCAGGGATGGCGTGGGCTCGCGGATACCGAGTCCACCGATGTAGGCCAGGCTGGCTTCGAGGACCAAGAAGGCGGAGAACAGGCCCAATAGCTGCCTGGCTACCGTCTTTCGGCAGCCGAACCACACGGTGTGGACGAGCAAGAGTCGCCACGGCGGAACACCATGTATGCGGCTCGCTAGGATGTTCTCGCTGTGGCGTAGGCGTTCGACGCGAGCGCTGACGGCCTCGGTGACCGATGGCGTCCACGCAAGCCCGGCTGCGAGAGCCAGCCACAGGGCGCTGTCTCCCCAGATGGTCAAGACTACGAGCACCAGGACGTAGCGCGGAATCGTGGCTAGTACGGTGGTGAGGAATCCGAGCACGGTGTTGGCAAATCCACCCAGCCAGCCGCGGGCGGTTCCCGAGATGAGCCCGAGCACCCCAGCGACCGTGCAGGCTCCAAGGGCCGGCCACACACCGTTGGAGAGGCCGATGACCAAGCGCGTTGCAATGGCCCGGCCGTGGCGGTCGGTTCCGAGCCAAAACGCCCAGCTCACGCCTAGATTGGTTTGGTTGGGTCGGGTCTCCGTCGCGGCCATCTCTGGCATTAGCGCACCGATCAGAGCGACCGTGAGGACAATGGTGAGACTAACGAGAGCGGCGCGTCGTCTCATGCGGTCTGACCTCGGCGCCAGTGGTCGCGCAGGGTGTACAGCACAGCACGCAGGCCAGCGACCCACAAAGCAAAAACTGCGGTAAGCGCGAGGGCGACTGGGTAGTCGCGGCCCACGGCGGCATCCCATAGAACCGTACCTGCACCGCCGAGTAGCAGCACCTTTTCAACGATGACGAGCCCACCGAGCAGTGCTGGGGCTCGCCCGGCCAACAACTCGCACACGGCAATGGCAATGTGACGCCACAACCAGGTGTGTTCGGGCTCTCCACGGCTCTTCGCGGCAATGGCGAAGGGACGGGAGCGAAGCGCGTTGACCTGTGTCGACAGTTCCGTCCAGGCATCAAGGAAGCTCGCAGAACCAATCGCCAAGATGCCAACGGCCAGGGCAAAGCGCAGAGTGGAGGCTTCCAGGGGAAGGGGAAACCAGCCAGGGCGGCCCATGACTCCGGCGTCGGTCGCAGCGACCACGCTCTCATTCGCACCGTTCACAATCAGGTGAGCGAGAAGGAAAGTGGGGATGAGCGACACCACCATGAGTACCGCTCTCGGAAGGCGAATCGACCGGCGTTGAACAACTGCTCCGACCGTAGCCAGGCTGGTTAGCAGCGCGCTTCCCGTCAGCCACCAGCTCGCCGTCTTCAGCAGCGGCAGGGCGATGACCTCGCGGACGGGCGCTCCGGGGCGCAAAGACAGTGACTGACCGAAGTCACCCATCAGAGTACGGCCGATGCGCTCCCACAGCGGTGCATCAAGTCCCCACTGGGCTTCGAGCGTGGCCCGAACAGCGTTCGCGTTTGGCAGTAAGTCAATCGGGTCGCCCGGCGCGAGTGCGAGCAGCACCTGCATCCCTGCAACAGCGACAACGACCGTGAGCGCCGCCACGGCCCCGTGTTTCAGGGCCGCGAGCGTCACTCGACGGACCAATCCTGTGCCCAGGTGAAGAAGTAGAACGGATGGACTTCCGCACTGCGCACCCGTGTAGACACAGCGGCGTAGCTATTGAGTGTCCACAAGAAGACCATGGGCTGGTCAGCACTGATGCTGGCGTGTGCCTGCTGTAGCAGTGAGCGCTTTTGTTGTGGGTCCACCGTTGTGCGTGATTCGTCGAGCAGGGCATCGGTGCGGTCGGATGCATACCCGGTGAAGTTGCGACTACCTTGGCTGTGGAACTGCTCATAGATGTCTTCGTTGCGGTCGAAAGTCCATTGCGACAGAACCAAGTCGAAGTCCCTGGACTGCCACACTCGGGACTTCCATGCGGCTTCGTCGATGAACTCAGGCTCGAGAGTCACCCCGTAGCGCTGAAGCTGCCCTTGGATGGCAATGACCACGTCTTGGCCAACTTCTTGGTTGTCTTGAACGAGCAGACGGAAGGTGAGCGGCTGACCGTCTTTCATCCAGTGCGTGCCGTCAAAGGTGTAGCCCTTGGTGGCGATGATAGTGCGCGCAGTGTCCGGGTCATGCGCGACCTTGCGGACATCGTGGTTGTAGAAGGGTGAGCTGCGTACGAATGGCCCAGTGACGGTGTCTCCGGTGCCAATAGGGCGCAAGAGTTCGTCCACATTGACCATCATGGTCAGGGCAGAGCGCATCTCTGGGTCTGCCCACACGCCTTGGTGGTTCATGCCGAGGTACCACCACGAGTTGGTCTGGTAAGGGTACAGCTCAATGCCGCGGTCGCTCTCCAGTGTGGCGAGGTCGCGAGGAATCACCCGGACTAAGGCTTCGAGCGATTGGTAGACGAGCAGCTTGGCTTGGTAGCTCTTGTCGGCCACTTCTCGAAGCGTGGCACCATTGAGGTCCACTTCGGCGAAGTACTCGGCATTGCGTTCGAGGACGATGGACCCGTCAGCGCCGAACGACGACAGCTTAAACGGGCCGGTACCCACCGGGTTGTTGCGGAATGCATCACCGCGCTGGATGGCGGTGCCAGAAAAACGGTGTTTCGGTAGAATCTTAAAGGATAGCCTGTCTTCGGGCGA
>JBLHSN010000391.1:0-5218 GCA_047626195.1 Myxococcota bacterium
GAGAAGAAGGAGGCGATTGCCGCAGCGATCAAAGGCTTCCGCTTCGACTCGCCCTTTGGCAGCACCTTGCGTCGCTACGTCCTCCACGGTGTGGGGCTACATCACGCCGGATTGTTACCGAAGTCCCTTATTTTAGTCGAGAAGCTCGCCCAAGAGGGCCGGTTCACCGTCATCTGCGGCACCGCTTCACAACCAGGGGCTACTCGACCTCACGTTGTGCCGCACTTCACAGATTGAGTCGTCATCACGTTGAAGGATAGGCAGGCGGAGCACACTCAGGCTGCGGAGGTACAATGCGCGCGCGTTTCCTGGTCATCGGAGGGCTTGTCCTCGTCGCGGCCACGGTCGGTCCCCCTAGACAGGCTTCGGTCCGTTTAATCGCGACACCAACGGCTGTAGGCGTCTCCTCGGCAGTCATCGGCTCGGATGGGCTCGTCGTCGCCGTCATCCTCAACAACCTTGGAGATGGAGATGCGTGGCTGTCCGACGTCAGCGTGGAGGGCGGGACGTCGTGGCGCCTACTCAACCCCTGGGAGCCGACCGTACTAGCCGCTGGCAACCAAGTCTCTGTCGATGTTTATGTGGACCCACAGGCCCAGGTCGACCGGAGCACCTTGGTCGTCGTCGCCGAGGGCCTGTCGGTCGAGCCAGTGGGGTGTAGCCCAGGCGTTGAGGTCACATCCGACAGCCTCGAAGTGACTCTCTACAGTGGGTCGATCGACGGCTGCGATACCGACGGCGACGGGTTCATCGCCGGACGCTGCGGTGGTGACGACTGCGACGAGGGTGATGCAGCGGTGAATCCCCAGGCGACGGAGCGCTGCAACGGCATTGACGATGACTGCAATGGAGCCATCGACGAGGCCGGGGCGGTCGGAGAGCAGGAGTGGTTTAATGACGTCGACGTAGATGGATTCGGTGACCCGGAACAATCGATGTGGGCGTGCACGAGCCCCGTCCTTTGGGTGTCGGACTTCACCGACTGCGACGACGGTAATGCATCAGTGAACCCGCAAGTCGTCGAACAGTGCAACACTGTTGACGACGACTGCGATGGCGATGTCGATGAGGGGTTTGTCCGACAGCCCTGGTATGCGGACCGAGACGGTGACGATGCGGGGCGACAAGGAAGTAGCCCTGTCTACGCCTGCGCCGCGCCGGCTGGCTTCGTGCGCAACGACGACGACTGTGTCGACGCAGATGCACGTACACAATCATGTACCTGCGGCATTGAGGGTCCGTCCGCGCAGGTACGTGGTCTGGAGTTCGTCTCGGAATCGCACGCGGACTCCGATGCGCTCTTATCTGGGCCCGACGGCTACTTTGGCGACGCGGCTGTGGTGGCCGATGTCACGGGCGACGGCTGCGCAGAGGTCCTCGTCTCAGGCGATGGAAAGCTCTGGATTTTTGAGGGTCCCGTCTACGGTGAGCTTGGTATCGCGGACGCTATCGCGATTATCTCCGGCGATGACGCATCGTTCGGTCAGACGCTCGCAACCGCAGACCTCAACAGCGACGGGGTAGATGATGTCATCATTGCAGCGCCCGACTCAGGAGCCCTGTACCTGTTTCATGCGCCGCTCTCCGGCAACTACGGTGCAGCCGACGCCGATGTCGTTCTGACCACCGGCACCGTGGGTACCGAGCTCGGGGCGAGCTTGGCGACAGGTGACGTGAGCGGCGATGGCGTGGTGGACCTGGTTGTCGGAGAGACCGACGCGACGGCCTCCGGTGGGTCGGTGTGGGTACTATTCGGACCCGTCGTCGGCGACCACGTAGCGTCGGTGCGCGCAGACGTCGCTATCCAGGGAGGGTCTGCGGGTACGAGTGTCGCGATTGCCGGCGACATGGACGGCGACGGATGGTCCGATCTCGTGGTCGGTGGTGTTCCCCCGCGAGACCCCGGTCTTGGCTACGGTATGTACGACCAGCGCGGCACCGTAGGGTTGTATCGTGGACCATTCACCGTCGATCGTACGCATCCGGCGGACGCCGACCGCATCTGGGGCGCTGAGCTGCTAGACGGCGATGGACTGACCGGAAGTGCCGCAGGTCACGCGGTGATAGCGCCCGGGGACATGAACGGAGACGGGCGACCGGACGTTGTGGCGTCCGCCCCAGAGGCGTCGGAGGACGGATACGACGGCTACAGTGGTGAGCGGCGATTTGGTGCCTTGGGAATCGTGTTCGGTGGCGACACAGTCAGCGGGATTGCCACGTCCGTCGCCATGAATGGTGAGTATATTGACACACCCATCGGCGGTACCCTCGCCGCAGTCGGCGATGTCGACGGAGACGGCTACTCCGACTTCCTCACTACCCATCTCAGGGATAATCGGTGTAGGCCGAGTGGCGGAAGCGTCGCTCTGGTGACTGGGGCGCCAGACCTCAGACCGGGTCTCGGCTTCTCGGCCAGCTGGAGGCGCCGCAGCCTAGACTCGGACGCCAAGCTCGGCTCGGCCCTGGCCGGTGGCGACACCAACGCGGATGGTTTCAGCGACCTGGTGGTTGCCTCCAAGGGCAGCGGGCAGGCTCGGGTGTACTACGGCGCTCCCTGGGACTTGCCTCCAGAACCGGTGTATGAGACCGGCTTCTCGTTGTGCATAGAGGGCCCCGAGGGTGCGCCCGACTACCCCATGCCCATGCAAGAAAGGCTGACGCTCGATGCTGTCATCGTCGACCCGGACACGGTGACGGTTCCTCCACGCGACACGGCGGGGTTCCAGACCTGTCCGTCGTCGTCCGTTCTCGTGGCGGCTGTTCAGACAGACACTGGAGATGTCTGGGCGGTCTACGGAACGCGGCCCCTTCCAGACGCCGATCTTTCGGTGGGTTCGCCGCTGTGGGTGGACGTCTCGGGCCGTATACCGGATGGTGCGGGAGGATGCGGTTCGAAGGAGACCGTGGCCTTCGCTGATAGTCGTGGCCTCTTGTACGCAAAATCGACTCGAGGATTGGCGGAGAGTATGAGCCACCTGTTGCAGGTGCAAGGGGCCTGTGTCTTTGACAGCTTCGGGTCTGGCTCGAGTCGTGTGGCGCTCGACGGTCAGACTCTACCGTCTCAAGGAACCGCACATGTTGAAATCCAAGGAGGGACCGCGCTTGCTTCCGGCCGCGGGTATTACGACGGCGGCAACCATCCGTGCGGAAGCTTTGGATTCACCCTCTCGCGTATTCAGGACGCCCCACCACTGTAAAGTGGTCAGGGCGTCTGATGACACGGCATCGGCTCTTCCACGAGCCCGCCGCCGCTGGCGGCCCCAATGCTTCACGGCGGCGTGCTGGCGGCGCGGTATCGATGGCATCGTACGGTGCGGCTACGACCTCCAAAGCGGCCAACGCCTGCGCCAGGGGGGTCGGGCTGCGACGGACGAATACGGGCGTCGGGACCTCGCGGTGGACATCGTGGAGCGTGCTGTTGTGCCAGGTCTTGAACGTCAACGGCGTGGCGTGTCCGACATGCGGGAGGATGACGACCCTGCGCGCCGTGGTTCGGCCGCCGGCCAGCCGGATGGATGTGGCCTGAGTCTGAAGTGCTGTGAGGAAGTGCGACGGACCGGGCGTGGTGTGATGCGGACGGCGACGGATAACCGTCGTTTTCGCCCGGTGTGCGCGGGACGCGAGGGACTCAGTCGAGGGCGATGGGGGCGCCAAGCCGTGGCGGTGGGCGCTGCGCGGGGCTGACAGGTAGACTTCGGGGGTGCCGGATGTTTCCTATCCTTCTCAGGGTTTAAGCCGGACCACGATGCTGTTCAGAGTGCAGAGCCACCCGTAGGCACTGCGAACAACGAAAACATCATCGAGACCTCTTGGGTGAGACCAATGCCGTCTACGCCTGCAACCCGTGTTTGGAAGGGGATCGTTGAAGGTGGTGCTGCCAGAGCCAAAGGGGTCCAGAGCAACATGACTAGCCAACTACCTTTCATCGTTTATCCCCGTCGTTGGCGGCGAAGGTAAACCTAGGTAGGAGCAAATCGAGGGACTTTTTAGCGGCGGAGTAGCGAACGCCCAGTGTAGGCCGGTCTACAGGCGAATGTCGCGCCGAACCGTGATACCGACGAGGGTTGGGCCATTCATGGTGAGTAGCAACGAGACATCGTACCGGCGGTTCGGGTTTGGCGGCACGTCGATGATGCGTTGAGTCTGCGACACTGTCATGGGGAGCTCTCTGGAAGGCCCGTACGCCTCTTCCAGCCGGCTCAATGTTGGAATTTGGGCCGCAGTAAGAACAGCGTGGCTCACTTCATCCACCCCCGCAACCGCGGTGAATGTAGCGGGTACGCTGAGTGCAGACGCTGCCTAGCGCGCCTCTTCGGCGGTTGCGCTGTCACGGGTGAGAAGCTCGATAAGGGTGTCGACGTGGGACATGTCACTCTCTGGGTGGACGGCAGTAGGTGCAGGTGTGGCGGTGGGGCCCGGGGTTGAGCAGCCCATCATCAGCAACAGCAGAGTCTTATTCAACGTAAGCGGTCTTTGTGGCGTCACCGACAGCCCACGCATCCGCTTCTTCAGCCAGTGCGCGATAGGCCGCATATCCTTGGTCGCTGGCGGCTTCAACGAGCGCATAAGCTGCGTATTCGGTAACCCATGCTGCGTGCTTAGCAGTCTTGTCGGCCTCGCTTACGGCTCGGTCGTCTTTGATGGCTTCGTAGGCTGTCTGGGCGGTTGTGAGCTTAGTCAGCGCTGCAGCCAGGTTGGTCCGCTGGACGCGAAGTGCTCTGACAACCGTGTTTCGCGCTTCTGCACCTGCTCCATAGACGTTTTCGTACCATGCTTTTGAACGCTCGGACTCGGCGTCACTCTGGTCGTATTTTTTGGCGACGGCGTCTACGGCAATGCGGGCTGGAATATACCCATGCTGTTCTTGATTTGTGCAGCGGTCTGGCCAAGCCCTGCGGAATAGCGCGCCATTCGGTGCCACGGTTCGGCGTGGAGTGCTTCGTGGTACACGGTGGCGGCGGCCCTTTCGGCTGAAGCCTCAGTCGCTTCTGCGGCCGAAATACCCCCGTATCGAGGGCGAGTGTCCAGGTTGCAAAGCGCAACGCACCCGCATTCCCTCCAAGGGCGGCCTGCTCAGACGCACAGGCTGGCACGCCTACTGCGGTGAGTTCTGCGTTGGCCGCTGCGGCCATCTGGCTGTGTGACGGTCTCGAACGAAAGTGAAGCACCGTAAGGCTTTGGGTGCGGCTCCTTTCATGTGAGTTCATTCAAGCCGCCA
>JBLHSN010000392.1:0-5217 GCA_047626195.1 Myxococcota bacterium
ACTCTGTGGGCAACGCTACTTGCTGTGTCTCCGGGCAGGTAGTAGGCGCTGGTTCCGTTTGCGGCGACGGCCAGTCGGTTCAGTAGGACGCGGTTGGGCGATGCGTTCACACCCACAATGGACAGGTCTGCTCGTAGACCGGCACTTGCGAGGGCTGTGAGCGAGCCGTCTTCGTCGGTGACGAGTCCGTCGGTGATGAGCACCATGACCCGGCGCATGGCTCCGTCGTGAGGGAGTGCGACGGCGGCGCTGAGCGCTCTTGGCAACAGGGTTCCGCCGTTCGGTCCCATTGGGCCGAGATGAAACCGAACCCGGCGTATGCCTTCCTCTCCTCCTACTGGAGCGACATGTTGGATGGACTGTCCGAAGGTCAGGAGTCCGACGGTGTCCTCCGGGCCGACTTGGGCCAACAGCTTGTCGATCAGGCCCATCGCCCGTCGCCACGGGGTCCCACTCATCGAGCCGCTCGTGTCCAGGATGATGACCCACTCTATGGCGCCAGCGTCCGTACTGGTCGGTGCTGGCCCCTCCATAACGAGCAGGCTGTGGTCGCCGTTAGTGATGGCCGCAGCTTGGGTTGCGCCGGTACTATTTTGCCATCGCAGGACCATGTCTCCGTACGAACCCGTGCCTTGCCAAGACAGGCCTGCGTGGCTGCCGCGGACGGTGATGTCGGCCTGTTCATGGGTTGGGCTGTGCACGGCCGTCATGTTGAAGCCTGCTTGTACGTCCACCCCGATATGTAGTGGGTAGGTGGTGCTCTCGGGTGCGAGAGATGGATGGTCGTCGAAGCCGCCAAAGCGCGGAGCGACGTCTGTTGGAATTACCAGCTCGTACTGACCATCCACCCGGGTGACGGGCCACAGCACGCGGAGCTGCACTTCGATGTCCTGCCCCACGGGAATGTTGGACAGCTCCTGCCGGAAGACACCGCCTGCAACCTGGGTGGTCAAGCCTGCGATTTGGCCGTCTCGTGCGGCGACCTCGTACTCTTGACGTGCGTGCCGAGACTCGCGGAGCACCGACTGAATGACGGTGTCACCAATGACCATGGTCATGTCGTCGACTACACCTTGGTGAGGCAGGGCGAAGACGTACTCCCCACGCTGACCAGCGCTCCTAGGTCCCTCGAATCGCTGAGTCACAATGGCCTCAGCAACAGGCCCCCGGACCGCAATATCCCAACGTACGTCTTCTGTTGGCACGCCCGCAAAGACGGCCGAAACCAGGATAATCCACATCCTCTACCTCCACCCATATCGGTGCTAGGTGAGGGAGTGTGTAAACGTTGAGCGCTATCTACGCGTCTTCGGGCTTGGCCACAATCAGGCGGTAACTACGGCTACGGTTGGCTTTCATCTTGGTGTTTTCGATGACTTCTACGCCGACTTCGGACAGCGTCTTTAGAAAGTCGGCTTCGTAAGTCACATTGCCAAAATCGATGGTGGTCACCGTCTTCAGCATGGGCTTGACCTTCTCCATGAGTGGTGATGGCCGCTCTTGGAAGGTCTGGGTGAAGTACACTCTTCCGCCCGGCTTGAGCTGGGTCAGCACGTGTTGCAAAGCCTTGGCGGGGTCCGGGAGGAGCATGAAGCTGGCTGCAAAGTAGGCCGCATCAAAGTTGCCGTCTTTATAGTCGTACACACTCTGCAGTTCGACGTGCACGGTGTCGGCCAGACCCACCTCGTGGAGACGTTCACGGGCTTTCTGTACGTAGTCAGCGTCGATATCGATCCCGACAACATCAATGCCGTCTCGCAGGACTTGGTCGGCGTTGTTGGCCAGAGCACCACCGGTCCCAATGCCAATATCGAGCAGGCGTGCGCCCGGTTCTAGGCGATTGAGGACTTCTTCGTACCAAGTGGTGGTCACGGGTAGCATTGCTTGGTCGTAGATCCAGGCGCGTAGTCCCATGTCGTCGTTCTCCTGAATGGCGTTGCAGCTATCCGAACAACCGCTGTCGGTCACGTCGTGTCTCGCTGCCGAAGGGAACTCAAGGGTGTGCGTCTGGCCCATATCCGTGAAAATTGGAGCATAGAGATGCGTGGTAGCTCGATCTTATTGATAGTCGCTCTTACCGGTTGTGCAGCTCACTCCGGCCTTGTTCGGGATGGCAACCAAGCGGTTCGCTATGGCTCATGGGACGCTGCAGTGTCGTCCTACGAGCAAGCGAATCTTCTGTCTCCACACAATCCCCGCATTCAAGCGAAGCTCGACTCGGCGCGCACGTCGCAAGAGATCGACAGGGCTCGCCGTCTGTCGGCTGCAGCCTCAGATCTGGCGACAGCCGTCGCTCGGCAAGACTGGGCTGCTGCGCATGACGCGATGTCTCGCGCTCGTGACGCAGATGCGGGTGTCGCGGATGAAATGGGATGGGAAGCCTATCAGGCCTTGGTCCCAGCAGCGATGCGTCACCTGAGCGCCGGGGAACTGGAGCCCGCCTTCGGACTGGCTCACGTCGCAGTCGTGGTGCATGCTGAAGCGGGTGCGTACCGTCTGCTGGCCGATGTGACCACGGCGTTGCACGCCCGCGTCGACAAGCTGGCAGATTCGGGAGACTGGGCGTCTGCGTTGTCGTGGGTGGACTGGATGGAGACACGCGACATTGCCTTTGATGCGAGTGCACGGCGAAGGGACCTCAAGCGCGATTGGGCCCGGTTCATCGCCGGGCAGGCCAAGACGGCAGAGTCGGTCGGAAACTTGGGGTCCGCTGCGGTGGGCTACCACCAGGCCTTTGGTGTGGACGGGGATCGAGCTTGGTTGGCAGAGCGGGACCGTGCGGTTCGCAGTGTTGAGGCAAGTCTCGGCTATGATGTGCGCTGGCCGGGAGAGGGGACTTCTCTGGATTCGGCGGTTCAGCGGGTCACCCGCGCATCATTGGCTACGGATGGGCGGCTGACGCTCAGCACAAGTGGGTCGACGATTGCGTCCGTCGATCTCGACGTCACAGAGCACGGGTGTGCGAATACGTCGGTCACGACGACGGACTCGGTGAGGGTACTGGTGGGTACGCGTCAGGTGACGAATCCGGAATATGAGCCCGCACTGCGGTCGCTTCGCATTGCGGAGGGCAAGCGGTCCGAGCTCATGCGTGCCGGGTTGACCGCCGACGATGCGTTGGAGCTGGCGGCCGCAAGCGTGCATTCGCTGATGGAATACAAGCTGCCTGCGGTACGCGGCGCTGCAGATCGGGCCGAACAGGATGTGGCCTGGGCACGGCGACGTGTAATCGAGGCGGAAGACGCGTTGGCGTCCGCATCAGCGCTTTATGAGGATCCTCTGGGGGTAGACCCCGAGCTGGACCGGTTGCGCAGGAACCTCGTCACTGCCGAACGGCGGCTCGGCGAGAGTGAGCAACAGGCATCCGCACCGCGTCGTGAGCTGGAGAGTGTGGAACGCCAGCTAAAGACCGCTCTAGCGTCTGTCGATCAGGCTCGCCGAAGCGTCGCCAGAGCACGTGCGGACTTGGACGAAGGCGTGCGGCTGGTCAGCCAGCGGACGGAACGGGCGGACCGGACGCCGCGTACCGTCACAGAAGACGTGTACGAGCCCTTTGCCTACCCGGTCGAGCAGTGGACGCGGACCTGTTCATGGACCGCAGCGGTCCGTCATCGGGAGGGTAGCCAAGACATGCGTCGCTCGTGGACAGAGACACAGGTGACCATCGACGAACGCCATGATGCCTACCCGCATGCCGGGGTTGATTCTGACCCATTGCACTTTCCTGGCACGGACGACCGTATGCAAGCAGCCGCTGAGACGAAGCTCGGAACGACTCTCGCTGCTCACCTGACGGACTCTGCTCATGACTACTACACATCGCTGTGGAACGGCGCTCTGGTGCTGTCCCCAGACAACCCCGCTGCAGCACTGGACGCGTGGTTGGCGGTGCTGCGACTCGACCCCACGGTCGCCGATGGCACGGGTCTGGCGGCGCTTCGAAGCCGGGCAGGGGTGTCGGATACCTCGTGGATGCGTAGCCGTTAAGGCGTGACTCACGGCGCTCGGTGAGCAGCGCTCCTTTGCGGAGAGTCTGAATGTCTAGCCCAGCATCCGAGTTCTTTCGCGGAACGCGGACCCTACCCCGTGGCGTTGCCTACCTGTTCCGACATCCACGGTTGATTCCGTGGATGTTGGCTCCGGCTGTGCTGACCATCACCGTCCTCTTGTTTGCGGTCGTTGCCACAGTGATGTTCGGACCGCCTCTCTTGCTTTGGCTGGTTCCGTCTCCCGCCAACCCCAGCTGGATGGTGTGGTGGCGTCTGGGCCTGGGCTTGCTGACGGGGGCATTGATTGTCGTTGCCGTTGCAGCAGGATGGGTATTTGGCAATATGGCAAGTGCACCGCTGTACGACGTCATTGCGGGGAGTGTCGAACGCGAACAGCTCGGCTTGTCCGAAGAACGCGAGACCTGGGCCATCGCCTTTGGCAACGCGGCGCTGAGTATTCGACACAGTATCGTGGGCTTTGGCCTGTACGTATCCATCATGGTACCGCTGCTCGCGCTGAACCTCATTCCCGGCCTAGGCTCGTTGCTGTACACGGTCAGCAGCTTCGCAGCGACGGTGTTCTTTGTCAGCCGCGAGATCATGGATGTCTCGCTGTCACGTCGCCAGCTCAGCTTCCGCGAGAAGCTTGGCTACCTGGTGGAGAACCGGGCGTACATCAGCGGCCACAGTGCTGTGGTGGCCGTCTTCCTGTTCATCCCGTTCGCGAACATCTTCGTTACACCCCTGGCGGTCCTAGGGGCAACGCTCATCTTCTGCGACATTGAGTCCGCCCGCGATACGGGCGAACTCGCATAGTCGGCGGCTACCTCCCGACCCTGCCGTAGTACTCGCGGACGGTGTCGTAGACCTCTTGGTAATCGGGCACATTGGCCACGACCAAGTCCGGCATGCTGCTGCCGGCGGTCAAAATGGTGACGCGACCGTTTCCGAATGCCTTGCCGAGCGCACCCTGGTTCTGCTGGATGGAGTCGATGCGGTTGTACAACACCGACATACTGGACTTGAACAGGATGCCGCTGCGGACGACCACGCGGTCGGTCTCGATTTCGTAGCGTCGCATTTTCACTTGCCAGATGGTGATGGGAACCAAGACCAAGAGCGGGAAGAAGAGGATGCCGATGATCACCAGTACCACTACATCGTTGGCAAACGCGGGGTGAGAGGTGGTGATGATGTCGTCGCCTTGCTCGTGTACGCCGTCGATCTC
>JBLHSN010000393.1:0-5211 GCA_047626195.1 Myxococcota bacterium
AAAGGGCACCCGCAAGCCCTGCTCGCTCCCAGGCGTGGTTGAGCGTGTGTCGACCGAAAATCGAACGAAGCTTCGAAGGTGTTGAATCACCAATCGAGCCTCTTGTTTGGGGGAACGTCAACGATTCGCTGTGAGAGCACCAGACCGCAGAGTTAGCCATACCTAGAGGTCTTACCGGCGCCTTCCCTATGCAAACGACTGACCAAGTTGAGGATAGTACAGACACCGTCTGGCGAGATCGATAGAGGTGAGTGACCCTCGCGAGTCACGGCGCTCTATTCAGGTCAGAGAGCGAGGTGTCTCGGATTGGCGCCTGATTCTTGGGCGCAACGTCACCGAACAAGATCTGCGGGGTGAACGGCCAGACAATGGGCTGGAGCAGGGGGGCCTGATGGGCCGATGCTGTTGGTCAGACTGTGCGATTCCTCGATCGGAACACCTGTGGCGGTGGTCAGACGGCTTTGTTGGGGCCTATCTTTGGCCGACCATCGCTGCGTATGTGATTCGGATAAACGTAGTTATTATGTAGAGTATGGCTGGAAAGGCCGTGCTCCGCCGCAGATTTTCGCCTCACTTCGGGTTACCGCTCAGCATGACCACACCCGCACTGCGAACGGAAGCCACGCCCGATGAACTTTCGGCATTCTTGTTGGCTTGGCCACCAGGAATCGGTCGGTTGGAAGATGAAGAGGGGGCTGATCTGTTCGGGCTGTTGATGCGGCGTGGGGAAGACGTCGTCTGGTGCAATGCGGGCGTTTTCGACGCCGTCGCTGACCCTATGGACCTCGCTGAGCGAGCGAGTCGAGCGGTTGTGGGCAACTTGGCGGAAGGAACGCGTTCACCCATGGGAGCCGCTGCCTTTGTGCGCGAGGCCGGCGATGACTACCGCGTAGGGGTGGCCGTATTCGCCTTCTCGGACGACGCTGTGGACCAGCCGGGTGCTGGCTGCGGAGAGGAAGCCCGAGCGCTTGTGGATGCGGTGGCCCAGACCGTCGGAGTGCCCATCAGCGGCATCCGTCCAGTGCCATACGACCAGATCGGAACGTACCGCCTGCAGTTGATGGTGACGTCCGCCGGACTCGCCTACGTCAGTCGCACCCTGCCGGCTGCAAAGGACGACATGTGGCACGTCTTACGCAACCGCACAGACATTGTGCATCTGCCATGCGTCGGTTTCGTCGACGACGCTCCACCGCCCGAGGCAGCACCGCCCGAGGCGGAAGCCTAGAGCGCCGAACAGACCCTGTCGCGCTGGGCAGTTCCTGATGGAGTCGTCTGCTCCACTCTCTAGCTGACCGCGTCGTCAGCGGAGGCACCGGCAATCACTTGGCGCAGCACTGGAAGGTAGGTTGCCATGGTCACCAGATTGTAGTTGGTGGTGTTCTGAACAATGCCGGCATCGAGGTCGTGCCCGGCTAGGTCGGTACCGGTCTGGTAGCGAATCTCGCCGTCGTCCATGTCCATGGTGAAGGCGCCGTGGGTCATCCCCCAGTTTAGTCGGACGAGCGCTTCGCACATGGCTTGGCGACGGTCTGCGGGACACGCCTCCGGCGCTCGCGAGAACACGGTGAGGATGCGCAGGTCTACCTCGACCGAAGCCACGAAGACCCACTGGTCGTCGTTGCTCTGGTAGGTCAAAGACAGGAGGTTGTTTTCGGTGTCCACGTTGACAGGCCAGCCTGCCTCATCACGGTAGAACGCGACAAGTATTTCGAACATGTTGGGTTCCCTTGGGTTGGACCTCGGCACTAGCCCAGAGTGATGCCGCGCTCTAGGTCAGACCGTTGATCTTCTTCTTCATATCGCCAATAAGTGCGCCGGGATCCGGGCCCTTCGGCGATGTATACGGAGTGGTCGGGTGGGCGGGGTCCTTGTCACCTGAGAAGTGGCCCCCGGCGTTCCGCCACATCTTCGTCCAGATCTGAGTGTTGACGCCCACGTTGTCGAGCAGTGCGCGGGCGTTTGTAGCGCGGACGCCTTGAGCGGGGTCGTTTGCGTTGACCTGTGTGGAGACGAAGGTCTTGGTCGACGGATCGAAGGAGCGCATGGCAATACGGACCGCTCCGTCGGCCAGCTCTCCGTTGCTCGCGTCTTGCGCCTGTTCGGACTTGTGAGCCGAAAAGGTGGTGAGCAGGTCCAGACGGCGGAGCTTGCCGGGCTTTTCATTTCGGACCTTGCTGCCGTCCGTGTACTTGCCCCAATTGGCGGCCTTGTCACTTGCTGGCGCGCCGTCGGCATCGCCCTTGGTACCCCAGTCATGTTGGTCGGACAGCTTGATCTTGTTGTTCTTACGCTCCTGAACGAAGTCCCGAACGTTCATCCAGTCGGCACCAGACAGGCCGCTCGGCGCCTTGTCTTCAATCGCGTTGGAGTAGTGCTTGTAGTAGCTGTTGTTCAGCCGGCGTTCGGCACTGCGGTAGTCCGGCTTGGTGTCGTCAGCCTCGCCCTTGGCAGCTCCTGAATCGGTCAAGCGGCTAGCAAGGCTCATCAGCTTGTTAGCCTTGCGCTTGCGGCCAAACTGAAGACCGACCTTGCCGAGCTTGAGCAGACCGTTGAATACGCCGATACCCAGGGCGATAGGGGCTCCAATGCCGCTCAGCATCAGCGCACCCGCGACGACGTCGAGGGTACCGGTAGCCGCCTTAAACCCGCCTTCCTTCATGCGGTTGTTCTGTACCTTGCGCATGGCCTCCATCACCGGCTTGGACTCGCTCTGGATAGATGCGAGCTCAGCTTGCTTGGCGGTGAGGTCGGCAATGGTGGCCTTGAACTGCTCGACCCGTACGGACATGGTCTTTCTCTTGTCCGTGTAGAAGGCCTTCCGCCTGACGTTCGTTGAGTTTTCTGCTGTTTCCCTGTAGACCTCGTGCTTGGCCGCCGCGTCTGCGAGCAGCTCATCCGACATGCTCAGCAAGGTCTCAACGCCTGCCTTCGCGCCGTCTGCGGTCTTGGTTGCGTGAGTGAGCTTGCCTTTGCGAACCCCTCCGCTGACCGCCATGTAGCCGCCGTGTAGGACGTCGATGCTACCGGTCGCCACACCGAGCGCGCCACCGGTCGTTTTCGCAGCGGTGCTCGCAGCACCCGTCGCAGCTGTAGTGATGCCGTTGACGGCATCTGCGCTGCCCTTGGCCACCCCAATGAGGTTCTTGCCGCGGGCGATGAACCAGGAAAGCCGCTGTTCGACCGACATGCCCGGGATGTCCTTGGCGTGAGTCAGACCTTCTACGAAGTCTGCGCCGTCCATGACTGCACCCAAGACGGAGGTGCCGCCCATGATGCCGTCCGATACCGAGGTGGAGATTGCTTGACCGGCTTTGTTCCCGGCCAGACCCTGTGCCGAGGCCACGATTTTTGCCGTGCCACCAGCGAGCTTGCCTGCACCGGAGGCGGTCTTGCCGACACCCTTGGCCTTTTTGTAGCCGGTGTCGGCATTCATGATGTCCATGACGCCGCCGATTCCTTCGGTCACGCCGCCGATTGCCGCTCCAGTACCCCCTGCGATTCCGAAGCGATTGTTGTCGGCAATGGCCGAGGCGGGGGTAGTCGCAGTGGGCTTCGTACCACCGACAGCGCTCGGCATGCCGAGTGCTTTTGGAATGATGTCACTGCCGATAGCAGCCATGATTTTCTGGCCGCTACCATCCTCTTGGTAGCCCGTACCGCTCGGGCCCTCAGTCCCGTCGCTCGCGGCGAGTGAGGCGCCGTCAGCGGTCTTCCACTCGGTGATGGCCGG
This sequence comes from Myxococcota bacterium, assembly GCA_047626195.1. GTDB lineage: Bacteria > Myxococcota_A > UBA796 > UBA796 > CAJXTB01. Next base: position 3,734 of record JBLHSN010000393.1, read on the forward strand.
GGGTGCGAGCGAGGCTAAGGCGGCTTCGGCTGCTGGAGCGGGCAGTTGTTTGTCCGCTGGCGTTCCACCTGGTGCAGGGACGTATCTGTCGAGTCGGCGAACTAGCCGGTCTACGTGGGGGCGGCGGGCCTTGATGGATGCATTTCCTTTGCCCTCGGGATGCTTGGCTAGCCAGGAATTTGCTGCGCCACGGACATCGTTGAGGGCGTTGGAGACGTCTTGGGGAGCGGTCGCGGCATCTGCAATGGCCAGAAAGCCATCGATTCGCGAGAGGTTCTTGCCGCGCTTGGACCTTCCGTGAGCTGTCTTTGTCTGGAAGTCCGCCAAGGTGAGCCGGTCGCTGATGTGTTTTGTGCCTACGTTTCGCAGATGAATGGCGCCGGACGGCCCACCAGAGACCGCACCTGCGCTTCCATTCGCGACCGCCGAAGCCGTGGCATCGGCCTCACGTTCCGCGGACGAGTTCGCTGCTGCCAACCCCGAGCCCGAAGCGCCGCCGTTTCGGTTCTGCATGACGTGGGTGAGTTCGTGGGCGACTGTCTCCTTGGACGGCGAGCTGTCGCGGAAGGCGACTGTCTCGCCTTGAGTAGCGGCCTCTGCACCGAGCTTGCCCATGGCACCGGACTGCGCGGTGTGTGAGCTGACGCCGGAGAAGTCCTGACCGAAGGACGACTCCATGTCGGAGCGGAAAGGAATGGCGCTGCCAGCGCCGCCAGTGGCACTGGAGAAGGCCTCGTTGGGATTCGCAGAAGGTGCGGCCGCTACGTCTTTGCGGAAGATGGGGCCTGCGGACAACGAATCGGCGAGGGCATCAGCGGGACCACTTCGTGCAAGCGGATCGGCGCCCTGCGCGTCATTCGCTACTTTGCTACTTTGTCCTGCGTCTTTAGCCTTCGTCTCGAACATGTATGCGCCCCTTTCCGTCGTCTCAGTCTAATCCCAGTGACACGCTAGACAAGGTGTTGAGATTTATTTGACGCATTTAAATTAATACTTTGAATTTAGCTTGCAGGATACAGGCCTAAGCGTTCGGCCTGATCGACGGGGCCGAGCTTTCATGTGATCAGCCCCTGACATCGGCAGCCCTTGGTGGGAAAGTACGACAGCGTAGAGTTTCGACGAAAGGTCGTGGACGCATCTGAGAATGGTGAATGTCGCACTCGAGAAATCGGTGAGCGTTTCAGCATTGGCGAGGCGTCGGTGAACCGGTGGGTCGCACTCGAGTGGTAAACCGGAAGTGTAGCACCGAAGGTGCAGAGCGCCGAAGGTGCAGGGCGCCGAACAGGACCGACCAAAGCGACGCCCGATGTCGTGGCGCTCATCATACGATTGGTAAATGATGAATCAACTTTGACTAGTACGCAAATGGCGGAGTGGGTCGCGCGAGAGCTGAGCATTCATCTGTCCCAGCAGACGGTCTGCAGAATCTTAAAAGATGCAGGGTATCGCTCAAAAAGGGGGTCTTACTTCCGCCAGCA
>JBLHSN010000394.1:0-5204 GCA_047626195.1 Myxococcota bacterium
TCTGGTTCGCAATGGCTCGCTGACATCGGTGGTCGGTCGACGAATTGCGCGCGCGGACGTCCTTCCGGGTGAGGCGACTCTCGCTGAGCTTCTCGCGCGTTGAGGTAAGGTGGGTAATGCATTTCCCGCGGAGGCACGTATGCCCGATACTGCCGCGACAGTCTTCATTGCCGAGAGCCGTGAGCGAGCCGGTCAGCAGCTCGAACAGGCGGTTCGTGAGCTGGGTCATCGCATCTTTCGCGTCACTCGTGCGCGGGAGGGCATGCAAGCGCTCACATCGCTGGAGCCAGACATCTTACTGGTGTCGTTGTTCTTGGATGACGAGCCAGGTGTTGCCGCAATTGAGCGCTTGTCCGAGCATGCGCCTGGAGTTCCGGTCATCGCAGTCGGTGAATCGGCGAGCACCGGTGAAATCGTAGCGGCTATTCGCCGTGGAGCTTCCCACTTTCTTGCGGTGCCGAGTGGGTTGCCTCGTCTTCAAAATATTTTGTCGGATGCCCTCGCCGAAGCCCGCCACAGCTCCGAGTTGGCGCGCGTTCGGGCACAGGTCAAGGACCTCTACGGGTTTCGTCACCTGCTCACGCAGAGCCCGCGCATGTTGGATGTGTTCGACCAGGTACGAAAGGTTGCCACTACCGATGCGACGGTCCTCATCCGCGGGGAGACCGGAACGGGCAAAGAGCTCATCAGCCGAGCCATTCACGACCGAAGTCGTCGCAAAGACAAGCCGTTCATTTCGGTGAACTGCGGGGCGTTCACTGAGAGCTTGCTGGAGAGCGAGCTATTTGGCCATGAAAAAGGCTCGTTCACTGGTGCTATCGGTCGGCGCGAGGGGCTGTTCGAGATGGCCGATGGCGGTACTCTGTTTCTCGATGAACTGGGTGAGACCACGCTAAACGTTCAGGTCAACCTGCTTCGAGTTCTCGAAGAAATGACTTTTCGACGGGTTGGCGGACGCGACCCCGTTCGTGTGGATGTGCGCATTGTTGCTGCCACCAACGTCGAGTTAGAGTCCGCCGTCGCTGACAAACGGTTCCGCGAAGATCTGTACTACCGCCTTGCGGTGTTTCCCATCACGCTACCCCCGCTGCGCAGTCGTCGCGAAGATGTTCCGTTGCTCATGCGACACTTCCTCGACGAGATTGGCGGTGAGTACGGCTTGGCACCGCCAGTGGTGAGTGCGGACGCCATGGACGTCATTCTTCGCTACCACTGGCCCGGAAACGTCCGTCAGCTCAGGGCCTTGTGTGAGCGCTGGGTCATCACGCGCGCCGGACTGCGACTGGAGCGAGAGCACTTAGCCGCCGATATGGAACGAGGACGACCCACTCCAGTGGGTCGTGGTGGCTTTGTTATCGATAATGCGACCTCGCTCAAGGCGAATACCGACCGTGCCGTTGCAGAAGTGGAGCGGACCTACCTATTTCGGCTATTGGAGAGAAACCAAGGTCGGCTGGTAGATGCAGCCGAGGAAGCGGGTATCACCAGACGGACGTTGTACACAAAAATCAAACAATATGGCCTATCGAGCTAAGGTTGACGGCTCTGTGGTCCGATGAGTTCTTTATGGAGGGACCCATGAGTTTGATTGTGACTGTTGAGAGTGATGACCTTGATGCGCTGATGATGGCCGATGAGCTGTCAGGCGGCGACGACGTTGTCCGGTTCAGTACGCTGTGGGATGCCCTCGCGTTCATGGTGGAGAGTCCTCCTGCAGTCATCGTCATCGACACAAACGCCCCAGAGCTTGCGGGTGTGGATGTCCTTGGCATCATCTTCGACACCATCGGCCAAGTACCCATCGTTGTGTGTACGCATGACGGCACTGAGGTCGCAGCACAACGCTCCCTCGAAGTTGGCGCTATCGCCCATCTCAGCAAGTACACCTTGGGCTCACACGTCCTTGCGAACACGGTGCACAGCTTGATTCACCAGCGCGTGCGTATCGCCGCATAGCGAAGGCTTTGTCGCCTGGTCATCGATGAAAAATTACCGCGCCAACTTTCCTCGACGCGAGTCCAAGAGAGTTGGCGCGGTGTCGTTATTGGAGGCCGTGTTTCTGTTTGTGTTCTTGGATGTGCACGCCGATGAGCCAGCATGGCAACAGGATAGGGAAGACCTAGAACGCAGAGATAGCTAGCGACTCTAAGGCGATGTCATCGGGGCTTGAGGCGCCAACGTACAGTCTGGCTGCGATGCCAAAGGTGCAGGTTGCCAGCAGAGCGATCGGAAACATGAGGGTCACGAGAAACACCATTGTCAATGTGTTCAGTTTGGCCTGGGGAGCAGTAGTTACAGGGATGGACCTCCACGTTGATGTCGAACCCGACGCTTTGGCACGCCCAGTTTCGCCGCCAACTTCCTAGTAGTAACAAGTTACAACGTCGTCAGTTGGCGATGCCCCTGAACGCACCCTAGCGCCGGTTTCTTCCATCAACGACATCGGCCACGCCTGTAGGGTCTCGTCAACCATGGCATCTGCTTCCATCGCGTGCGCCCTTCGGTGACCTGCGTGTTGTCGCCGTCTGTGTCAATTCCTACGGCCAACGACGCCGCAATGGCTGTTGGGCCTGCCGCTCACGCTTCGGGGTACCGTGCGCGGAACTCACTCAACAGGCGTTCGTTCTTGTTGTACGCCATCACCGAGACCACTAGCGACCCCACAATAGGGATGGCTAGCACTAGGTCTGCCGTACCCACGTACCAGTAGGCAATCGCCCCACCGATACACAACAACACGGACATACCCAGCAAGAGTATCGCCGCCGTACGTGCGGTCTCCAGCTTCTCCAGCGTGATTTTCGCAGTATCATTCATGGTCTTGTGACTCTGAAAGAGGTCCACCCTTGTAGGGCCTTTGCCTAGACGGGTTCAGGTTCCTGGCGCTTGGGCGCTGGGGTACCTGGCGTGAAGACAACGGCGCCATTGCGGACTTGTGCTCGGTAGGTCATGGGACCTTCCTCTTCGCTGGACAACAACAGCTCGGCAAGCGGCTCTGCGACCAAGTCGTCGATGGCGCGAATTGCTGGGCGTGCACCAAAGGCCGCGACTGGACGGTGAGCGGCGACCAAGTCTACAACGGCTTGTGTCCAGGTCAGATCCACGCCTTCATCTTTGGCACGCGTCTTCAGATGTTCCAGATGAATGCGGACGACGTCTCGTAGGTCGGGCTCGGTCAGTGAGTTGAACTGAATGACCTCGTCCATGCGATTGAGCAGCTCGGGACGGAAGTACGGACGGACCGCTTCCAAGGCTGCCTCGCGTTCACTCACTGGACCACTAAAGCCCATGGCGCGACGAGCACTGTGCGTACTGCCTGCATTGGTGGTCAGGATGAACAAGCACTCTTTGGCTTCGACACGCCGACCCTCACTATCGGTGAGTACACCCTCGTCGAACACACCGAGGAACATGGACTGGACGTCAGGATGGGCCTTCTCAAATTCGTCGAGCAAGACCACCGAGTAGGGGCGTGTGCGTAGGGCGCTTGTCAGCTGGCCCTCTTCGCCATGACCGGCGTAGCCGGGAGGGGCTCCGAGCAGCCGGCTGCCGCTGAATTTCTCGGTGTACTCACTCATGTCGAGCTTCACGAGTGCATTGCCTTCTGGGAAGAGGAAGTCCGCCAGGGCCCGCGCCAGCTCGGTTTTACCGACACCCGACGGACCAACGAACAGGAAGACGCCGCGTGGACGGTTGGGCGCTCGCAGCCCAGCACGGGACAAGCGCACCGCATTGGCGATGTGCTGAATGGCATGCGGCTGGCCAACAACGCGTGCAGCTAGGATGCTCTCGGTACTGGCCATGTGCTCGCGTTCGTCGCTGGTTAGCTTGGTGACGGGAACACCGGTTCGTTCTGCGATGACCTGTGCGACAATTTCCGCTGTCACTGCGCCGCCCCCCGACAGACTGGCTTCTGCACACGCCTCGTCCAAGACATCCAACGCCTTGTCTGGTAGTCGACGGTCGGGGATGAATCGGACGGCCATTTTGACGGCGCATTCAATGGCGTCGGCGTCAATCGTGACGGTGTGGTGCTTGGCGTATTGAGCCTGCACTTGGGTGAGCAGGGTGATGGTGTCTTCGTTGGAGGGCTCTTCGATGTTCAGCGGCTGGAAGCGACGCTCCAACGCTGAATCACTCTCGAAGTGCTTACGGTACTCGGCGCGGGTGGTGGCGCCGATGACCGTGATCTCTCCACGTGCCAGAGCAGGCTTGAGGATGTTGGCGGCATCGAGCGAGCCGCCTTCGGTGCGCCCTGCGCCAACGAGGGTATGGATTTCGTCGATGAATAGAACGATTCCGGGAGTGTCACGGGCTTCGGCGATGATGGCCTTGAGCCGCTCTTCGAAGGTGCCTCGATACTTGGTTCCAGCGACCAGCGAACCCATGGAGAGCTCGATGATGCGAATGCCTCTGAGCCGTTCGGGAGCGTCATCTCCAGCAAGTCGCTTAGCCACACCTTCGACGACGGCCGTCTTGCCGACGCCAGGTTCACCGAGCAGCAAGGGGTTGGCCTTCTGCCGACGCATCAGTGTCTTTAGGACGCTGCGCATCTCACCGGCACGGCCAACAATGGTGCCCAGCTTGCCTGCACGTGCCAACGCAGTGAGGTCGCGACCTTGCTCATCCAGGGTTGGAGTCGTGGACTCACCCGGCTCTTCGACAGGTTCTTCTTTCTTACCTGTGACCTTCTGCTTCTTCAGGCGGCCTTCGCAGTAGCGTTTTCCATCCTTGGCGAAAGTACCTTCGGGGTCGAGGGCTAGCGCTTGGTCCCACAGAGGAAGCGCCTTGTCGAACTTACCCAAGGAGTTGAGCGCGGCGGCCTTGCCCTGGATGGCAAACAGGTGCTTTTGGCCCATAGCCAACGCCTTGTCGAACCACTGTAGGCAGCCGTCGAAGTCGCCGAGCATGCGCATGGCTTCGCCACGACCAGCAAGGGCGTACAGATAGTCGTCGTTGAGCAGCAGGGCGCGGTCGTAGGCCTCGACAGCTTCATTGTAGCGTTCGTTCTTGCGCAGCAATTCAGCGATGTTCGTCGCGGCCTGGTAGTGGCCGGGATCAATGGTGACACAGCGTTCGTAGCCGGCAATCGCTTCTTCGGTCTTGCGCAGTTCTTCGAGGACCGAGCCTACGCGCAACGCTGCCTCCGCGTAGGTCGGGTCGGTCTCGAGCGCACGTTCGAAGGCGCGCAGTGCACCCGGTAG
>JBLHSN010000395.1:0-5202 GCA_047626195.1 Myxococcota bacterium
GGCCCCAGTGTACAGAGACACCATCTGTACACCGCTGCCGATGCTGCTGGCGTAGCCAACATAGAGGTCTTCTTGGAAGGTGCTGTTCGCGCCAATGAAGACGTTGCGTGAGACCATGGCATCCGCCGGGATGAACACATCGTTCAGGATGGTTGTGCGGCGACCAATCACAGCGCCCGCTGCGACGTGTGTGTTGGCGCCAATGGTGGTGCCCGCACCAATGAAGACGTTGTCTTCCAGGATAGCGCCGGGCCCCACGACGGCACCCACTCTGACGGTGACGTTGTTGCCGACCTCAGCGGAGGGGTCGACGTCACCCAGGATGGAGCTCTGCGCACAGGCAAGAGCAACGAGTGTAAGTAGCGTGACCATGAGATTCCCCTGGGTGTGTCGTCAGGATCTGCGGTCGTGAAGGGAAAGCGAACAGGAGCTTGGGTCGCAGTGCTGACACCGAACAATTACCGTTGGACATCACAAAAAGCGGCGGTGATTGCGAGTTGTAGCAAGCTGTAACATTGAGCTGACGGACGTTTGCTGCCAGAGACGCCTGAGAATCTGTCGATGCTGTGGCCGTGTCGCTACGCCATCAGACACCAGTAGAAACCTTCGGGCGTGATGAGCGCTTGGTCCCAACCCTCCCGAATCGGGCGGTCTCACCTAGCGGTCTACGATGTCCATTGTAGTTCGCTCAACGGGTATCGGAGCGCTCGCAATGGACGGGCTGAGGAGGAGGTAAGTTAGGAGGAGTCGCGTCATGCCACAACCGTGCTCCAAGACGCCTCTCAGCGCAGAGCGTTCTCCAAGACGGGCTCCACCCGCTCTCGCACGAGGTCGATTAGCTCGGGATCCATCGCCGGATAGTCGTCGGGAATTTCTAGAATCTCGACGCGCGCATCACGTCCGCCCATTGCACGGATACGACGTGCATGGTCGTGTTCCATTACGAACACGATGTCGGCCCACTCAAGGTCTGTCTCGCGCACGCGTCGCCGAGCTGACTTTGACGTTCCGGCGGAGCGCACCTGAACCCGAGGGTCACGGGCGTAGATGCGCTCGGCGGTTGGACTGCGCCACTGGTTGCGAGAACACACAAACAGCAGTCGCAGCCTGTCGCTCAAACTAGCGCTCGATGATGATTTGCACGCCGTAATGGTCACTCGGCGGGGCACTGATGGTCTCGCCGCAAGCCGGAACGTCGATGTCTTGGTCCAGAACACGGGTAGCGATGTACGTGGTGCCCTCGGCAGCCTTTACGAACACATGGTCGATGGCCGAGCCGGTTCCGCTGCCGTTGATGAGGCCGTTGTCTAGGCAGTAGGTGCAGTCGATGTCTGCGTCAGCGTAGGGGTTGTCCCAGCCTAGTCCGGAGAGGGCGGTGTAGTTTTCGATCAGCTCTGCGTTGTAGTCGGTACCGTCTGGACCTGTGTTGAAGTCGCCCATCCAGATGGACATCTCGGCAGTGGCGCGGGCTTCGACCCATTCGTTGATGGTGTTGATCTGGGCCAGCTGTTCGGGTACCCAGCCGTCTTCAGGACCCGTGTAGGGAAGGGGGGCCAGGTCGGAGGTGAGGTGGGTGCAGAACACGTCCACAGCCTCGCCGTCCACGTCCAGCACGGCATGAATAGTGCCGCGGCGGTTGGTGGTGGAGTCGAGAGTGATGGTCTCGCTCGATGTAATGGGATGAGCCGACAAAATCCCAATACCGAAGGCGCCGCCGTAGGCGTACTTCGTGTCTTCGGTTTCGCACACTTCGCGCGCGGTAGGCGCATTTCCAACGTTTGCTTCTAGGCATCCGATGCACTGCTGGCCGAGCTGGAGGAAGTTCAGACCGCAGTTCTGAAGCAGGCAGTCGGCGACCTCATCAATGCAGCCATCGGCGCAGTTCTCTGCATAGCAGTCGAACAACGGGTCGAGGTCGTCGTTGCGACAAGCCGCTTCGGTGCCCACGTCAGGGGCGTCGGCCATAAAGACCGTGTGTGGATAGTTGGTCGCCGCTGCGGCTTCGAAGGCGGCGATGTGTTCGGGCAACCAGACTTCTTGAACACAGATGACGTCGGCGTCTAGACCGACTGTTGCGGCAGCGGTAACGTCTGCGCGTTCACTAGCACCGAGGACGAATCCTTCGGCGAGGCCGGCATTGTAGGTGACAGCGGTGAACGGGGCGCCGCCGCCGCAGCCAACGAGGAACAGGGCGAGAAGGGTAGTACGCATAGGGAGTCTCCTGACGGGCGGGCAGTGTACCCCCGTCGGCAAGGTCGCGTGGCTTATCGCGCATTCTGGTCGCGTCGCCAGCCATTCGCCGCCACCTCTCGCAGCCGCACAGCGGCATATGCGATGAACGCCTGGGTTCGCACAGACGTATGACGGCGCGCCGGGGTGACCAGATGTACTGGCACACTGTTGGGCTCGAAGTCCCTGAGGACCCGCAACAAAGAACCGTCCGCTAGCGCCTCTCCGACTTGGTATGACAATACTTGAGTGATCCCGAATCCGCGCTGTGCCAACTCCACAACTGCCGGGGCATTGTTGACAATCACTCGGGGTTCGATGGCATGGCCACCGGCCTGAAAGCGCCAGCGACGTCGCCCATTGTGTACAGCTAGGCTGTGGTTGACTAGGTCCAGTGGGGTATCTGGTGCTGGATGTTCAGCTAGATACGAAGGCGAGGCGACACATACGCGTGTCACCCGACCCACTCGGGTGGCACGCTGAGCGCTGTCCGGCAGTTCTCCAATGCGTAGGGCAATGTCGATGCCCTCTTCCACCAAATTGGTCACCCGGTCTAGAAGCTGAACATGGGCCCGAACCGATGGATTTTCGCCCAGAAAGCTCTGCACCACCGGCATGATATGCAGCCTGCCGAATAGGATGGGGGCGGTAATCTCAATGACCCCGGTCGGTACAATGGTATCGCCGCGCGCAGTGTCCATTGATTCACGAACGGCGTCTAAGATGGTGCGGCAGTCTTCGAGGTAGTGCTCGCCAACACGAGACAGCGAGACGGTTCGTGTGGTGCGTATGAGGAGCTGGGCGCCAATGGCGTCTTCGAGGGTGGCAACGGCGCGGCTAATGCTGGGACGAGACACACCGCGAATCTGCGCTGCCTTGGTGAAACTTCCACTATCGGCAACGGCAACGAAGCTCTCCATGGCGTCTAAGCGGTCCATCCAACGCTCCTATTGGTACGTAAATTGAACGAGTGTTGTACATATAACGCCTATTGTTGTCCATTCGGTGCGCGCTATCTAGGAGGTGGTCAACAACACGACCGTCCAACTTCCCTGGAGAAACCCATGAAACTGTACACCTTCCCTCTGTCTGGCCACTCGCACCGTGCCGAACTCTTCTTGTCCCTTGTGGGGGCTGAACACACTCTTGTTCCCGTGGCGTTGGGCCAGGGCGAGCACAAGCAGCCGGCCTTTGTGCACATGAACGTCTTTGGACAGGTTCCGGTGTTGGATGATGATGGGACGTACGTCGCGGATTCCAACGCCATCTTGGTGTACGTGGCTCGCAAGCTAGAACGCGAGGATTGGTACCCAACAGACCCCAAGGGGGCTGCTCAAGTTCAGCGTTGGCTATCTGTTGCTGCCGGTCCCATTGCCTTTGGTCCTGCCGCTGCGCGTTTGGTGACCGTATTCGGTGCCTCATTCGACGCGGACACCGTGATTGCCCGAGCTCACAAGCTGTTCATCACTGTAGAACAGCATCTGGCTGGGCGAATCTGGCTGGCTTCGACGGACCATCCGACAATCGCCGATGTGTCTTGGTTTACCTACGTCGACAGTGCGCCGGAAGGCAACGTAGACCTGTCCGTGTATCCAAACATTCAAGCACTCCTTCAGCGCGTGCGTGACTTGCCCGGCTTCGTCCCATTCCAGAAGACGAAAGTCGGACTTCTGGCCGATTGAGCTTCATCCGTGTCTGTGGAGGGGCCTATGTCGTCTGCATCATCGCCATTTCATGCTGGTGAAGTCACGCTTCAAGAACGCGAGGGCGTTGCGGACCGTATTGGCGCTTTCGCCCAGCGGGCCATTCGCACCTACATGCCCGACCAGCACCGGACCTTTTTTGCTCAGCTGCCTTTTATAGTCGCAGGCAGTGTCGATGAGCACGGCAACCCGTGGGCAACACTGCTGACCGGTGACCCGGGCTTTGCGTCGTCGCCTGAGCCTACCCGATTGACGGTGAATCTCACCCCACGAGATGACGACCCTGTGTGGCGTGGTTTGGCCAGCGATGATGCTGTGGGCCTGTTGGGAATCGAGCTTCAGACCCGTCGCCGTAACCGCGTGAATGGCACGGTGACTCGGACACGGACTGGCTTGGATGTCCAGGTCGAGCACAGCTACGGCAACTGCCCACAGTACATCCAGCGACGGTGTGTTGAGCGAGTGCCTTCAGCCATACCGTCCAAACCTGTGTGGTCCGACGGCCTGACCGAAGTCGCCCGGGCGTGGATTTCCAAGGCCGACACGTTCTACGTTTGCTCCTACGTGGACCTACCCACCGGACGGCAAGTCGACGTGTCACACCGCGGGGGCAAGCCGGGTTTTGTACGGATAGGTGCTGATGATGTGCTCACCATCCCGGACTTTTCCGGCAATTTGATGTTCAACACGTTGGGAAATCTGTTGAGCAATCCACGAGTTGGGTTGCTGTTTGTGGACTTCGACACCGGAGATGTCCTTCAGCTCACCGGAACCACCGAGATCATCTTAGACAGCCCTGAAATCGCTGCCTTTCAAGGTGCCGAGCGATTGTGGACCGTGACCTCCACCCGGGTTGTGTTGCGGCGTGGAGCGCTCGATCTGCGTGCGCGACCGCTGGATGCATCGCCGAACAATGCGCTGACCGGTAGCTGGGACGACTCGGCTGCCGTTCTTGTTGCCGAACAACAGCGCAATCGCTGGCAGTCCCTGCGTGTGCGACAGATCGTCGATGAGAGTGACTCGGTTCGTTCGCTGGTTTTGGAGCCTATCGCGGGTCGGCGGCTGGCCTACATTGCTGGGCAGTACCTTCCGATTCGGGTGCAGCCTTCTGGCGAAGATTCGCTCTTAGTCCGTACCTACACGCTGTCTTCGGCTCCTCACGACGACCACTACCGCATCTCGGTCAAGCGCCAAGGAACGGTGTCGCAGTACCTGCACACGCTGAGTGTGGGCGACACGTTGGAGGCGAGAGGTCCAGCCGGTAGCTTCA
>JBLHSN010000396.1:0-5181 GCA_047626195.1 Myxococcota bacterium
CATGACCAGCGAGAGCACCGCCACCCTCATCGCCGAGACCGTGCACGCTCATCCAACGTACTCCGAGGTCGCTCTCGAAGCCGTCGCGCATGCCCTTGGGATCAGTGTTCACATCTAGTGTGCATCGCTGTTTGTATAACGAGTGCACTCAGACATACGGCCAAGCATGGTTGTACTTGCTTCACTCGTTTTCGCCCTGCCCCCTGTCGATTCGCCGCTGCGCCTGACCGGGAGCGGCGCGTCTGATCCAGCCGTTATCATCGGTATCGAAGACGACGCCTTCCTCCCCGATGTCCCGTACGCCGAGCGTGATGCCTGGGCAGTCTCGGAGGCCTTGAGTGCATCGGTCGGGGTGCCTCGTGCGCGGGTGAATGTGCTCACGGACACCCCCAGTCGCGAGCAGATGCTCGCTGCCGTCACCGAAGCGGCCGAGTCTATCGACCCAGATGGAACGGTTTGGGTCTACTTTGCCGGCCATGGCGCCGGCAGACCCGCGCAGTGGTGAGCGCGTGTTGCTCGGGGTCGATGCGCAAGCCGAGCGTGATGCCTTTGCCGCCCGTGGGGTGACTGTAGAAGACCTGGAAGACGCCGCATCGGCCGGAGGCGCCGACGTCTCCTTGATCATCGACGCCTGCTTTACCGGCGGAGGCCGCGATGGAGATGCCCTGGTTCCCGGTGTGCGCAGGGTAATTCCCACCTCATGGTCCACCCCATCCGGCGTGACCGAGTGGTCGGCAACCCAACCGAGCCAGTGGGCCTCTCCCCCGGGAGATGTACCCTGACGGCAGGGCGGACGGCGAGGTCACCGCAGACGAAGCCCATGCCTACGTCCAGCGAACCCTGCGCGACTTGGGTGTGCGCAACCAGCAGCCGTCGTTCACCGGCACCGACCGCCTGCTCGTCAGCGGTCGGCTCGAAGCGGCTCCGGACCTGCATCCCAGTGCACGGGAACTCGTCAATCGGCCTGCACCCATCGAATACGGTCCTCGCACGACAGACATGCGTGTCGTCGTCGGTGCGGGCGCTTTGGCCGGTGTAGGACTCATCACTGCACTCGGCCGTTTTTTCGCCGTCAATAGCAACCCAGATGCGACCCCCGAGACTGTTCAGGCCATGAAGACGGTCAACGCAATCGGTCTCGTCAGCATCGGCGTCGGTGGCGTTGCCGCTATCGTCCCCACCCGCCCAGGCGCCGCTCTCAACATTGGAGGGACGTTCTAATGCGTACAACAGCCCTCATTCCTCTGCTCTGCCTTCCCCTTGTGGGCTGCCTCGCAGGTGCCACAGCAACCGGAAGCGGTGGCCTCATCCTCACCGAGTACGGCGCATTCACAGTCGGTACGGACGCCACCACCTACGTACAGATAGGTCATTCAACTGCGATAAGCGTGGACCTATCCGAGTACTCGCTCGGTACGCCGGACAGGAGTAGAACGAACAAACGTCGCCCGTCCACTCCGCTCACCGGTGCGCTGGCTGCTGGCGAGTTCCTGGTGGTCGAGATTGCGGGCGGTGACTTCGCCAATGTGTTTGGCCGAGCCCCAAGCCAGCAGCTCGCAACGGTTGAACAGTTCGCCTACACACCCGATGCCGTCTATCTGTACTTGGCCGATGGCTCTGGCTTCAACGGTGCCTCCCAGATTGACCCATCCGAGTGGATAGAGACGAGCGTGTTCTTCTCCGACGAGAACGAAGCGAACAACATTGCCAGCGTGTTTTCCATGGACTGCGACTGACGGACATCAATGAGCGCCAGTGACGATGCCCCTCGCATCGAGGGGGATGGATCTAGCTAAACGGCTAGCATGGGTTCGCAAAAGCTCATTGCACGTGACTTTGTAAATCCCGGACCAATCCAGTCCTAACGCCATGCTATTTTCTTCCCAATGGGGAGAACAAATGCTTGCGCTACTGGCACTGAGCACCGCTTTGGCGGGCGAGATCACTTGGACGTTTGAAGCCGAAGCCACGGCCGCCGTCGACAGCGAATACGATGGACAGCTCACTCTCGGGACACCGCTCACAGGCTTCATCACCTTTGACGAGCCCTCCGATACTGGCGGGACCTACCCGGATGCCATCCAAGACGCCGAGTTCTCGTTCCAAGGGCAGACCTGGACCGTCAATCAGGGCGGAGCCGCGGCCGTGCAAGACGGGACGTCAGACTCGTTCAACACAGCCTGGTCGTTTCGCGGCCCTAGCCTCGTCGGTACCGACGGCAGAGACCTTACGGCCGCGACCCTCAACATCTTCGTTGCAGACGCCCAAGGCGGCCTGTTCGACTCGCGGGCATTTCCCACGAATCCCCCCGACCTCTCTGCCATCGACACCAACCAGGTCATCGTGCGTTTTGACGACAGCGTTGGCGGAGGTTCACCGTCCGCTGTGTTTCGCATCACCGCGTGGGAGCTTGTGGACGGCTGCCCCGACTCTGCCAAGGTATCGCCCGGAAACTGCGGCTGTGACTACCAGGATGTCGAGGTGATTGATGGGTTTGCCTGCGTGCACCCAGACGCCATTGTGGACCGAGCAGCCACGCTCGGCCGGGATGTTCAGATCGACCAGCAGGCCATTGTAGGCGCAGCGACAATCGGAATCGCCGGACGGGTGGGTCGCACCGCCCAAATCGGAGACGGCACCGTTCTGGGAGACGACTGCATTGTCGCCCGCTCGGCCACCATTGGAAGCAACGCTACCCTTGGCGATGGCTCCATTGTCCAGCGAGACGCTCAAGTCGGAGACGACGTCACCGCCGGCACCGACTTGTTCCTTGGCTACGGAACCGTCATCCAAGCGTCCAGTACACTCGGCGATGGTGTCGTGTTTGGCTCCCTGGTGGATGCGGCCACAGTCGACATTGGCGACAATGTGGTCGTCGCACGAGCGGCGCGTATCGGTGCAGGAAGCGCCCTCGGTACTCTGTCGATTGTCGGCCCAGACGTACAGCTCGGCGAGAACGTGGCGCTGGGTCAGCGGGTTCGCATTCGCAAACAAGCCCAGCTCGGTGACCGGGTGACACTAGGTGCCCGGACCCGAATCGGACGCGGCACTGTGTTGGGTGACGACTCTGGAACGCGCGAGAACGTAACCCTCCGCCCCGAAGTGGAGTTGGGTACATTTGCCCATCTTCCTGCCGACCTGTTCGTGCCGCGAGGCGAGAGCTACCCGAACGACTACGACCACGATGACGACGGTGTCCTGTCGAGCGAAATGGGGGGTACCGACTGCAATGATTTCGACGCACGTTTCATTGAGCTGTGCGAAATCGATCTCATCACTGTGGACGGCGTACGCTCCTGGGCAGATGGCAGCTTTGCCCAGTCCTGCGACGACTACCGCAATCCATCCGGCGTGGAGACCTACGGCGGTGACGTCGGTTCAGGCACCTACAACATCGACCCTAACAACGAAGGCGCGCCGTTCGCTGCGTACTGCGACATGGCAACAAACACCGGATGGACGCTTGCTGCCGTGGTCGCGTCGGGCTCGGGTTCCAGCTGGACCTATGACTCGGCGTGGTGGACAGTCTCGGGCTCAGCCCGGCAGTCCAACCCAAGCCCCTCGGCGTCCGAGGCCCGTTACCAGGTATTCGACGCATCTCCGTACACCGCGATTCGTTTGGTAGACCCCGCTTCAGGCCGTGAAGTCCGCCTAGACGACAGCGCCGCCAGCTTGGTCTCCCGGTTCGCGTCAACCCCCCCACCCGAGCTGGTCAGCAATGGAAATGGGGGCCAGACCCAGTCCGGCCGGACCACGATTCCGCACACCCGGTATGACGCGCAGTCCTTTGGCTTCATCTCGAACTTGAACGCGCTGGACATCTGCGGAAGTTCAGCAACAAGCGATGTCAACGGCTGGGTCAGCGGTGCAGGCATTGGCCTCAACACAGCCGGCGCCTACAACGCCAGCAACCGACTTTCTGTGGACGGGAAAGCCCGCATCGGCCACTTTGTCGCCGGGTCAAACTCGCACATCTGGACCCAGACCGCAGACTGCGGGCTCGGACTCGGAGTTCAGACTAGGCGTGCCGATTCCGCTATCGACAGCGGAACGACCATGGGCACCAAGACCACCGTCTGGGTTCGATAAGCCGAGTCAGACCTCAATCTGAACGTCGCACGCCGCAGCCAATGACCGATCGTGCGTCGCCATCCACACCGTTGCTCCTTGCTCGACCAGTCGGCTGAGCAGCGCGTGTAGGTGAGCCGTGTCTTGCGGGTGCAGGCCCACAGTGGGGTCGTCGAGAACAAACACCGTGCCCGACGCGCCCCGGCGGTTGGCACGGGTGAGCTCATTGGCAAACAGCAGGCGTCGGGCTTCACCCCCCGACCACGTGTGCCCCGGCTGACCCAGGGTCATGTAGCCAAGGCCCACGTCGACCAGGGCTCGCAAGCGCGCTTCCAAGTCCGGGTGTCCTGACAGCAGCGCACGCCCTTCTTCTGCTGACAGGGCCAACAGCTCATCGGCAGCGAGGCCCTTCCAACGAATCGCGAGCACATCGCCGGTAAAACGCCGACCACTGCACACATCACAGCGCAGGTACACGTCTGGTAACCACTGCAAGTCCACCACCAGCTCGCCGGTGCCCTTGCACGCCTCACAGCGCCCTCCAGATTTATTGAGCGAGAACATGGCTGCGGGAATGCCCCGAACCTTGGCTTCGACGGTCTGCGATAGCAAGCTGCGGAGGATGCTCCAGGTCCCGGTAAACGTGGCCACGGTGCTTCGAGATGACCGGCCCACGCTGCGCCGGTCCACAGTCACCACACGCTCGAAGGGGCCGCCATTGTCGGGGTGGGAGGCATGCGAAAAAACAGACAAGCGGCGTGTCTTTCCCGAACCCGACTCACCCACAATCGCGGTCAATCGTCCCATGGGGAGAGCGAGCGGACCGTAAGGAGTGCTAACGGTAAAGCTCTTCGTCGCTGCGGTAGAAGTGCGAGTGGGGAGCGTCTCTTTGCCCGATAGCCACCGACCGGTAGGCGTATCCGACGCGAGCAAGCCCGTGACATCGCCCTCAAACAGCACACGTCCACCCGCAGCGCCCGCACCGGGTCCAAACTCCACCACATGGTCCGCACCGTGCACAATGACCGGGTTGTGAGCGACAGCGACCACACTATTGCCGCGCTTTACCAAGTCGCGTATCGCTCGAAGTACCCCCTCGGCAGGCACTGCTGA
>JBLHSN010000397.1:0-5179 GCA_047626195.1 Myxococcota bacterium
CACAGAGCGATGCTCGGGTACCCAGACCTCGGCCCACTGACGGAGCGAGGGGCCTTCGGCTGTGCGCTCAAGCTCGCGACACACCCGAATTACGTCACTGGCGACCGGACGCTGTGAGGGTTCGAAAGCACACATCGACGCCACAAACTCTCGCAGCGGGTCGTCTTGCACCCCGGCACAGGCCAAACGTAGGTCTTCGTGAAAGGATGCCTCGGCCAGTCGCGGCCGGGAGACGGGCTCACCCGTCAACAATTCAACGAGCGTGATGCCAAGACTGAACACATCACTCGGCGAGTTGGCGACACCCTCCAACCAACGCTCAGGCGCCATGTAGCGGGCCGTTCCGAACTGTTGACTCTGGGTGGTGGACTCGCGGTGGTCAAAGCGGGCTCGTGCCACTCCGAAGTCCATCACTTTCACCCCTCCCCGATTCGTGACCATGATGTTGGAGGGCTTGATGTCTCGGTGCACCACGCGCAGAGGTCCTTGCTGACCTGCAGGAACCGTCTCCCATGCCGCACGCAAGGCACTTGCAACCGACTCTACAATCTCGAGAGCGACGCGCGCGGGCACAGGAGTCCCAACCGCACCGGACAAATCCGCGCCAGGGATAGGCTCCATCAGGATGGCCAAGCGCCCACCCACCCGTGTCAGACCGTGTACTCGCACAATGTTGTCATGTTCGAGCAGAGCTAAGAGGCGGGCTTCGTCGCGCAGGCGTCGCGCCAAATTGGTGTCGGCGCTGTAGTGGGCGTGAAGCATCTTCACGGCCAAGCGCTGAACAAACCCCTCGTCATCCGACACCTGCGCGAGATGAACCACGCCAAAGGCGCCCTCTCCAAGAGTCTCAATCAGGTGGAATGTTCGCGACATGGGTCAGCGGCCTCTACAGTTCACGTTCCGAGCGACCAGCCATATACAATAATGCCGAGGTACAGCGCGACCTTGATGTAGCGAAACAGAGCGCCGATCAGCAACGACGACAACGGAACGTCCGCTGCACCCGCTCCCCACGTCGTGATGGCGTAGGGAAAAGGTGTCAGCGCCGCAATAGCAACAGCCCGAGCGCCGTGCTTCCTCATGAATGGCGTAATTCGGTACTTCGTCAGCAGCCGGTCTACAAACGGCCACTTTCCAAGAAGCCTCCCGCACGTCCAGCCGATCACGCCCGCCACGATCGATGCTGTACCCGCCGCAATGACAATCATTCCGTACTGAATGCCGCCGTCGTAGGCAAGGATGAGCAATGGCTCATGAAACGTGCCCGGAATGGCGTCCAAGATCATCACGCCAACGAACACGCCGAGCACTCCAAACGACTCTACGAAGGATGCGGAGAGCGTTTCGATGGGCCCCTGCAGCACGGTTCCGAGAAACCAAGCGCAGACACCCATGATGACCAAGGCGACCAGTAGCCGTCCTAGCAGCCATGAAACGTCCGGTGCGTGTTCGGATTCAGGTTCCGGGACCGATTGCATACAACTCGACGTGCAGGGGGGAGGAATGGGCGCTCTGAGGCAGACCGCGACATCCCGTTAACAGCCGCACCGGGTTCATCACGCTACGAGCAACAAACCCGCTGCCTACACCACCGGACTTCAACGTGAAACCCTTGCTTTTCCTTGTCGCTACGATGACAGCCTTGCTGTCCGTTCCCAACCAAGCCTGCGCGCAATCGCAGACGGACGCAGCAGAGGAGGAAGAAGAGGAAGACATCTGGGCTATTCTCGAGAACATCCCTGCACGCAACGCGTACGACGTTGCCGTTCACGCTGCCTACACCAATATGGGCTATTGGTCGGATAATTCCGGGCCCTACATTGGTTTTGGCGTTCGCGGCACCTACGGATGGATTGTCGGCGGTAAGCACCGCCTTGGACCCTCCTTGGGGTTGTCCGTCGAAGGTCCAGTTCCAATCTATTCGACCATCGCTCTGGAGCCACAGTTCGCCTGGGACCGCGCCAGCAAGGGCTTCGTGGTTGGTGCGTCGGTCGGACCGGCGTTCCTGTACCACTCGAGTGAAGCCACGATTCGCTCCGAGAGGGCATTCTCTATCGCGCCAATGGCGTCATTCCGCATTGGCTACTCGAAGCCCTTCTCACGGTTGGGTAAGCGCTTCTTCATTGTGCTTGAACCCAAGGGCCGAGTCATAGTGGGTAACGAGACCCGCAAGACCCAGCCTGACTTGAGCATGCTCATCTCCGTCGGCTCAGGCCGCGGTCGCTAGTTCGGAATGACCGAAGGCCACACCGCCTAGGTCACACCCTCCCCTGCACCGTCTGCGCCACTACGCATACTCGCTGACTACGCCGCTGCCTTCTTCGGGAGTGGAACTTGGTCCTGTGGAAGCGCGTCGATGAACACCTGACGAAGC
Organism: Myxococcota bacterium; assembly: GCA_047626195.1. Taxonomy (GTDB): domain Bacteria; phylum Myxococcota_A; class UBA796; order UBA796; genus CAJXTB01. The sequence continues at coordinate 2,375 of JBLHSN010000397.1, forward strand.
TCATTGAGCGACGTCTCGACGTCCTGGTCTTTCCACTTCGACACGTCTACTGGCGGCAGTACTGTCACGCCAATCGGCACGCGGCCAAGGCGCATTGACTTAGTTTCCCATGCGTTGTGCACGTTCGTCAGCACGATTGGAATGACTGGAAGCCCGGTCTGAACGGCGAGGTGAATGACCCCTTTCTTGAATCCAAGCAGTCGGCCATCACGCGACCGGTGTCCCTCGGGGAAGAGCATGATCGACAAGGTGTGCTTGCGGGCGCGCTCGGCGATAGCCTTCATGGAGAGAATGGCTTTTTCGCGGTTGTCACGATCAATGCGGAAGTGGCCGGACAAGGCGTAGAGCTGGCCAAAAAATGGGTAGTAGACCACTTCCTTCTTCGCAATCGAACAGGTACCCATTGGGGTCAACCAAGCGGTGATGAAGATGTCCATGATGGAGGTATGATTGGAGACGTAGATGGCGGGTCTTTGGCCATCTAAGTGCTCACTACCGTGCACATTGACCGGGCATCCCGAGATCCACACCATGGTACGAAGCACGGTCTTTCCAAACACATTGCACGCCCGTGCGCGCAGGGTCCGCGACGGAAGTAGCACCAGCATCACGGCACACCACAGCGCAACGCCGAGGGCCATGACGGTAGTTCCTGCGATGACACGAAGCCAAGTTGAGATGAGGGACATGTACAAACCTCCGCCATCCTCTTGCCATCCCAACTGTCACAGGCGCGTCACCGCAGCACTCCAACAGAAAGTCTCCAGGCGGTTTTTGAACGGATTTTTGACCGGAACAACCAAGGTTCATTGTACGTTTCCAGCCAAATCTGAAACGCAGTATTGGTGACGTGCTCATGCCTTCACCTGACCTCATGGGCATGCCCTCTGTTCAATCTGGGGTCCCGAAGCCCGCTGGCGTACCCGAGGAGGGCTGGTCATTGCCTCAGCTTACGCTCGCAACGCCGCATTGCTGGCGACTCGCATCTTGTCGCTGTGTCATGCTGGCCTCACCAAACGGCCAGAAAAGTCGAAGCAACCTCGAAATAATGAAATCAAAGCGGTGTGGGTGACACTTGCAAACGACCACTCGTGACTCTGAGCCTCTGGCGATTTGTCGTACTGTCGTATAGTCCCCCGTCCAAAACTCCGGAGGCTCTTTTGAACCGTATTGCAACCTTGCTCATTGCCGCGTCTGTCACGCTAGCCGGCTGTGCCGACACCGCTGCTCTTGAACAGCGCTTGACCGATGCCGAAACCAAGATTGACGAAATGCAAGCACAGCTCGAAGCCGGTCCCGCGGCTGGCGGCGAAGCTGCTGGCCCAAGCGCTGCTGATGAGACCGCCGCTGGCGAACTTCTCCGCTCCGCCAACGACCAGGTCGCAGCCATGAACTACGAAGGCGCCAAGACCACCATCGAGCAGCTCACCACGCAGTACCGTGGAACACGCGCAGCCTCGTCGTCACGCCGCATGGCTGGCGAGCTCGCTGTCATCGGCCGTGACGCTGGTGACTTGTCCATCGAAGATTGGTACGTTGGCGACACATCATTCAGCGACGGCAAAGCCACCTTGGTCGTGTTCTGGGAAACCTGGTGTCCCCATTGCCGGCGCGAAGTGCCGAAGATGCAAGAGACCTGGGAAACCTACCAGAGCCAAGGCCTGAACATGGTCGGCCTGACCCGTCTCACCAAGACGTCGACCGAAGAAGCCGCTCGGGAGTTCGTCTCCGAGAACAATCTGACTTACCCGATCGGTAAGGAGGACGGCTCGGTTGCTGACCGCTTCGGCGTTCGTGGAATCCCAGCGGCCGCTGTCGTCAAGGACGGCAAGATCGTCTGGCGTGGACACCCGGCCCGCATCACCGATGCCATGTTTGCCAACTGGCTCGACCTTCCTTCGTAAGTCGCGTCCCAGCCTAACGCTGAACGCAACGCTGCGGCCCGCACCTCCTTGAGAGATGCGGGCCGCACTGCTTTTAAGTCCTTACAATTCGCAACTACGGCGTGTTGGCCACCGCTGAGAATTGCGGGGCCGGCGACGCGAGACGGCGCGTCCACATCTCCGTCATCCTTTCGGACACCGCAGCACCGAGCTCACCGCCTCCGGGAACCGGCGAAGGCCCAGTCGAGGTGACCGAAGCCTCGCGAAGCAGCAACCGTACAGCGGTCTCGTCCATCGTAGCGACAGGAGTCGTTCCACCCGACAGTGACATGGCTGTACCGGTGAACTCAACCCAAGCTGTCTCGTAGGCAAGCGTCTCTCGGTGGGACAGCCACGTGGTCATCAACACCCCTTCTGGGCGGGTCTCGAGTACCAAGAACGTCCAATACTCCTGAAACTCTTGGGTACACATGCCGGTTCGGGTCCGCACCCCTGCAATCGGAGCGGCATCGCGATCCCAGATGAGGCCGTCGCACTGCATGATGCTCCAAGCCGTCACATCAGGAGCAACCGGCTCTTGAATCCAGCGGACCTCCATCCACCGAAACCCATCCGGAGAATCCACCCCCAGCACACCGTCATTCACCACAACCTTGCTGCCTGGAACCACGTTGATAGCGAATCCGTCGCCTTGGTGGGTCTGCACCTCAAGCGAAGTTCGCGGTCCAGACGGAGACCGACACCCCAGCGCCAGCAAAAATAATATTCCCAACGGCTTCATCGGTACCCCGTGCTTGTCGTAACGCCCGCACGGAAGTGCGTCATGCTGCCGCAACAGGTTGCTCTGCGCCTTGGAACGCAGCGGCTTACCTAGGGGCCCAAGAGAGGATAACTATTATGCGCTTCACTTCCTTGGCCCTCG
>JBLHSN010000398.1:0-5170 GCA_047626195.1 Myxococcota bacterium
GCTCAGGTGACCAAGTGGCCGCCTGCGGCATTCAAGGCTTCGGCTGTACTGTCCCAGTCACGCACCTGCGCGACACAGTAGGGTCACCAATCGACCGAACGTGTGAGCTCAATGACGGTGTACGGGTGTCGACCTAATTCGATGGCATCGTGGGTGGGAAAGGCCTCTCCAATTGCAGGTCCACTGGCCATTGCCAGAGTTGTCATCCACCAACACATGTGCTCTCCATCCCGTTGTTTGAGGGCACGCGTGCGGCGGGTATTTGGTTTCATACATCGGATTGAACCACCCGATGGCTTCAGCGACTCAGCAGGTACCCGGCGCGGTCACTCGGAGGCAAAGTGGTAAGCGATGCGTTCATCCACACGAATGGGCGGTGGTGTGTCGCGACTTGATTTGCCCTCAACCACACGCGCCAAGATGTCCACCGTTCCCTGCGACGCGGGGTTGGCCAGTGTGCGCGCCTTTTCAAGGTTCGCTGCCGCTTGAATCGGTTGGGATTCGATGGCCTGTAGAGCTGCAAGCCATGCATGAGCAATCGAGCTCAGCATGTCCAGGTCCAGCTCGGAACATCGCTGAAGGGCTAGCACAAGCAAGCCTTGGTCCCGCTCCGCAATTCCAAGATTGGCCAACGCCACCGCTTCATCGGCGGGCGCACCCTGTTGGTAGAGCAGGCCTACAGCGCTGCGAAAGGAGGTGGCCGCGGCGGTGCGGTCTCCGAGGGAAAGGTGAAGGTTACCCAGATTAATCGACGCAATTCCTTCGCTGTACAGGTCGCCGATGCTCCGAGCCAGCTGGACGGCTTTGTCGAGTTGCTCTTGGGCTTTCGCATTGTGTCCATGGTCCAGGTAGACGCCAGCCAGGGTGACGCGTGCGACGGCCTCTCCGGCGACGTTCCCCATGTCCCCGAATCGCTCGCACGCCCGCTGCAGTCGTTCGGCAGCGCGCTCGATGCGTCCGGCGCGTTCGTCGAGGAAGGAGGCGTAGAACCGCGTTCGTGCTTCTCCAAGGAGGTCACCCGTGCGTGTGAATGCGGCGAGGGCAGCATCAAAGACCGGTCGCGCGGCGTCGTCGTCTCCGAGGCGCTGGTGGCACCGTGCTTCGAGGAGCTGTCCATCGGTTCGGCGTGTGGGTGGAAGCAGCGGACCGGCGTCGTGGACGAGGGTCAGCGCTTCAGCCACGTTTCCGAGTCGGTAGGCCAGCTCTGCTCGCGCCATGTCCACACAGGCTCGTGCGGCAGTGTTGGTGCCGCTGAGGGTCTCCGCGACGTCCAGCTCGCGATGCAGGGCATCGGGGTCGCGCACACTACGCATGGGCTCCATCCGGGTGACCAGCAGCTCAGCAAGCAACAGTGGGTCGCCTGATTGGCCAATCTCCAAGGCTCTGCGCACGGCTTGGTCGCGAACGGACAGTGGGCCGCGAGCCGTACCCAAATCGAACAGCGCCAGCCCTAGCTTGAGCGCCGTCGTCGGCGTTTCCGTGTTCTCCAACGCCGACAGAAGGTTGTCGCGCTCGGTGTTCAGGCGGGTCAGCGCTGCGTGGCCATTGGCCCGGCGTAGGTGTTTGCGCTGATGCATTCCCCAGTCGCCAAAGTAGGTCGCATGGGCGTTTTGAATCGCGCCGATATCGGTACCCAGCTGCTCGCGGGCGTAGGCGCGCACACTCTCGTCCATTCGTAGGCGCACCCCAGTCGGCGTTTCTTGGAGTCGAAGAAGCGAATGGTCCACGAGAGCTTCAACGGTCTCGAAGGCCGTGTCATCGAGAATGACCGTGACAGCGTCTAGGTCAAAGCTTCCGCGGAACACCGCACAGCGGCAGGCCACCGTTCGTTCAGTCTCTGTCAACCAACTCCACGAGGTGTCGATGACCTGACGCAGGGACGCATGGCGGTGCTGCACCTCACCTGGTGATGCTTGGAGTAGGGTGAAGCGTTGGTCTAAGCGTCGTAGCAGCTGCGTGGGGGTTAAGAAAGACGCACGCGCGGCAGCCAACTCAATGGCGAGGGGGTTGCCGTCGAGCGCCGTCATCAAGGGTTCAAGGTCGTCTTGGCTACCCAAAGCGCCACGCCGTTGGCGCTGTCTCTGCGTGAACAAGTCAATGCCGGCAGTCATGCTCAGAGGCCCGATGCGGTGGACGTGTTCGCCGGCGAGGCGCAGGACCGTTCTCGAAGTCACCATGAACGTGGTCTCGGTTCCCACCAGCCACGTGGCGAGCAGGCGACGGATAGATGGGCAGATACCGTCTGCATTGTCCAAGACAATGAGCGCATCACCCAAGCGAACCAGCGGCTGTCGCACACGCTCCATCGCGGCCTCGACTGTGGAGCCGTTGAGGTAGACGCCTAGGGCGGATGCGATGGCCGAGACTGTGGAGGTGTCATCGGTGGTGTCGGTCAGGTCGACGTACACCACCGGAGTGTCGCAGCCGTGCCCGATATGTAGGGCTAGGGCCGACTTTCCGATACCTCCGGCGCCAGTAATGGTGAGTACGCGTGCTCCTGAAGCAATCGTCTCACGAACGGCTGCCACATCCGCAACCCGGCCGACAAGCGGTGTCAGCTCCGGTGGAATCGATGTGGCCTCGAGCTGGCGTACGTCCGGTACGGGACCTGCAAACCGGTAGCCCAGTCCGTGAATCGTGATGATGTGGGTGGGGTTTGCCGCGTCGCGTTCCAATTTACTGCGAAGCCGACGAATGGCCACGTCTACTGTACGCGTGATGACGTTGCCGTTGTAGCCCCACACTTTTTCCAGCAGCTCGTTGCGCGCGATGGGCCTGTCCGCGTTGCGGGCTAAGTGCGTGATTAGCCGCCGCTCCATCGTCGTTAAACTACCGAGACTTTCGCCATCTTGATGGCCGACAATAGTCCCGCGCTCTAGGTCTACACGGCAATTTTCGAGAGACAGCCAGTCTTGGGAGGGGTTGGACATGGAGCGTCTATAGGGCCGCGTCAAGCGAGTCGCTGGGGCGGAGGAGGGCGCTATCGTGCTTCATCATGGACTCCAAGGCGCTACGACCTAATTCGATAACCGACTCATCCCCCACCTCTCGGCGGAACTCCCAACATGGTGACATGGATGTCTGGTTTTGGCGCGTTGGCGGCGCTGCGGTGGCGATATGATCCCGTCCATTACGACCTCTGTGATCATGGCCTAACTCTTGCAAGGGCGTTGATAACCCTGCTCGGAGACCCCAATGCGCACCCTCATTTCCCTGTCCGTTGTCGCCCTTGCCATTCCGTTGGACGCGTTCGCCTGCGGTGGTTTCTTCTGCAACAACGACTTTCCCGTTGACCAGTCGGCCGAGCAAATTGTCTTCGGCGTTGATTCGCAGACGGGAGACACCACCGTTCACGTCACCGTCTCCTACGAAGGGGAGTCCGACGACTTTGCCTGGATTGTTCCAGTACCCACATTGCCTCGGCTGGATGTGTCATCCGACGCCTTGTTCACCGCTATCTCCAACGCCACCCAACCCCAGTTCATCTTGGAGCGCAGCCAGACCGGTATCTGCAATCTTCCAGAATTTGGCGGCCGCGACCTCGAAGACTCGGACACGGCATTCCCGACAGATGCGGACGGTGGGGGTGTTGAGGTTGTTGCCAAGGCACAAGTCGGTCCCTACGACACACTCACCTTGCGCGCCGAGTCGTCTTCCGAGCTGCTGACCTGGCTCAATGAGGCGGGCTATGACTTGCCGTCGAACCTCGAGCCGGTTCTTGCGCCGTACATCGCCAGCGGACAGTACTTTGTTGCGTTGAAACTCTCTGCAGGCAACGACACCGGTGATTTGGCACCCCTGGCCATGACGTACCCGTCGACCAGTGCTTCGGTACCGATTCAGCTGACCTCCATCGCTGCCACGCCGGACATGCCGATTGAGGTGTACGTACTCGGAGAAGCCCGCGCGGTTCCGGATAACTACCTGCATGTTCAAATCAACGAGTCCGCCATTGACTGGTTTACAGGTGGGTCAAACTACAAGGACGTCATCTCTCTGGCCGCTGATGAAGCGGGTGGGCAGGCCTTCGCTACGGACTACTCCGGCACCACCGCCAACCTGCGCGGCACTCTGTGGCAAGAAGGACAGGTGAACCTAGAGAGTCTGCGTGATGCCTCCAGTGCTGCAGAGTTTGTTCAAATGGTGTTTGGCCTCGGCTTCCCACCGTCCGCGTCGCTGTTGGACGCCCTCATGGACGTTGTGCCGTTTCCCGATGAACTCGCCGAACAGGGACTCACACCTGGAAACTTCTACGACTGTCTGGAGTGCTACTCCGAATACCTACCGCAAGGCCCCTTCGACGCGGACGGGGCCGCCGCCCAGTTTGAGGTCAGCTTTATTGACGGTCTACGTCTTGCTGAAGAGCTCTTCGCCAGCTTCGACCACGTCACGCGTCTGACGAGCTCAATGGATGCGAGCGAGATGACGGTCGACCCGATGTTCGTCTTCAATACCGACATGGAGCAACGGGTCAGCAACATCCATATCGCTCAGCTTATCACCCACTGCGGGCTCGGTGAGGGCTGGGACAATGGCGAGCGCGTGTTGGAGCTTGCCGATGGTCGACGCATTCGCCTGCCCGCCGCCAGCTGGATGTGGGAAAACGATGAGACCGAGTACGACCTTATGGGCGACCTCACCACCCCCGCAGCCCTCGTGATTGAGGACCTCTCAGCAACAGGTGAGGGCGAAGTCCTGTTCGACTTCAGCGATATTGCTGCGGAGCGTGCCCGTCAGTTCGACCGTCCTGGCTGTGCGTGCAACTCCGGTGGCAGCTTGGCTGGATTGTGGACCGTCGGTCTGTTGCTGCTCGGCTTGCGTCGGCGTCGCGCATGACACGGGGTCTACTCATCGTTGGTGCATTCCTCTTGGGAGGGATGTCCGCAGGGTGCACCACGTCTCCCGAAGTACCGTGCGAGTCGAATGAGGACCCGTCGGTGCAGGTTGTGCCTGCGGGTCTAGGCTTCGATGAATGGATGGACGGTGACGATTTAGTCGCCGCCACACCCCCACAGGGTGGGGCTCCGTACACGCCGCTTCGCGCTCGAGTGACTGGCTTGGTCGACCCCCAAGTCGGGGTGACCTTGTCTCTGTCTGGCGTCGACCCAAGCGACGGCTCCGAGTACGGAGAGATCAGCTACGATACACGCTTGGTCTGCGCGAATGTGGG
>JBLHSN010000399.1:0-5154 GCA_047626195.1 Myxococcota bacterium
GCCGCTTTCGTAGCGCCCAGCGGTCTGATCTTAACGCGGAGGCATTTGCTGAGTTTTTCCTGATGGCTGGCGTGGACGCCTACCTGGGTACCTTCTGGACCGTGTCAGACACTGGCGCAGCTGTGTTCGCAGAGGTGGTCTACGGTGAGCTCGCTAAGGGGTGCGAACTGGGGAAGGCCGTGCTTGCTGGGCGCAGGGCACTGTTCGAGTCCGGCAGCTCCGATTGGGCGAACTACCTACTGTATGGTCATGAAAAGTTCCGTCTGGTGATTGGCTGATTCGCCAGCCGATACCCGGAGCATGCTCTACCGAAATCAAATGTTCGGCGCTTTAAACAGGTCGCTGACGTAGTCGTCTGGATTTCGCTCTGGTACCGCGTCTGGGAAAACTGTGTTTTTCGACTGTATATTTGGGTTTACCCACAGATACCCTGTACAGTACGTCGACCAAGTAGAGGTAGGTCATGCAGAGCTTCCCACCCCAAGCACTCCGTGGAGCTCGCATTGATGAGCACACGTTGGAGCTCCGCCTGATCAGCGGAAATCTCCCGTCCGACATCGATGGCTTTTGGTTTGTCATTGCTGCGGTGGGTACGCCATCGGATGGAGCCATCAAGGCCAGTCGGACAACGCCATTCTTGAATGGTGAAGGCGTTATCTACAAGCTTCGAATGCACGAAGGTGCCGTGACCGCTCACTCCAAAGTTGTTGAGAATCTATCGTTCCGGGCAGACCAGCTTGCGGCGTCGGACGACGAGTTTGAGACGATCCGGTTCCAGCAAATGGGAATCAGCCGGGGTTCCATGCTCGACCTTGGCACGCGAGACATGTCGAATACTGCAATTGTTCCGTGGGCTGCCAACGTTGGGGCTCCACCAGTGCTCCTGGCCTGCTACGACTCCGGTCGGCCGCATTGCATTGACCCAGAGACACTGGCTACGTTCGGACCCATCTCGCCCACGAAAGAGTGGATTGGCCAGCTCGCGCACCTTCGGCCCTTTCCGCAGTTCATGTCGGGCGCACATCCTGCTTACGACCCAACCAATGGCGACCTATTTGCGGTGAACTACGCCAGAGACCTCACGGATATGATGGGGCCGATAGCGCATCTATTTGAGCGACTCGGCCTGCGTAAGGACAACGGTGTTCTTCAACTCAACGGGGGAAGGTCAACCCTACCGGTCGACAAGATCTTGGCGCGTGGCGTTCCTGGACTCGTTGAAGACAGTACGGAATCCGGTATCCGAGGCGTGGCCCCGCCGAAGTGGACGTGGATTGATGCGTCAGAACCCGATGACCAGCGTGGTCCGCCTTTGGCAGGGGAAGGCCCTTATGAGGCGGAGCGCCTGCTACAAAAGTCGGGGGCGTCCTTCGATTTGATGACCGGTCAGGTCCTTGGTTGGGATGAACGCGCAGACTGGGTTGGCTGGTATCTGCGAGCGGCCTTCCGCCTGCTGTTCAAAGGCCTTCGGTTCCTCAAAGAACTGTGGCAACAGCCACCGGAACGGTTTGTCAGCCTGCATGCGTACCGCTCTGGCACGCACCAGACCTATCGGCTGACGCACAATGGTAAGCCGCTTCGAATCCGGGGTAGCATTCATCAAATTGCAGTCACCAAGCGGTATGTGGTGGTGGTCGATACCTCCTTTAAGTTCGAGTTGGACTTCATAATTTCGAGTGAAGAGGGCAAGCACAAGATGGCACGGCGTTGGCTGCGGGACCGGCTCAGTGGTCGCCAGCCAGACACCTCACCCGTCTACTTGGTCCCACGAGCGGCCCTGGTCGGTGGCGTGTCGAGTGTGGAGGTCATTGCCACAGAACTCAAGTATGGGGCGGTGCATTTCTTCGCGAAGTACGACGACTCTCACAGTGTAGATTTGCTCTGCGCGCACAGCAACGGCATGGACCCAGCCGAGTTTCTGGATGACGTCGACTATGACGCTGTCACAGGCGGCTCGATTGCCGATGCGCTGCACGGTTTGTTCTGTGGCCCTACGGATGTCTCGCCGATTGCACTGAACCGAATTGAGGTATCGCGGAATTCTGCCAACGCAGAGTGTGTCAGCCAGGTCACTGCCCAACCGACTCCAGCGGGTAAGTCCGTATTGTTGTGGGGAGTGGGGCTTGGCTGCGCCGTGGGGAACCCGGGACCCGCCGACTCGGGCAGCATTGAACGAACCTTCTGGACGACATCTGGTTTGGTGCCGCACATTGTCAGCAAGCGGGCGCGCCATCTATACTTCTTGGACCCACCCCACAAAGACCGATTGGTTTCGGAAGAAGACTGGGTGAAGGCGATGAAGACGGGAACGCCGGCGTCCGTATTTCGAGCCGACGTACAGTCGGATGAAGTCACCATCACCGACGCCTGGCAGGCCCCAATGGGCTGGACAACGTGCACACCGCAGTTCATCCCGAGCAGCGATCTAGAGAGTGCGGGGTACCTGGGATGTGTGGTGTTTACGCAGACCGAGCCATTTCGACGCATCCTGCTGTTCTCGGCGGACAATCTCGCTGTAGGCCCCATCGCCGAGTTTGATGCCGATGCGCTGAAGTGGCCGTACACCCTTCATTCGGCGTGGTTGGAGGAAATCGCAACGAACGGGCACGCTGCCGCCCACGTCATTGACATCGACAAGAAGTACGACGGACTGGTTGGCCAACTGTTGGATAGGTTGCAGGGCAGGCGTCCAACATCCGGGTGACTGCTACTGCATCGTCTTGAAAAACATGTTCAGGCCTAGATACGGGCACGTCTCAAAATAAACGCTCTTTTTCAGCGCCGATGCATCCACGATGGCGGTGTTGCTCACCCCTCAAAATGAAAGGTAGTCCCTTCGGTTTCGCAGCCTTACCCTCGCGGCGCCTCGACACCGAAACCTGGAGCGCCAATTTTGAGACGCACCCTAAGAAGCGACTCTAGTCGGCGGAGAATGGTATCCGCGTTGGTCGCGGGACCGCCCATGTTGTCGGCAGCCAAGACCCGCCGCGGGGTGTTTCCGGAGTATTGCGTTGGGCGTACCACGAGAATATTCTGGCGATGTTTGATGGCTTGGTTCAGTTCCCAAACGCACCACTCACTATTCGTGATGGCCATGTTGCCGAAAATTAGGACGACATCTGCGTTCTTTATTCGTTGGCCAATCTCGCGCTTCAACCACCGCTCGGACTTGTGCTCGAATCGGTCGTGAAGGGCGACCGATGTGTCCACCGCGTCAAATCCTGCTTGCTGTAAACGGAGGAACAGGATGTCAAAGTCCTAGTGGTAGGCATGCCGGTGGCTGATGAAGACTCGATGGTTTTGAACGGACACCTGGTGCCTCACCCGGTCCATTGGGTGCCGGTGCGGTTGTTGGTGAACAGTGTGCGACTGCTTGTTGGGGTGTGGGTGGACCGGCGCTTGAAGGCGCGATGAATGGCGTCTTGCAAGACTGGGGAATCCGTCGACCAAGAGATCACCTCCGCGTATTCCTTCTCGACGTTGTCCCACAGGCGCGGAGGGATGGTGTGCGGAATGAAGGTCTTCCGCGTTGGGTAGGTGGGAAGGAGTATTCCGAGCAGGCCCGATCTGGGATTGAGGTCCGTATGGCGGACGCTAGACGCGATTTCCCAGTCAACGTGCTTGCGCTGCCAGGTCTGGGTTCCAATGAGAACTACCGTGACCGTTGAGTCCCGCAGGTACTCATCCCGGATTTTCTGACGAACCGTCTCAGTCTTTAGCTGGGGGTCAATGTCTCCGATGTTTACGGAGTGACTCACCATGACGTCATTCGTAGCTGTCAGCAGTGTCTCGAAGTCATTGCGATACTGCTGGTCGATGGCGTGGTGATACGAGACGAATACTTTGTGGCGCTTGGTCATGTGCTGTCGAACCTGGGGCTAGAGAGATGGTGGTTGACCGTTATGGGTCTGAAATTGTGGCCGTGGCTGGGACCTTCAACTAGGACTCGAGGCGAGAATTCCACGGTTTAAACACGGGTTTCGTATCGCGCGGTGAGACGCGTCGGTGTCCTCCAATCGGGTGATCGACAGCACTGTCAACGTACGTACCCATGAACGTGAAAGCGGCTTTCAACAATGACTATGAGTGCGTCGTCGTTCGGCGAGCGTCATAGAGAATGAATGCTGGGCGCGGACTGAGGAGGCTCTACGAGGATGCCCCAATCAGCAGTTGAGCCATGCGGGTGGAGTTGCGCACACCTGGGTACTCTCGAACGCCCGATAGGTACCGACGGGTAACGGCCCACGCTTCGGCAGACGAGCCTAGGCTCTCGAACGCGTCTCGGGCGTTGCTGGCATGTTGGGCGGCTTGGGCTGCGTCTTTGGTCGTGGCAGCAAGCAGTGCATAGCGATGGGCGCGGACCCACTGGGCGTCCCACTTGACGAGTTGCCGAAGGGCTGCCTGGGCCCTCCGGTTCGCCATGGGGTGACCGGATTGCACAAGTGCGACGCAGATTCGCGCTTGAGCGACGTCGGCAAGCATGCGGTGTGCGTCGAGTGAGAACATGGGTTTCATAGAAAGCTGTCTTCTGGCGCGCGCCAAGCGGTCCCACGCTTGGACGGCCTCGTCGGCATACAAGTCAATGTCTATGTGGCGTAACAAGGCGAAGAATGTCAGAATTGTGACGCCTAACGTACGCCAGGGGACGAGTGCAAAGTCGATGTTGGAGCATGCGGCTTCAATGTGGTCTTCGCACAGGTCTACCCAGACGCCTCCGTGAATACGGACTTGGCATGACGAGTATCGGTCTTGGCGAGAGGTAGCTTCGGCAAGGTGGCGTGGAACGGACTGGCGAAGCTCTGAGAACTGTCCGGTTCGTGCCAAGGCCACCGTCTCAAGAATGCCAACCGTGCTTCGCAGCCATGGGTGGGGATTTCCGGTTGCGGTGAGAGACGCGGCGGCGTTCTCCACATGGACTTGAATCTCAGCGGGCCGAGCGTTCATCCATGCTGCACCTGCGGCTGCGAGCTGTGCGAATTGTTGGGCTTCAGAGGTTCCGACATGCGCCGACACATCTTGAATGACGTTGCTGATCTGATTGCATTTGGCAATGTCGTAGCTCCATCCTGATGTCTGCACCAGATGCACGGCAAGCGCCTGTACCAAGTGTACCGACGGAGCGTGCTTTAGTGAACGATGAAGCAGCTCGGCCTG
>JBLHSN010000400.1:0-5144 GCA_047626195.1 Myxococcota bacterium
CTAGGTGTCGCGCCGCGACAGCTCACCATCGCATGGACTCCACTAAGTCCGGACCCTCCCAGACGGTATCGAACTCCTCTACGAAGTAGCTCTGCCCGCCCGAGTCGCTGAGGATGTCCCTCTAAAACGACCGCCTCCGACACGCTTCACGGCGAAGATGCCTTCTTCCAAGAACTCTCCTTCACGCTGAAGCTGCAGAACGCCTTCAAAGCAATCGTCCCACACCCGCGTCTGAACAGTGCCGTCTCGGAATACCAAGCCAGTGGACGCCCGCGGAGCCGCATCTTTGAAACAAGGTGCAGCTTCCGAGACGCACGAGAGCAATCAACCCAAACCGCATCGTTCACTCCTGCGCGATTGTGACCATATCCGCTTTATCAACTGGGTTAGTTGCGGCCGGAGAGTTGCGCTCGGCGATGCATCTCGGTCCCCGTTTCGTAAATTTGGCCTAACGGACGACTTGTGTCGTCGGTTCATCGAACGTGACAATGAATGAACCATCATTCAGTGACGCCAGCAGTCCGTTGGGATACCGCTCGGGCCTTGTTATCCAGCGCGTTCTAACGAGCGCGCGCACCCCCGGAGAATGGACTATGTCCCGACCGATTCGCCGTGTCGCAGTTCTTGGCGCAGGCATCATGGGCACTGGCATTGCCGCCCACCTCGCGAACGCTGGAGTTGACAGCGTGTTGTACGACATCGTTCCTAAGGACGCGCCTGCTGGCGACGCTAAGGCCCGTACTAAGTACGCGATTGACGCCATTGCAGCCGCCAAGAAGAGCAAGCCTGCAAGCTTCTTCGACACCGCAGCTTCCGCTCGGATCACGCCGGCCAACTACGAAGACCACGCCGACCTGCTCGCAGACTGTGACTGGGTCATCGAGGTCGTCGTTGAGCGCTTGGACATCAAGCACAAGATGTACAAGTGGGTCGCAGACCACGCACCGGCACACGCCATCTTGTCGTCCAACACCTCCGGCATTCCGCTGTCGGACCTGACGAGCGACATGTCGGACGACATGAAGTCGCGCTTCCTCATCACCCACTTCTTCAACCCCGTGCGCTACATGCGCCTGTTGGAGTTGGTGACGGGTCCGACAACCAGCCAAGATGCAGCAAACGCCGTTGCAGAGTTCGGCGCCAAGGCCCTTGGCAAGGGTATCGTCTGGGGCAAGGATACGCCGAACTTCGTCGCCAACCGAATCGGCTTGTACGGCATCTCCAGCGTCCTTCACCACATGGATGACGTCGGGCTCAACATCACCGAGGTGGACTCTATCTTCGGCGCTGCTATGGGCCGCGCCAAGTCGGCCGTGTTCCGTACGGGCGATGTTGTCGGCATCGACACCCTGGTACACACCTTCGAAAACGTGTACGAAGGTGCACTGGACGACGAAGAGCGCGACCGCTTCGTGCCGCCCGACTACATCAAAGCCTTGGTTGCAGCCGGTGCTACTGGCGAGAAGGCCGGCGTTGGCTTCTACAAGAAGACCAAGGTCAATGGCAAGACCGCCATCCTGGCCCTCAACCCGGCAACCGGCGACTACGAAGCCCAAGAGAAGACCCGGTTCCCGAGCATCGGCAAGGCCCGCGGCAAAGACACTTCGGCTGAGAAGATTGCGGCCATTGTGTACGGCGACGACAAGGCGAGCCAAATCGCCTGGAAGGTCACCGTGGACACCCTCATCTACAGCGCCAACCGCATTCCTGAGATTGCTGACGACATCGTCAACCTCGACCGTGGAATGAAGTGGGGCTTCGGCTGGGACCTCGGTCCCTTCGAGACCTGGGACGCCATCGGCGTTGCCAAGTCCATCGAGAAAATGGAAACCGAAGGCCGCACGGTGCCGAGCTGGGTCAAGGACATGGTCGCTAGTGGACGGGAGTCGTTCTACGCCCGCAACGACGCTGGCGCGATGACCTACTACGGACGCGACGGCAAGATTGTCACTGTCCCCCGCCCAGCTGACCACTTTATCGTGGATGACGCCCGCGCCGCCAAGTCACCGCTCAAGACCAACCCGTCTGCCAGCCTGCACGACATTGGCGACAACGTCCTGCTGCTCGAGTTCCACAGCAAGATGAACGCCATCGATGAGCAAATCATCGACACCTACGAATACGCACTGGACCAGCTCGATGCTGGCGAGTTCGCTGGCCTTGTAGTTGGCAACCAAGACGGCAAGGCATTCTGTGCCGGCGCCAACGTGCTGATGATTCTCATGGGCGCCATGCAGGGCGAATGGGATGCCATGGAAGCACAGGTCGCACGCCTGCAAAACCTGATGCAGCGCGCGAAGTACAGCAACGCTCCAGTGGTCACGGCTCCTTACGGCCTGACGCTCGGCGGCGGCGCTGAAATCGCCATGCATTCAGCGGCAACCCGTGCAAACGGCGAGCTGTACATGGGCCTTGTTGAAGCCGGTGTCGGCCTCATTCCAGGAGCCGGTGGCTGTAAGGAAATGGTTGTTCGCTACCTGGGAGACATCCCCACGGGCGTCGCCTATGACCCGAACCCCTACGTCCAAAAGGTCTTTGAGCACATTGGCATGGCAAAGATTGCCACCAGTGCCGAAGAAGCCCGTCAGATGGGCTTCTTGCGCCCAACAGACGTGCTCACCTTGGACATTGACGCGCTCATCCATGACGCCAAGCAGACGGCTCTCGGATTGGTCGCTGGTGGCTACAAGGCCCCAGCCAAGCGCACCGTCAAGCTCCCTGGACCCAGCGGCGCTGCCGCTATCGAGGCCTTCCTCGACCAGATGCACAAGGGTGGCTTTGCCACAGACCACGACGTAACTGTTGGCGCCAAGCTGGCGTACGTCCTGACCGGTGGCGACATTCCGAGCAACTCTTGGGTCACGGAGCAGCAGCTGCTCGACGTCGAGCGCGAGGCCTTCCTGTCGCTCGCCGGTGAAGCCAAGAGCCAAGCCCGCATGACCCACATGCTCCAGAAGGGCCGTCCCCTCCGCAATTAGTTCGCAACGCACGGAGGCCAGGCACTTCTGCCGGCCTCTCTCCACGATTTCCAACTTTTCTAGAACCAGGAATCCATCATGAGTGACGTCGTAATCGTCAGCGCCGCGCGTACTGCCATTGGCAAAGCCAAGCGCGGAAGCTTCAAGGATACTCGCCCAGACACCCTCATTGGCCTCACCGTCAAGGAAGTGGTCCGCCGCAGTGGGGTCAACCCGGACGACATTGATGACCTGATCGTCGGTACCGCCACGCCGGAAGCCGAACAGGGCATGAATATCGCTCGCATCGCCGGAATGTACGCGGGTCTTCCCGACTCCGTTCCCGGCCTGACCATCAACCGTTTCTGTAGCTCCGGCTTGCAGTCCATCGCCCAAGGTGCCGCAAGCATCATGGCCGGTTGGCAGAAGGTTGTGGTTGCTGGTGGCGTTGAGTCCATGACTCAGATCGCTATGGGTGGGCAGAAGCCCTCGCCGAACCCAGAGCTCATGGCTGAGCGCCCCGCAGCGTACACGCCAATGGGCATTACCGCCGAGAATGTTGCCAGCCGCCTCAACGTGTCTCGCGAAGACCAAGATGCCTTCGCGCTGGAGTCAAACCTCCGCGCTGCCAGGGCCATCGCCGATGGCACCTTCAAGGACGAAATCTTCGCCGTTGAGACCCGCGTGTTTAAGGATGGCGCTTGGCATGCCATCACCATGGATACCGATGAGGGCCCACGTGCCAGCTCGACCATGGAAGGTCTGGGTAAGCTCCGTCCCGTCTTCAAGGCGGGTGGCTCGGTCACCGCTGGCAACAGCTCGCAGATGAGCGACGGCGCTGCCGCCGTGGTCATTGCGGACGCCGACTACGCCAAAGAGCACAACCTACCTGTTCTTGGACTGCTCAAGAGCTACCAGGTTGTGGGTGTAGACCCTGAAATCATGGGTGTTGGCCCGCGCTACGCCATTCCGAAGGCTGTCGAAGCTGCCGGTCTGAAGATTGAGGACATTGGCTTGTTCGAGATCAACGAAGCCTTTGCGAGCCAAGCTGTCTACTGCGCCCGCGAGCTGGGCCTCGACATGGCCAAGGTCAACCCGAACGGCGGTGCTATCGCCCTGGGTCACCCCCTCGGCTGTACTGGCGCTAAGCTCACCGCAACGCTGCTGTACGAAATGAAGCGTCAGAACGTCAAATACGGCGTGGTGTCGATGTGCATCGGTGGTGGCATGGGTGCAGCTGCAGTGTTCGAGAACCCAGACGCGTAGTTCGCTACCCTTCGTCTGGTGACTGCGCGTCGCTCTCTGCTTGAGAGCGGCGCGTTGTTTGTTGTGGGGTACGCTGGAGCACTGGAGACCGTGATGACGAGCCCACTCACCTCACTGACCGATCGCTACCTGACCGATGAACACGATGCCTTTCGTGCAATGTGCAGGCGCTTCACCGAGTCCGTTCTGATTCCGGGCATCCAGCAGTGGGAGGAGGACGAGTTCACCCCCAAAGACATCTGGAAGCAGGCCGGTGACGCAGGGATGCTCGGCCCAACCCTCCCAGCAGATCTCGGTGGTTGTGGCGGTGATGCGCTGCATGCCCTGGTGTGGACGGAAGAGGTCATGCGCTGCGGCAGTGGAGGCTTGTTGAGTGGTCTCGGGTCCCTAGAGATTGCTCTGCCCGCCATTGTTCATCTTGGCACTTCGGAACAACAAGAACGCTGGGTCCGCCCTGTGACGAGCGGCGAGCGAGTAGCAGCGCTCGGCATCACCGAACCGGCCGCCGGAAGCGATGTCGCAGGCCTGCGAACACGAGCCGTTCGAGACGGTGACGACTACGTTATCAACGGCAGTAAGACATTTATTACTTCGGGCATTCATGCCGACCAGGTCACCGTTCTCGCTCGGACCAGCGACGACCGTCACGGCGGATTGACCTTCTTCGTCGTCGAGACAGACCGACCCGGATTTTCCGTCAGCAAGGCGCTCAAGAAGACAGGCTGGCGGGCCTCCGACACCGCCGAGCTATCCTTCGACGACCTCAGAGTCCCTCTCGGCAACCGACTAGGAGTGGAAGGAACCGGCTTTGTGCAGCTCATGCGCACCTTCGAGGGCGAGCGCCTAGCTTTGGCTGCACAAGGCTGCGCGATTGCCGAGATTTGCTACCAAGATGCGCTGTCGTACGCGCGGCAGCGGATG
>JBLHSN010000401.1:0-5124 GCA_047626195.1 Myxococcota bacterium
CTACGGAGACTGACCTCCATACTTTTTGATGTCAGAGTTGTGCATGTTGTGTTCGCCGAGGCGTGGATGTGCGGTCGCTGTGGCCTGCCGCGGCAACAGTCTGCGGCTTCAGTGCTTGGGGAAGACGCGATGCTCACGCTTTGTTTTGGGACGGCTGTGGTGACGCCGAGCAGTAGTGGCGAAGAGCCGTGGAACAGCGCTGCAAATCGTCATCGGTTGTGAGCGTTGGGTGCCGTTATGGACCGATGCCGCTACGTTGGCGGCGCCTACCTGTATACGCCCCACCGACCGATCCGAGCTCGCATGACCCACTCGTCCCTCGAGAGCGTTCTCGATGCCCTCGTCGATAGCTACGCCGACGACACCCCGCTCAACAGCCTAGAGACCCACGCGTTGCCGAATCGGCGCGCTGTCGTCGAAGCCTTCAAACACCTTCTCAATGTGCTGTATCTCGGGTACTTCAGCACGCGGCAGCTGTCGCGAGAGACGCTTCGGATGTCGCTGGCGGAGCACCTGCTTCCGGCCTCGGAGATTCTGTGTACGCAGATCTCACGGGCCACCGCTTGGACGGACCGCGGTCAGCCAAATGCCGACCGTCGCTGTGATGAGTGGTGCAAGCAGAAAGTGCGTCACTTCCTGGGAGAGTTGCCGCATATTCGCGAGGTACTGCGCGGAGATGTGGAAGCGGCATTTGCGAATGACCCCTCCGCTGAGAGCCTCGAAGACGTGGTGTTCTCCTACCCAAGTGTGTTCGCCATCACAGCGTACCGCCTCGCTCATGTGCTGTACAACGCCGACATCCCGATGCTGCCGCGCATCCTTACCGAGCACGCACACACCCGAACCGGCATCGACATCAATCCGGGTGCAGTGATTGGCAAGCGCTTCTTCATCGACCATGGGACCGGAGTCGTCATCGGCAACACAACGGTCATTGGAGATGACGTGAAGCTTTACCAGGGCGTGACCTTGGGCGCGCACTTCGTACGGGGAGATGTTGAACGGCGCCGTCGGCATGTCGAAAAGCGCCATCCGACGCTCGAGAATAGGGTCACAGTGTATGCTGGGTCCACTATATTGGGCGGGGAAACCGTGATTGGCCAAGGGTCGCTGATCGGCGGAAATGTCTGGCTCACGCGAAGTGTCGCCCCGAATTCCCGGGTCTTTTTTCGCCCCGACCAGCAAGAAAACAACGAACAGGAGAGTTCATGAGCTCGTACGCAGACGTCGTAGACGCCATCGGAAATACACCGCTCATCAAGCTGCGCGGTGTATCGGAGCGCACCGGGTGCACCATTTTGGGCAAGGCGGAGTGGTTAAATCCTGGCATGTCGGTCAAGGACCGCGCCGCCAAGTTTATGATTCTCGACGCCGAGAAGCGGGGACTGCTCAAGCCTGGCGGGACGGTGGTCGAGGGGACGGCTGGGAACACTGGCATCGGCCTCGCCATGGTGGGGCGCGCGCGCGGCTACCGCGTGGTCATTGTGATTCCCGAGACCCAGACCCAAGAGAAAAAAGACATGCTGCGGCTGTTCGGAGCCGAGCTTGTCCAGGTGCCCGCCGTGCCGTTTGCGAATCCGAATAACTACGTTCACGTAGCAGAGCGTCTCGCACACAAGCTGGGCGCGTTCTACGCCAATCAGTGGGACAACACCGCGAATCGCCAGGCGCACATCGAAGGCACCGGTCCTGAGATCTGGGCGCAGACAAATGGCCGAGTCGATGGCTTTGTCTGTGCCATTGGAACCGGCGGCACCATGACCGGAACAAGTATGTTCCTCAAGAGCGTCCGTCCTGAGGTCACCGTGGCTCTGGCCGACCCCTTCGGCGCCAAGATGCACGCGTGGTTCACTCGGGGAGAGCTGGAAGTGGATGTGCCTGGCGGAAGCATCACCCAGGGCATCGGACAGGGTCGAGTGACCGGCAACATCGACGGTGCGCTGGTGGACCTATCCTTCCGCATCCCAGACGTAGACGCGGTGGCAATCTGCGACGACTTGGCTACCAACGAGGGCCTGATGCTTGGCGGTTCTGCCGGCCTAAATGTTGCGGGTGCCGTGCAATTGGCTGAGCAGATGGGCCCGGGCCACACCATCGTGACTATCCTGTGTGACCACGGAAGCCGCTACCAGAGCCAGCTGTGGAACCCCGAGTTCCGTGCGAGCAAGGGGTTTACCTCACCCGCTTGGCTCACCGCTGATTCGAGCATCAAGCCGCCGTTCGTCTAGCTGCAGAAGGACGTGAGGCGACATAGAGCTGTGGCATGCTTGCGATTACTGCCGCGTTGTTTGTTCTTGGGGTCTCTCCCGCTGAAGCGACTGTCACCCGGTTTCTGACGGGGGATGCTGCAGACGTCGACCCGCCGCTGTCGGGACCCGTGTTCGACCTCGGCGGGGGAGGCGCGGACGTGGCCGAAGCCTTCCAGGCACTGATCGACGGGGCTCGCGGGTGTACGGACTGCGCTGCATCGGTGGATGTGGTCGTCCTGCGCACTAGCGGAGCCGACGGGTACAACGATTTTGTGGCTGCGATGGCAGGCGTTGACTCTGTGGAGACCATCGTGGTTACCCGCGCCAGAGACGCATCCAAGGTGGTCGATTCGGTGCGCGCCGCCGAGGTCGTGTTCTTTGCTGGCGGCGACCAGTGCACCTACACGACCCTCTTTGGCGGCGTGGTGCGCGACGCAGTGGCGTCCGTCGTCGCCCGCGGCGGTGGGGTGGGGGGAACCAGCGCTGGCATGGCTATCCAAGCCCCGACCGTCTACGATGGCTGCGTAGGTAGCGCGGTCTCAGCGGTGGTACTCGCCGACCCGTATGACCGCAGTGTCACCTTCAGCTATGACCACTTCCATTGGCCTGTACTCGCTGGGGTCGTCACGGATACGCACTTCGTCGCCCGTGACCGCATGGGTCGCCTGATGGTCTTCCTGTCTCGTCAGCTCGCCGACGGCCGTACAAACCTTGCGATAGGTGTGGCGGCAGACGAGGCATCGTCCGTGTTCATTGGCCGCAATGGTGTAGCGACGGTGATGGGTATAGCGGACAGCTACGTCGTCATCGCGGACGGCAAGCCCGAGGTGTGTCTCCGCAATAAGCCACTGACGTATCGAGGCTTCAAGGTGTGGCGCCTGTCTCCGGGCGATACATTCGACCTTAGCGACTGGCCGACGGATGGCTACACCGTGGTCGACGTGGTGGACGGCGTGCTGTCGGCGGACCCGTACCGGTGAGGTGTTGAATACCTGCGTCGGTCGGAAGAGGTCGCCCCTCACGTGCCTGTGCCGCGGCGGTTATTGACGGGCCACTCTGCGGAAGGGGCGTACGTACTGCGGTCTGCACCGGCCTACATCCGCGCCAAAACGGCAAGGGCGGTGCGCTCGACGAGCAGGTTGGCCTTGTAGGCGTGGACGCTCACGGCGCTGTTCGCAAAGCGACCATTACCCTCTTGCTATGCGAGCAGGTACTCGGACTTCTTCTCGAGGTCCGACGCGTCGACCTCTTTCATGTCGGCGAGCGGAAGCCATTCGAAGGCGGACAGCGCATCGTTGCCCGGTCCGGTGCCCGAGGTCTCACAGCCGCCTGAACCGAGTGGGTAGCTGGTGAGCCTGGCATAGCCGGCGTCGAGCGCTTGTCTGCTCTGAGCGCGCCTAGCAGCTCCGCTCGGCATGCCGTTGTGAAGGTGGGTAGCTGCCTGAGCGGGGACTCCACCAGCGGCTCGTACTGCGTGGCGAGTTTGCTCGTGGGCCAGCGGCTACAGCTTGAGTGGTGCTTACTGTCTGGCTTTCAGGTCATCGAGCTCGGGCCCAAGGTGTCCGTCTGCCTGGGTCATGCCCGAGGTCGGGAATTGCTCTGGCGGGCAGTCGACGCGCGGCGACTTCTGAAATCCCAGCTCGTCGGCCCGCTACGCAGTGGCCAAGGTGGGCAGCAGTACCAGCCGGCCCTCAACGAGCGGTGCCGACTGCCTGGCGAGCTCCGACACCTCTTGCCACGCGATAGCGAAGGCGGGGAGTTGTCCCAGTGGCTACCCCACCAGCGGTGGCGACTACTTGGCCAGCTAGCGGCCTGCGGACTGGGCTCAGCCGATGGCTTGAAGCAGTCCCTTTACCAGGTCGATGCCGCGTGCACCGGTCGTCTTCAGCTCTGGATGCAGCTCGGTCCATCCAATAGCCAGCGGCAAGGGAATCTGGGATGGATGCTCGGGAAAGAGCGAGCTGGAGATGCGGGTGAGGGCGCGTTGCACGTCTACGAACACCGGAACGCGCTGCACCTGGGTCGAGTCCGGCTGTGAGCAATGGGACGGGTCAGAAACCACGCCCAATTGCCGGCATCCGGTGGGCCGAGCCTCGTACACAGAGCACACTTCGTCGACGAGCAGCGGACAGGCCAGCTGTTCTTTAAAGTAGGCCTTCACCACGGCTTTGCCTTCTTCTCCCACCAATCCAGACCGAATGGACTTGGCTAACCCCGTGGCTTCGAGGTGCTCAATGACTCCCGCTGCTCGGGTCTTCACACCCTCCTGCTCCTCGGCCGAGAGCGCGTTCACGGCATCCGCGAGAATGAACGCCTCGAGGGGAGTCACGGCCACCAAGTGCCGGCAACAGGCTGCACAGCCCACCCGACAGCTGACCGGGAAGCCCCGTTCCTCAACGAAGTCTGCCGAGGCCTTCATCATCGCATCCGTCAGCCTGTGAGCTTGGGGCACAAGCTCGCTCACATGAACCGCCCGCTCTTCAGCTTCCAGCATCAGCTCGACCGGGCCCGCAGGGGTGTTGATTCGTACAGGCAGCTCGGTCATGGAGTCCTCGACGTCAGAGAATGAGCAGTCTACCTTCTCCTCTCGGAGACGCGGTATTCGCGGGCCGCATCTTGGACATGGATGCGTCGACCTATCAGGATGCTTCCCAATGCCGACGTCGTAGCCGGCGACTTCGTTGCCGCTGTCCGCGCCTCGGCGTCAGATGTATTGGCGCTCGCAGCTGACGTATAACAACCAAGCATCTTCGCGGTGCTGGTCAACGCTATTCATGGTGGGTCCGTAGGTCGTGCGCTCGTCTGGACCGTTGCCCAAGTGAAAGTCGCCGCCAAAGAAAATGGCATGGTTGGACCAGCCCGTGAATGCATCGAC
>JBLHSN010000402.1:0-5108 GCA_047626195.1 Myxococcota bacterium
TTGATGCCAGTACAATTCTCTCGCGCATGTTGATTGGAGGAGCTGCTCTTGGAGCCGTTGCTATCAGTATTGGTGTCGTAGACTACATTCGGTTCATCGACCAAGGTGAGCTGACATCTGCGGCGGCGTGGGTCGGTGCTCGAACGGTCGTCATGGCTCAACCTGGCACGAATCGGGAAGAACTGGCCCGCACAGCCGTACTCCAAGTCCTGGGGGAAGACGAGGGCACCCATCCGACCCACGTCGTGGTCAGCGTTTTTGAGAACCGCGAACGGTCAACCCTCACCGTCATGGTCAGTCGGCCGTTTGACGACTGGGCCTGGTTCTTCCCTAAACCGGACTCAACCCGAGCATACAGCTCGTGGCCGCTCCCCCAATCCGTGGTCAAACGCGACTAGAGCAGCGCCGGTAGGCGAGCAAGCCACCGATGAAGAGTGCCGGGAACCAACCGAATCCGGACGGAGTCGTCGAGCAGTTGCATCCTTCTTGGTTTGCAGGGCTCTGTGAGTCCGTATCGCTCCCAAAATCAGAGTCGGTATCGGGCTCCAGCTCCGTGTCTGGCTGGACGTCATCGTCGGTGTCCGCATCATCGTAGCTGTCGCTGTCGCTGTCGCTGTCGACGTCCGGGTCGCTATCGGAGTCTGGCTCGGTGTCCACCTCCGTGTCTGGCTCGGTGTCCACCTCCGTGTCTGGCTCGGTGTCCGGCTCGGTGTCCGGCTCCGTGTCCGGCTCGGTGTCCACCTCCGTGTCTGGCTCGGTGTCCACCTCCGTGTCTGGCTCGGTGTCCACCTCCGTATCTGGCTCGGTGTCCACCTCCGTGTCTGGCTCGGTGTCCACATCCGTGTCTGGCTCGGTGTCATTGTCAGCCGATGGCAGACCGTCGACCAACAACAATCCGTAACCGTACTGGTTGTCTGGACCGGTGGGTCCAAGGTCCAAGCTCTGGTCGAGCATCCACTGGCGAATCTCGACCGGATTCCACAGATGCTCGGTGTCTTCAACCATCAATGCCGCGACACCGGCGACATGCGGAGCGGCAGCACTCGTACCGGCAAAGAAGGTGTAGCTCTCGTTGGCCACATTGGTCGGCGCCAGCAGATCCGGCTTGATTCTACCATCTTGCGTAGGGCCTTCGGAGCGGGCTTGCGGGAGGTTCGTGGTGTTGACAATCACCGAGCCCACAGCCAAACCGTCGCGCATGTCTGCCGGAATATTCAGGCTTCCGGCTGTGCGTCGGTAGGCCGGTGGAAGACCGTATTGCGACCACACCCAGAAACGGCGTCCAACCCCAGCATCAGGGCTAACCGAACTCAACGACAATGTGGCATCACCCGTCATTCCAGTGCACACCACCTGTTCCCACGGGCTGATGGTCCCATCCTGCACGCGCGCACCGGTCGCACAAGGTTGGCCGTCCACCATCACCGTTGCATCCACATTCTCACTCGCACCCTCAAACGGCTCATCCCACCGTACCCGAAGGATTGTGCGACCCACGTTGGAGTTCATTGGCAGGGCCTCGAGCCCATCCATCTCCAGCAGGCCGTCGGCATCGGCATCGGTTGCGACGCCACTCCACCACTTGTTCAGCGAGTTTCCGACGGCCACCGACCACACCGTGCCCTCAGACATCGACGCTTCAATCGCAGACGTCCACGGACTCGACCCGTCGTCTGCCCAGGCATTCGGTAGACCCACAGACGCATTGACAACATCCACGCCGTCTTGTCGAATCTGTTGAATCGCTGCGAGGAACTGGGGATCCGTCTGCGCGCAGTAGAGCAAGAACGTGACGTCCGGTGCCATCTCGTAGACAATCTCAGCGACCGCCGTTCCGTGTCGGCTGCTCGACAGACAGGCATCATTGCCCCGCATGACAACGGCATTGTCCGGCACCTCCCCCGCAGCGGCCATCGCGTCCCAGTTTTGAAAGCCAACATCGACAATGGCCACCGTCACGCCTTGACCGGTCACCCCAAGGTCCAGCCACGCATCCGCGCCCATCTGCGCAGGGCCTTGCGAGTCGAGGGAGTACTCCAGAGCCATTGCCGGTCGAACAGTGCGTACCGCCGGTGCGGAGCGCAGCCAAGGTAGGATGTCATCGGCGGCCCGAACTTCAATGAGCGGGTCGGCGGCGAGCAGGACCTCAACACCCGGAATCAGCCGGAGCAGCTTGGCGACGTCTTCCGCTGTTCCAGGCTCGACCTCGACGACCCGTCGCTCGTCGCCCGCGAGGTCAGCGGTATCCGGTGGAGACGCAACAGCGAGGAGTGCGGTGACAAGCCAAATCATGCGGCAGTGTAGCCTGGCACCGACCGACGCCGCTCACGGCTAGTGGGGACGACGCCCTCGGACAACCTGTAGCTCTTCGTCCTCTTCCACTGTGTACACACCAATATCGAGGTCCACGAACCCCATATCGGACAGCATAGCTGCGAATAGATCCGCGGAAAAGCTACCGTAGTTCTCTTCGAAACAAACCAGCAAGCGACCGCCTGGAGCGATGACCCGGCGAAGCTCATCCAGTCCTTCACCCACGTCATCCCAGTGATGCACGGTATGGACGGCCATGAACAGGGTGACCGAGTGGTCGGCGAGCGGAAGCGCGTTGGCCGCGCCCTCGACAAACTCTAAGCGGCCCTGAGCAACATGCCCCACCGAGCGCGCAACAGCTTGTCGCACCATCTCTAGCGACGGATCCACACCCACCAAGCGCCCCTGTGTGACGGTCTTCGACAGCAAGCGAAGGACGTTGCCTGTCCCGCAGCCAACGTCGACAACGACGTCGTCAGCGAGCGCTTCTGCAAGGCCGACTGCAATCGGGTGCGACGGGTGTTCACCAAATGTTTCCGCATAATGACGCGCGACATCGTCTGTCCATTCGGACTTCATGGTCCCTCCAGCTACGTTCTACCATTCACACCCGCCGTGACCAGCCGTCGCGTTAGCGTGCCCCACACTTTTAGGGGCTGAACACATGGCGGACTGGCCAGACATTTCCGGTGTGACCGCGGTGCAAGGCCGCCCACGTCTTCCCCGTAGACCCGCGGTGGTCGTGCGAACCCTTGCTGCTGCCGTCGCAAAGAGCAATGGGAACACCGGCGCCAGCGTGCTGACGGACGCTGTGGCCGACCAAAGAGACACCACTCGCATTGCCGGTCTGATTGGGTGGCTTCCCCTGTCGCATGTTCTGGCGTGGCATCCAGAGTCGGGGCACCTCACCGCGCGACCGGACACCTCCTTAGAGGATGTGGCGCTTCGCTACGCAGCATGGATTGGCAGCATTCGAGTCCCCGAAGACTTGCGCGGACGCCGGGATGCCTATGCGCAAGCCGTCGTAGATGGCGCACGTGAGCAAGGACCGACAGCGCCACCAGCGGGCGTGTTCATCCCAACCGGATCTCACCCCACATCCCCATCCGACAACAGCACCGCTCCCGCAACTACACAGAAGATTACCGCGCTGCTGGACGTCTTAGACAACGCCTTTCTCGAGCGCGGAGCCGTCGTTCGCGCCAGCCTGCTCGCCCTCCTAGGCGGGCGACATGTGCTGTTATTGGGACCCCCCGGCACGGCAAAGTCAATGCTCGCGCGCACCCTGTGCGATTGCTTCAGCGGCGAGACCTATTTTGAGTACCTGCTCTCACGGTTCACCAACCCCGATGAGTTGTTTGGTCCGGTATCTATTCCCGGACTCAAAGAAGAAGACTACCGCCGATTGACTACGGGCTACCTGCCACAAGCCAGCGTCGCCTTCTTGGACGAGATCTTCAAAGCGAATAGTGCAATCCTCAATAGTCTGCTGACATTGGTCAATGAGCGCGTGTTCCACCATGGCCGACACCGCGACCCCGTCCCGCTGATTGGCCTGATTGGTGCCTCCAATGAGCTGCCTTCTGACGACAGTCTGGGCGCCCTCTTCGACCGCTTCTTGGTGCGCTTGAGCGTGCCGCCACTGTCCGGACGTGAGTCTTTCTTGGCGGTGGCCACCGGTACTGTCAAAGCACCGGTGATTCCCGAAGCACTCCGCCTGACCGCAGGTGAGCGCAACAGCATTCGTGATGCTGCGGCCAACGTCACCGTTCCCCAGTCGATGCAAGATGCGCTGGTGACCTTGTGGACAACGGCCCAAGAGCGCGAGTGGCCCGTAAGCGACCGACGCTGGCGCCACGCCATTGATGTCCTCAAAGTTGCCGCCGCAACGGCGGGTCGAAACCAGCTCGACCCGCTGGACTTGCTGCTTTTAGAGCCTATGCTCGCCCCGACTCCATTCATGGCAAGCCAAGTGCGCGAGGTGCTCGTCACCCTACTCGGTACCCGCAGCGTACCCAGCCACGACCTGTACGTTCAGTGGTCACTTCTCGGTTCTGACCGAGTGGCTCCATTGGGCGACGAGTCCGTATCCGTCGGCAACAGCGGGACTACCTGGGACATCCAACGCAAGCGCCGTCACGCCAGCGCTACCCGATTCTTGGCTCATCACACCGCCGCCGTACAGCGTCTGGCCGCAGATAGGAGTCGGCTAGACCGCGCTGCAGAGGCCCACCCGTGGCTCCAGGCCCTCCCACACCGATTGCTTGCGGCCCACATTCAAGCGGCACGAGAGCTGGTCGATATTCTCGAGGTTGCCGAAGTGTACGAGCGTGGCCTGTCGAGCCAAGAGGCATTGGCGAAGATGCTCATCGAAGCCCTACCGAAACGACCCATGCGCTTCTTCGGCAATGATGTCGCTTGCGTCATCTCCCTCGATGGTGGTCAGATTCGCACCGGGCTGACGCTAGCAGGCGAGCGCGTTGGTGTAGACCCGGCAACCGACGACGTAGCGGTTATCCCGTCACACAGCGCTGCTTTCCTCAACTGGGTGGATGGGGTCATCACCACTACTCAATTTGCAGAAAAGGCACCTACGTGGGCAGCTCGTAGTGCCACTACCGCTCTCGACTCGGTAAGGCGCCAACTCGGGCGCCAAGCCGTCCCTCGTCCCAAACTTTTGCCTCGTGCCCCGCTGGAGACCTCATGAAACATGCCATCATTGGAACCGGGCTCATTGGAACGGGAATTGGACTGGCTGCGCTGGAGCGCGGAGATGCCATCACCGCCTACAATCG
>JBLHSN010000403.1:0-5096 GCA_047626195.1 Myxococcota bacterium
TCTCAACCAGGACTCCCCCAGTGGTGTGGTTTCCATTTCCACAGAAGTACTCGTAGCGTCGAATCGCGGGCCGATAATAGCTGGTTACGAGCTCGATCTGGGCGTAGTACGAGCCCCAGTGGCCATTGCAGCGCATGTCGACCAAGGTGTAGGTCAGTGGACCGGTAGAGGGCGCCATTTGGATATCTGTGGTGAACTCGCGGTAGCCGTTGCTCCCGTTCATTCGGTCTGAGACGAGCCAGCCGTCAACGTTGACCGCCGTGTCGCTTCCACTGCCCGAGATGGTCAACACCCCTGCGGAGACCTGGTTGAGGCTAGCTGGGTCGCTGGACAGCTCGGTGGAGCCGACGGCATGAGTGGCGATGGTCGGGTTTGGAAAAGACCCGCTGAGCTCCCCACCTGCTGGGCCACTAGGCGGAAGGGAGGTTGGAGCTCCCGTCACGTGAGAGTAAGGAAGGTCGAGCGCGAGGTTCCCGCTTCCGTCGACCACCGGCTGACCGCCAAGCTGCTCGCATCAACGGGACCATCGGTGAGTGCGTGGGCGCGGATAGCGTAGGGAACACTTCTGATCTGAGTTCGAGGTAGTAGCGGCTGGCTATCGAACGACAGTTGAATCCATGCGTCAGAGCCATCGAGAACGGTCTCGTCCAAGCCTCCATCCGTCCCCAACACAGTGGTGTAGTACCCCTTTTGGAATTGGACGGAGGTGATGCCCGATGTCCAGATCGGTGTTCCTCCGGAGGCTGCGGCGAAGAGTCCTACCTCTAGGTTCTGTGAGCCTTCGTAGGGGCTACCTTGAACATCCAGAAGTCGGCCTGAGTGTGTCAGTTCCAGAGGTACTGCGGTGGCGATTAGCGGCATCGACAGTGCGCAGAGGAGTGTGACGGTTCGCATAGGAGCTCCGAGTGAGACCGGTGTGGTCGATAGGGTCGGCTCAACATACCGCATGTGAGGCGATGTTCCTACGCAATGCCGTTGTAGCTAGCGTTGGTATAATTACGCCCGGGACCGAACCCAAACGCTCATCTGGGCTTGGTAGCTCAGTGTTGGTGCTCTGGCTCGTTTGACCGGACCGAAGGTTCGTCCGTCCGAGGTCGCCCGCTGCGGCTGGAAGTCTGGTAAGTCCGCCGTTGTCTCAAAATGAGCAATATCGAACTCTGGCTCGCTGAATAGAGACGGGTCCCAGAAACCCGACGCTTTGGCATGCCCAGTTTCGCCGCCAACGTCCTAGTAATAACAAGTTACAACGTCGTCAGTTGGCGACGCCGTTGAACGCACCCTAGCGCCCGTTTCTTCCATCAACGACACCGGCCACCCCTGTAGTGCGCGTAGACCATACTTTGGCGCAGATTGCTAACGGCGCGAGCTCGCGACCTCGCTAGGGTGGAACCACCCCTTCAGAGGACCCCCATGATCACCAACTTCACCGCCAGCGACATCCCCGACCAACAGGGCAAGACGTTCTTCATCACCGGCGCCAATACCGGGATTGGGTTCGAGGCCGCCAAGGCTATCGCTGCAAAAGGGGCTCGTGTGCTGCTGGGTTGCCGAAGCGCTCAGAAGGGCAAAGACGCAATTGAACGTATCCAATCCGCCCACCCCGGGTCTGAGGTTGAGCTCGTTGAGATTGATCTTGCCGACCTAGCCTCGGTCGAGCGTGCCGCCCAAGTGGTCTTGCGTGAGCCAAAGCTCGACGTACTTGTGAACAACGCGGGCATCATGTTCAACCCGAAGACACTGACAAAGGACGGCTTCGAGTCGCAGTTCGGCGTGAACCATCTCGGGCACTTTGCCCTGACCGGACATTTGCTGCCGAAGCTCTTGGAGACACCCGAAGCGCGTATCGTGAACATCTCGAGCGCTGGCCACAAGTTCGGCAACGGCGACCTGTTCTGGGACGACATCCACGCTGAAAAGGCGTATCACCCGCGCACGCGGTACTACGCATCGAAGCTCGCCAACCTATTGTTTACGTACGAACTGGATCGTAAGCTGCGCGCACAAGGCTCGACGGTACGCGCGGTGACCGCACACCCGGGTGGGGCCGACACAGAGCTCAGCCGACACATGACAGGATTGATGGGGGTGGCAATCACTATCGCCAGCCCCTTCCTACGCTTGTTCATGAACACGTCCGAGACCGGGGCATGGCCGACGGAGCTAGCGGCCACCCACCCCGATGTTGAGAGCGGACAGTACTTCGGACCTGGCAAATGGGGAGAATCCTCGGGACCCGCGCGCCAGGTGGACTCCAGTGATGACAGCAAAGACCCGGTAAAGGCGAGCCGCCTTTGGGATCTGAGCATCGAGCTGACCGGTGTGAGCCCGCCTGTTTAGAGACCTGTTCAGCTGCGTAAGGGTCCGTTTGGGTGCGCGATTCAGGTCTTCCAGCTCACCGGCGAACCGAAATGCCGGCATCCGTTCTTCGCTTCACAGAGCAATCTCGCGGTGCAGGATTCGCGAAAAGCTCACGCCCGCTTACGGGATGTCTTGTACCAACGGAACGAAGGCTCAAAACGCGCAGAGCGAAGCGCGTAGCTTAGAAACCCCCGAGGTAGACCTACTCTTGAGCACCTGCGTGGTCGATGGACTCGACGGACGAACGCGTGGTCTGACCGTGACGTACCCCCACGATGCCGCCTTCGGTGACGTGGACGGCTACGTCAACATGGTGCGCTAGCCACGTGGGGCGAACTCTTTGGCTAGGCGGCGCGCTCATTCTGACGGCGTGTGATGCCGAACCTAAGGGGGTGACCGACGCGGAGGTCATCACCTTTGCGGACGTTCAGGACGTGTTTACAGCCCTTTATCTGAACTGCTACGCCGGGGAGTTTTCAGCAGAGGGCATGGAACTGACGGATGCTTCTGACGAGATTGTAGGCGCTCTGTCGGTCCATGTCCCGCCTCCCCAGTGCATCGAGCCGGGTTTTCGGAGGAGAACTAATTGTGGTTGGAGCCCGGAGGGTCGAGGCGCCGAGTTTGGTGGAGACCCAGTCAGATGCCGTTCGACGGCGCCGCTTCCCAATGAGTAGCTCGTGTGGGCCCGGCTGTGCATGGAGGAAGGTACTTTGCCTGAGTCTCGCTCCGAGTCATGCTACTGGATAGCATTGTGCACGCCCTATTCACAGTAGACTCAGCGTGAAGAGGACTCTTAAATTCGAGAGAAACCGTCGTCCTTAGCGGCTAATGTTGGGCCGGGCTCGTACTGGGCAACCCACTGATTCCACTCAATGATTACCCTGCCACCATCTGATTCGTAGCTCGACTTGAAGGATGCGATTCTGTCCAAGCAGGAGTGATCGATGAACGTGAGGTCGTCGAAGAAGATGTGCAGTTCTTTTCCGCTGGGTACATTTTCGACGACCTCGGCCAGGCGGGGGATGGCGGGTACGGTAGCGGAACCCATGAGGTGTAGTTCATGCTGGTCGCCGACTTCTTGAAGGTGGAACTCGACGTGTGACATCCGATACAGAAGCAATGCCGCCGAGACTGCGAGGCCAATCAGGATGCCGGTCGGCAACTCAATCGCGACCACGCCAACCACGGTCACCACGAAGATGGCGCTGACTACCCGTCCGTAGCGGAAGAGCTTGCGGACTTCCTTGACGTTGATGAGCTTGAACCCAATGTGTACGAGGACTGCAGCCAAGCTCGACATGGGAACCACAGCCAACAAGTCGGGCACCAACACCACAACGAGCCCAACCCAGACTGCGTGTAGAATGGCGGAGTACCGAGTCGATGCTGCCGCCTGGACGTTGGCGGTGCTTCGGGAGATAACCCCTGTCATGGGCAGGGTTCCAACCACGCCGCACAGTGGATTCGCAACGCCCTGGGCAACAAGCTCCAGGTCGTAGTGGGGTCGCGGACCTGTGTGCATGTTCGAGACCGCCGTCGCGCACAGTAATGTCCCGGCACTTGCTACAAATGCCAGTCCCACCGCGTCCATCGCCACCCGTGCATTGAAGTGGTACACGGTGGCTAGGGTCGGTAGTTGAATCAACTCGAGCAGGTTTTCGGGTAGGACGACAAAGCGAATAGGCAGTCCAAAGGCTGCTGCAAGGCCTGCACCGAACAACACACCGAGCAGCGCTCCCGGCAGCATCTTGAATCTGCCTCGCTTGATGTGGTTCCACCCAGCGGTGACCACGAGTGTGGCTACACCGATCAGTGCAGCCCCATGTGCAGGGTGTCCGTGGTGTTGGTAAACGCTCTTACGACGCCTAGCGGCATGGCCAACAGCTTGTCGAGCCCGCCGCCCTCGATGCGGTCGTCGATCCTTACGTAGAATTGCCCTTCAATAATCAACATCCCAATTCCGGTGAGCATGGCCCGTACGACGGCCGGAGACACTGCTTGAAAGAGCCGCTCGTGCTTCGCTAGGCCGGACGCGATCTGAAGGAGACCTGCGATGATCACGATGAGTGCAAACGTGGCCATGCCATGCTCGCCGACCAGCTCTGCGATCAGAACAGCCAGTCCGGCCGACGGACCGCTGACCTGAAGGTGAGCGCCGCCAAAGGTACCAATAACGAGGCCGCCAATTACCGCGGTGACCAGTCCAAGCGCTGGCGGCACGCTGGATGCTAAGGCAATTCCCATGGAAAGCGGCAGAGCAACCAGGAAGACGACCAAGGACGCAGGGAGGTCGCCAAAGCGCGGCAACCGGACTTCAGAGTAGGGGTCTCGGTACCATGTCCGCCCGGTTCCGCGAAGTCTACAGGGGTGAGCATCGGTCTTGATCTCGAACCCGACGCTTTGGCGTGCCCAGTTCGGCCGCTACCTTCCTAGTAGTAACCAGGTACAACGTCGTCAGTTGGCGGCCGCCCTGAACGCACCCTAGCGCCGGTTTCTTCCATCAATCCCATCGCTCACCCCTGTAGGTGGCAATATGAGCTCCAATAATAAACATTTTTAGTTCGATATGCGCCATCACCACTGCGTCATACCTATTCCCCACGAACCGCTCCTACGGAGACTGACCTCCATACTTTTTGATGTCAGAGTTGTGCATGTTGTGTTCGCCGAGGCGTGGATGTGCGGTCGCTGTGGCCTGCCGCGGCAACAGTCTGCGGCTTCAGTGCTTGGGGAAGACG
>JBLHSN010000404.1:0-5067 GCA_047626195.1 Myxococcota bacterium
GCGTTGCCTTCTCCATGCCCATGAGCACCTTCTTGGCCGTAGCGTCTGCCTTGGTATCCGCCTCTTTCGTCCGTGCTCCACCCAGCTTGTCCGACGTTGGCACGCCGTTCGAACGACCTGTGCGCACCAGCATCTCGGAGAGGGCCTGCCCACCAGGGTCCTTGGTCACCGGCGGGTCCTCGGCGACCCGCGGTTCCACGATGCCCAGGGACTTCTTTGCGCCGTCCACGGCACCACCTTCGGCCGCTTGGGGCTTAAGAGCCTCGCGCAAGCCGGGCAGCCGATCGTAGACGCTCTGCGGCTTTGACGCGGCGGAGACCGGTGCCGACTTGAGCGAGTCTGCCAGTTCATCGGAGAGGGGGTCCACGGGCGAGTTGGCAGTCTTGGTGCCCGGGAGAATCGGCTTGGTCTTTACGGTCCGTGGCATTGAGAAATCCCTCCAGGTAGGTACAGTAAGCACTTCTATGGCTGCGACCAACTTCGCAGCATTGCTCTCAACAGGTTGGTCGGAATATTCGGTGTCGACCGACACCCACAAACGTAGTGGCATGGACTCAAGGCCGAGACGCGGTGTGCACGACAACCCACAGGGTTTCCTTCGCGTCAGCTACTTGTGCCCGTAATCGCCGATTCATCAATAACAACCTCTAGACCAAGAGGACCCCCAAGTGCTACCGGCCGTCACCCAGCGCAAAATCGGCCACTTGCTCACCTCCCGGCACCACTTCTGCGCTGTAGACGACCGGCTCACATGCTCGGTCTTCGGCCCACTCAGCCATACTCCTATCTCCTTCGTTTGATCCCTTTTCAGCAAGACTGTCCGACCCTTTGCAACTCCGTTCTGACCCCAACTAGAGGCTACGTAGAGTGACTCTTGTAGCCATCCTAGGTTCTTGGAAGAGCCGGCTACAATACCCAGCGAGCGGAGCCAGATCTCGGGTTGGTGACACCCGCTCATGTCCTCATCTTGGATGATGAAGCACAACAGTCCCCAGCTCCACGAACAACGTGCGGCGCAGGTCTCGGCAGCCCGAGGCCACTACCCGGACAGAACGATTCTTCACATGGCCATTGGTGGCACCCACCACGGAGACCTTCGATCGAAACCGCCATGCAACAGCTTCTCATTGCCCTGGCGACGCCTCGAGCGCGGCCTGCGATTCTTGGTTCGCACCGACCCGCCCTACGTACAACAAGCGTCAGAAGAGGCGGTCCACGCTCTGCACGCATGGGGTAGCCGCCCCGTCTAGAACTCGGAAACTCAGCGAACTATCACCACCGTAATTGGCCTATCGCCGGCGGATTCCTCACTGGATGACACCCGGCAACCGCTGGTTCACAAGGCTCTTTCGATGCATTGTTGTCTCTTGAACCGCCTACTGCTGTCTCACTGGCTTCACTCTCCCTCTGGAGTCCCACGTGACTGACAATGCCCTCTCACTCGCTCTACTCGAAGTACGGTGCCCTACGGTCTCATCCATGGGTACCAACGTACAGTCTGCAACATCCTTGCTGCGCAAGATGCAACCGCGCGACGCAATCCGCTCACATTTGACGGCTGATTTCATCTGCGATGGCATGAATGGCACGAACGGACTGGACGGCGAGGACATGAGCGGCGGCTCTACTGCCGATACCGCACCCTTCTCTGGTCTTGGCCTGCTAGCGCTGATGGGCCTCATCCGTCGGCGCCGCGCTTAGCCAGTCACACTGTGGCGCCGGGTGGCCCTCGCACGACCCGCCTGGCACCCAACGTTCGCACGCGCAGATGTGAGTTCTGGAGCACCCAAGGTCCATCGGCCATCTCCGTGACCCAAATCATCAATTTTACGACCTTTTTCGTCTATCGATTCAACCTACTTCGTTGATTACACTGCTGCACGCCAAGGACTCCCGTGTGCAGACCCGAAGACGAATCGGCCTCATTGTGCCAAGTTCCAACACCACAATGGAGACCGAGCTCCCCGCCCTCTTCCGGAGGCGGGAAGTCGAACTCCCCGAACGGTTCTCGTTCCACTCGGCCAGGGTCGCCATGGAGAGTGTGGACGCAGCCTCGCTGACTGCCATGAACGCGCAGGCGGGGCGCGCGGCTGGGCTACTCGCACATGCTGGAGTCGAGGTTCAGGCCTACGCCTGCTTAGTGGCCATCATGAGCCAAGGTCCTGGGACACATCGGTCGACGGCGGCGGCACTCGAGGCGGTTGCTGGTGTACCCGTGCTGTCGTCCGCCGGTGCCTTGGTGGAGGGCCTGCGTCACCTTGGGGCCACACGAGTCGCGATGATCTGCCCCTACACGCGACCGCTCGCCGAAACGGTCATCACATACCTGGCGTCCGAAGGCATCGAGGTGGTCGACCACATAGCGCTGGGAATTGCCGACAACCGCGCAGTAGGAGCTCTCAACCCCGACGCACCTGCTAGGCTGTGCACCAACCTCGACCTCACCCACGCGCAGGCCATCATTGCGTCGGCCTGCGTGCAGATGCCGTCGTTGGCGTCCGTGCAACGCATCCAAGACCGGACCGGACTGCCAACCCTCTCGGCGTCTGTCGCCACCGCTTGGCAACTCCTTCGCAGCCTCAACCTTCGCCCCACCATTTCTGCTGCGGGCGCACTCCTACACGTCACCCAGGACACACCATGAGCCCCTTTCAACTCACCATCGACGCATGGGCCAACGGCGACCGCATCCCCGCTCGCTTCGCCTTTGGAAAGCCCGGCACAGACGGCCCCTTCGCTCTGTCTGACAACATCAGTCCGGCCGTGCGATGGGACAACCCGCCGCCAGGTACGCGGTCCTTCGCCATTGTAGTCGTTGACCCTGACGTTCCTTCGTCTGGAGAAGATGTCAACCAGGCCGGCAAACAGGTACCCGCCGACTTACCACGCGTGGAGTTCTTCCATTGGCTACTCATCGACCTACCGGCATCCACGGAAGGCTTGGAAGAAGGTGCCGCATCAAACGGCGTCACACCAAAGGGTAAGCCAGTGGGCCCGTCCTGCACGGGTCTCGCCGGACGCAATAGCTACACCGATTGGTTCGCAGGCGATGCAGACATGGGCGGCACATACGGCGGCTACGACGGTCCATGTCCCCCGTGGAACGACAGCATCATGCACCACTACCACTTCCAGTTGTTCGCCCTAGACGTTGAGACGCTCGGCCTCGATGGGCCGTTCACACCGGATGACGCACGCAAGGCTATGGCTGACCACATCCTCGCGGAATCATCCTGGATGGGCACGTACACCATGAACCCAAGCGTGGAGTAGCCACAGCAAATGCTCACCGTCCCCGACGACTTCCAGCGCGCACATCCCTCCACAGCGAGCGATGTGGCGGTGGCCATTCGATACCGTGCCTCTGAGCCGGTGTTGTCGGTGAAAGTGTTGGTTGCGCGGCCCACGTTCGTCTTCGTTCGCGCAGGTACCAAGCAGCTCGATGCCCGCGACGGCACGGTCGTCACTGCCGAAGCCGGCACGCTCATCGCCATGCGCTCAGGCACCCATCTCATGTCGGAATTTCGCGGTCCGGACGTAAGCTACCAGAGCGAGGTTGTGTCCATCGACCGCTCCTTCGCCCGCCAAGCGATAGGCGTTCCCGACCGAGTCATACCGGGGCCAGCCGTGGCCATGATGCAGCCCAGCGAGCATGTCCTAGGCCTCTTCGCGAACCTGTTCGATCTGTGGGGCGGTCCTGCATCTCGCTTCAACAAAGACTACGCTCTACGCGAGTTTCTCGTAGCGGCCATGCACGACCCCCTCATTCGGCAACTGATGTTCCGCGAGGTCTCGGACTGGGGCCCGTCACCCACACAGCGGGTGACCGCGATTACCCAAGCCCACTTTCTTCAGCCGCTCAGCGTAGCCGACCTCGCCACCCTGTCCGCCATGAGCCTGTCCACGTTCAAGAGGCACTTCCACGAAGCCATGGGCAAATCGCCCGGTATTTGGCTCACCCAGGCGCGCTTAGAGCACGCGTCACGCCTTCTCGCAGACGGAAACCAATCCGTCGCCCAGGTCAGTGCCTCCTGCGGATACAGCGATGCATCGACCTTCATTCGAGCCTTCCGACGCACCTACTCGGTGACTCCACTTCACTTTCGGAAGCGAAGCGTTCAGCAGTCCGCCCTGACCATGACCCGCACGGACACCGCGTCACACAAACGCTCCTGACACCGCATCGAACGATGCACACTCTTTGACCGCGCATCGGTCGCCCACCGGACATAAAACGAGTAAGCACCCGCTCAAAGCGCGGCATTCTGCCGCTGGAGGTCGGATGACCTGCCGTTCCCGGTCCCTCCAACTTGTGGCAGTCGTCACTCTTTGGTCGGCACCAGCTCTAGCCGAACCCATCGCTGAGACCGAGCTGGTGCGCGCCTTCTTACAC
This sequence comes from Myxococcota bacterium, assembly GCA_047626195.1. Classification (GTDB taxonomy): domain Bacteria; phylum Myxococcota_A; class UBA796; order UBA796; genus CAJXTB01. Next base: position 4,394 of record JBLHSN010000404.1, read on the forward strand.
GCACCGGTCGCCCAATCCGAACTCGACGCTGTCCGAGCCGACACCCTGGCCGCGAGCACAGGCACATCCCTGCTCATGTCACCCACGGTCGGAGCACGTCGGGAAGAAGCACGGGGCTCGGCGGGTGCCACAACAAACGCCATCGGTGCCGCTGTCACAGTGGACCTGGGTCTCTCCGCCCTTGGAGACACGCGTGCGGCGCAGTTGCGTGCGATGGCTGGTGAATACAACGCACAGGCAGCAGCTCTCGGAGCGGTGTGTGAGCTGCGTGCCGAAGCCCTCGATTTGTGGGCAGCGAACGCGTCTGGCGTGGTGTCCGAGTCCGCCCACCAGCGCTTGGACGACTTGCTAGCTACGCTCGCGGTACTCGCTGAGGCCGGCGAGGTATCCGGGTACGCGCTCGACCGCGCCACACTGGCCTCCTCTGCCCATGCGGTGAGTGCGGCTGAACGGCGCGGTGACGCTCAAATCCTTCGGGCCCACGTCTCGGCCATGATCGACACCCCTATCACCGACGTCCAGCTGCTCGATACTCCGCCGCTGCCACCGTTGAACGACGCCTTGGACCAGTCCGCCAACCACCCCGGCCTGGTCGCACTTCAACAGCGACGCGACGCCGAGGCGACCGCCACACGCGCGGCCCGTTGGGCACAGCTGCCAGATCTGACTCTCGC
>JBLHSN010000405.1:0-5047 GCA_047626195.1 Myxococcota bacterium
GGCTGTCGTAGGGGATGAACCCACGATGACCCCTTGTCGATCCGCTCATGCGCTGGTGGAGCCAATCGTGTGATTGGACTGTGGGCGGGTTGACTATGGGTCTGTGGTTGCTAGGGATACGCACGGACCTACGCTGAGGGAGAATACATGCCGGTTGCTCAAGCCCAGAGTTCACAGTCCAGTGGTGCAGCCATGCCGGCGAGCGCAGCTGTGGAAGACGATGAGAGCCTGCAGGACCCGCTTCAGCGCTCGAATCAGTTGGCGATGTTGAGCCAAGCACCGAACGGCATTGCCAATGCCCAGACGCCAAAGGGCGAGAGGCCTTCGGGTCCAACCATCACGACCGGCAGCAACAGTGACCATGCAACTGAGGTCACCGATGTCATTGCGGCCGGTCAGGCGACGGGGGCCAGCGTGGCCGGTGGTGCCAAAGTCGTTGGAATGTTGGGAGTTTCTGGTGAAGTCCTAGACGTTATTGGCGTAGCCGGTGAGTTTATTGGATTCGTTGGACTTGGCCTGCAGGTGTTTGGCTTGGCCGAGAACGCCATTCGATTGCGCGATGCCAAGATTCGATTTGGTGCCTTCACCGCAGCGTACGAGAAGCTGGCAGAGAACGACCCCGTTCGGCCGTACTTGGAACAGGCCGCTGCCCAGCAAAAGTGGGAGACCAAGCGTCGTTGGGCGCGCGTGGGTGTCACCGCAGCGGTAATCGCTCTGACCACTGCCGCGCTTATTGTGGGCGTCGCTACAACCGGCGGCCTTATTCTAGCCGCTGTAGGAGCGGTCTTGTCCGTTGCGAAGGGCTGCGAGACGGTGAAGAACTTCTTCGCGAAGCGTGCCGCCAAGAAGACCCAGCAGAAGATGGCCAGAGAGCTGCTGACGGAAGGATTCGAGAACGGCGGCAATGGAACCGCAGTCGAACTGACCGAGATGCTCCAGACGTTAAAGGTTCCTGTGCCAACAATGGACAATGGCAAGCTGAACAAGAAGGAACTGGACAAGGCTGTAAGCAAGCTGGCGCCACACTTGGCGCGTACAGAAGCTGCGCACCAAGAAGCGTTGCAAGAGCGCGCCACCCAAATCCGCGAAGATTCGGATGCCGCAGCGGACAGCGCGATTGCTGCAGATGGCTAGTCGCTCGTCATGGAGGCCATGATGGCTAAGCGATTTCTGCGAGAGCTAGCGGACCACCTCAGTGCGAATGGGGTGACTGCAGAGTTCCATGTCACGGGCGAGACCACAGCGTTTGACCAGGTGCTGTTTCAGCTGGACGACGAGGGCAAGCTCATCGGTTCAGTTGGCTTGCTGCCCGGCGTATCACCCTCTGTCCTGCAGGTCTTTGTGCCGTTGCCGGTAGCGGTGCCTAAGCAGCGGGTGAACCAAGTGGCGCGAACCGTCTGCGCCATCAACGGCATGCTCCCGCTCACTGGGTTTGAGTTCACCGAGCAGGCCGAGGTACCGCTGACGTTTCGTGCGTTGTCGCCCAAGCTGGGGGCCGAATGGCAACTCACGCCGGTGACTCAGTCATTGGCGCAGATGCTGGAGCTGCTGGGTCGGTTCATCCCCGTTTTAGTGGGTGTGGCGGATGGTGATTTTGACTACAAGGCTGCTCGGAAGAGGCTGGCAGAGGTGTAGTGCCGTATCAGGGTCTTGAGGGCTGTCAGGGTCCCACCTTACGGTCAACCCCCAGCGCCTTCATCACCTCATCCGGAACGGTTTGTTTTAGGTCGAAGGTCACCTGCATTGGTCTACTCCCTTTCGCAGAGACCATCTGCACGCATCCCAGATAGACAGCGGGCGTATGGGAGCGCGGCTGCACAAACAGATGTAGAGTACTCCCGTTCTCGGAGTGCTTCGTCACCCGTTTACCAGCAGAGTTGTCGGGACTCATACGGTTTTGACTGGTCCACAAGAAGCGGTCCGCAGACGATAGCTGGTTGGCGTAGTGGTGCCGCTCAATCGCACCGGATGTATTGAGCTTGGTGATGATGACCCCTTGGTCGGCAAACCAGAGCATGCCCGTGTTGTGCTTTGCTGGGTCGTAGTGGACACCAAAGTGGCGGATAATCTCGGGCCTGCCGTATTCGGCGAACAGGTGAAGGTCGTCCGGAGTGCGCAACATGCCGCCGTGCCGATTGTGGTGGTCTTGCGCCATGGTGTACATGATTCGACCCTCCACTTCATACAGTAGAGAATCGCCTAGATGCTGACGAATCGCAGGTGCTAGTCGCCCCTCGACTAAGGCTGGGCCAAGCTTCTTCTGAACGGTCTGCCATGCCTTTCCATCGTCCAGGGATGCGTATTCGACGACGTGGTGTGGCCACCTCCTAAAGAACGCCTCGAAGCCGCTTTCTGGATCGTCAGGAAAAGCGCAAAGTCCCCAGAGGAGGGCGTAGGGCCAGACGCGTTGGGCTTGCCAGTCAGCCTCGGCAGCTTTGAGGAAGGCGTGGACGGGATGGTCCCCTGCCAGGTCGATAGCCCACAAAGGAAGGTCTCCGTTGGCGTCCTGACAGCGCAACCATGTCTTGTGCGCCATGCGAAATTGGCGCAGGTCAGGCACATCCACTCGGCTCCATAAATCAACCGGTAGAACCGGCCGGTCCAGGTCGCTGCGAAGACGCTTGTACGCATCATCGCAGGCCGCTTTCTTGGTCTTGAAGCGTCCGACCTTGGCGAGTATTTCCTGTGTGCGTCGCTGTAGAACTACCTCACACCCGCTTGGGGGTTGGATGACGAAGCCTTCGGCGAGCGTTTGGCGTCGTCCACCGCTGCTGGGCGCATGGATGGCTTCCAGGGTGAGCCATGCTGACCGGTGGTGGCCCACGAAGTCGAGGACTGTCAGGACCTCAGTTCCCGCACATAGGCGCAGTCCTCGTCCTAGTTGTTGTAGGAACAACGTAGACGACTCGGTAGGGCGAAGGAACAACACACTATTGATGGCCGGGATATCCACGCCTTCGTTCATGACGTCGGCTACAAAGACCCACTCGAGCGAATGGTCGACGTTGGCGAGGTCTTGATAAATCGCCTCGCGTTTTCCGACGGGTGTGTCTCCTAAGACGGCGATGGCATGTTGTTTCCGCCGATTGAAGGCCTCCGCCATGTACTGCGCATGCTTTCGTCCAGCGCAAAAGCCAACGGTGGCGCGACGGGTTCCGTCAAACCCTAATTCTTTGGCGTGTTTTAGGACGTGGTCAACGCGCGCCTCGACCGATAAGGCTTCTTGAACCTGTTCCAGACGACGCCAGGGAATACGCAGGAAATCGACTGTTTCATCTGCAATGCCGAAGTAGTGGAAGGGTAGTAACCACCCTCGGTCTATGGCTTCGGGTAGGCGAACCTCGTAGGCCACATTCCAGTCGCACCACTCCAGTACGTCGTGGCCGTCCTGCCTTTCAGGCGTTGCTGTGATGCCCAGCAGAAATGCATGTTCACGGATGGGTCGGAGGACGTCGTAACTAGGGGCCTCTGCGTGGTGAAATTCGTCGATGATTAGGTAGTCAACGTGTCGAGCGGCCAATTCCGGACGATTGCGTAGGCTGGCGACGGTGATGAATACGATGTCGCTGCCGGACTCATCGGTCCCTCCGCCGACGAGACCGAGACTATGGGTATGTCCAAGAACGTCCCGGAACGCCCGCTTTGCTTGCGTGAGGTGCTCCAGTCGGTGCGACACATACAGGACGCTACGGAGGCCGCTTTGTCGGACGTCGAAGGCTGCGAGGTAGGTCTTACCCACGCCTGTGGCGGCGATGACGGCTCCTCTGCGTTCGCCACGTGCGCGAAGTGCGGCCAGCTGGACAAGGGCTTCGCGCTGGGCGGCGTTGGGAGTGATGTGGTTGGGGGCATCGGCCACAAACTGGAAGTTTGGCTGAAAGCTCTGTGCCGCGATTCTTCGGTAGGTGTGCTCGTACTGGCGGACGAAGGTCTCCGAGAGTGCGGTGACGTCCTTTCGTTTCCACAGTGTGTCGAACTGCGCTCGTGTGGACAGCATCATGGCCGGGTCCACCGAACGGAGGTTCCACTCAAGGTTTGTACTGAGGCCGCCCTTGGAAAGATTTGAAGAACCAGCCCAACACTCACCGCCACCGCCGTCTTCACCGGAAAACCACCAGAACTTGGTGTGAAAGCCGGTCGCGCCGTGCTGTACTTTCGTGCTTACTCCTGGAATCGCGAGCAGTGCATCCAGTGCCGCGGGTTGGGTCACCGACATGTAGGTGGAGGTCAGTACTCGAGCCTGTCCGCCGCGGTCGACCAAGTCTTTCAGCGGGTCGATGAGCAGGCTGAGGCCGCTACATCTGGCAAAAGAGACGGCGATGCGAACGTCTTGGGCGGAATTGAGCCCCGCTCGGACGACGTCCAGCATTCGGGTGTGGTCGGGTAGGTTGAGAACGGAAGCGGTCATGCCGGCCAGGCTGCCCTCGGTGGTACCGCTGCGTCAAGTCGACCGATGCAAGTCTGTCTGTCCCACTCGTAAAACAGACAGCCTACTTGCCGCTATATGTCGCTACAGTGGACCGAGATCGGCGCTTGAGAATATCGGGTTGCTTGCGCCGCGAAGGGAGCTTCCGGTCGAGATGCACACGACTTCCAGGGACACCACAACGGTTGAAGGGTTCAGGTTGGTTCCTTGAATCTCCTCGCCCAAGTCCCCCTTAAAGGGCAATGGGAAGCTTGAAGTCAGGGCGAAGCCGATACCTCCTACGGGGATATCGGTGAGATAGCCGCCGGTCGTTACTGGGTCCCCCGCATCACAGGCTTTGGTCATTAGGAACCAGTTGTTGGCTGGGATAGCCTGCACCAACGACTCTACGTAGATGAGACTATTGTCGACGAAACCTGCAGGGCCGGCCGGTCCTTGGTCTCCGGCAGGGCCTTGGCTTCCGACAGGGCCTTGGCTTCCGGCAGGGCCTGGGTTTCCGGCAGGGCCATCTACTCCGGCTGGACCCATCTCCCCTGTACAGCCCGAGCACGACGACCAAGGTCCGGTTTTGCGCCGGCCGTTCGAGCAGCGCGCTTGAGGTCAGATTACCCATGGCCTGGGTCC
>JBLHSN010000406.1:0-5038 GCA_047626195.1 Myxococcota bacterium
TGACCCTGACCGCCTGCGGCACGCGCCAATCGCCATCGACCACGCCAGATGCCACCCCGGTGGTCGAGGCGGACGCAGCCCCAGCAACCCTGCCGACTGGGGACCGCACGCAGCGCCGGCCCGCAGCGGACACGCCGGCCTCGCCAAGCAGTACGCCTGCCATCATCGGCTTGCTCAATGCCCATGACACCGCCGACCTGCCCGACCGCACAACCCTCGATGCCCACGATGACGCAGTTGGTGCTCTGGTCTGGATTGCCAATCATGGAGACCCGCTCGCCGTCCGTGCGCGCGCCACGCGGCTTCTCGGACAGTACGACGACGAATCGGCGGTTCAGACCCAGCGGGATGCCGTCGCCAGTCTGGACGCCCATCCCATCCTTGTTGCCTCCGCCATCCGTGGCTTGACCGACCGAGGTCTTACCAGCGACGACGAATCGTACGCGCTCATCCTCAAGCGCGAAGCCGAGACCGACGCACGCATCGTAGCCGCCGTGGCCTTGGCCAAAGAATCGATCTCGATCGAGTAGAGTGCAAGCACGGTTGCTAAACCTCCGTGCAAGCCGAACCGAAACATGTTGTGGGAATGGGTCACAAACCGACCAGGGGCTATTGCTTCATCGGAGTGACCTTCTCCTCCCCTCGCGTTCCGGTTCCGCCAAACTTCCAGGATTTGCGAGGGGGGGAGATCCCTCCGCCCACTGCGGTTAGACTTCGGTGGGAGGGTACAATGTGGCAGCGCATCTTGACGTGGTTCAATGGCCTGTTCAGCAAGCGGAAGCCGATGTCCGCTCTCGAGGCTATCGACGCTATCCAGCGGGAAAAGCTGCCCACTGCAGACCCCGCAGCGTGGAGGCGCAATGTGTCGCTCTTCAAGTCGTCGGTGTTCTCAGAGCACGACCGCAAACGCCTGTGGCGACGCGAACGACGAAACTACGACCACGCCTCCGCAAATTGGCCTCCGACCACGCCCAATCAGCAGGACCAAGCCTGCCTCAACGACATCATTCAGGCACTACAACGGTAGTATAGCTGTCGCATGGGTTGGGCTGAGTCCACGCACGCTTCACATAGTGACGATGCATGCTGCGCCAAGACTTGCGCACTACTTTGGCCTGTTCCTCAGTCGGAAATGGCGCTGGTGCCATGACTAAAAATCCGGCATTCAAGCCTGGTAGGTCCGATGACTGGTACAGTCGAAGCGCCTCTGGGTAGCGCTGGGCTAGCCGCGTCGCTCTATACGCCAAGACCTCATCATCGCCTTCGCGGTCCTGCACCACAATGTGCAGCCATCCATCACTACCCGCCAAACGCCACAGACCACGCCGGCCGAGCAGGGCCAAAGCTTCCCGGCCATCGGTGGGTATCCAGCCAGAGCCGTCCCACTGCCACACCATCTGTCCGGGGACGACCAAGCAGGACTCCTCACGCACGACGCGGTTGGCGTGCGCAACCACCCACGCATCTCCATCACCGGTCTCGGCAAGCGTCAGGATGGGTCCAGACACGCCGCCTACGTAGCGTTCCGGAGCTGGCGAAAGCAGAAGGTCCTCAGTCCAGCCATGGTCCGTTGCGGTCCGAATGACCACCTGACTGTCCTGTACACCCGACCGCGTTCGGTCAATGACCAACACCAAGCGCACACGGTCCTCGTCTCCGTCGATGACGCTCTCTTCCCGCCATGTTGCGGGCGTCTCGCACGCGCCGATGGGTATCGATGTCACCGGCGATTCACTACGCAGCGCATAGGTTGGCGGACGGTCCGGCTGGACTCCAACACTCACCGTGACGGTGCTCTGGAACAGTGCACACCCCACTGTTTGGCTGCCGGTAACACGGTAACTATAGGCAGAGAAAGCTGCATCTTCCCAACTCTCAGCAGGAGCCACCGACACCGACTCGCTGTTCGAACACAGCCCGGTGAGGACTTCGCGTAGGCGGGTATCGGATGTATCGCTAGCGAGTGCCAGACCTGGCATCAGCTCGGGATGCGTCACGGGCGCTCTCCGCTCGTCAATCCGGGCATCTTCCAAAAGTTGCGCGGCTTGAGCCGGGTCGCACACCGTTGGCGCCGCTACCGCCCATGCTAACCACATCCACATCATTAGAAGCCCACTCCCGTAATGACAACACCCGGGACTACGCCTTCATCTCCAGACAGAGCGGTCGGCATGGCTGCCCACTGCCCCGCGATACGAACACCCGGCAGACGAACATCCGGCAAACGAATCGCGATGTCTCGACGCTCCCCAGTTGCGCGAACCACAAAGCCAATCGTGGCACCAGCGGTGATCCCCACGGCAGCCCCAGCAATTCCGGCGACAGCAATTCGGTCACCGCGATTGGGGTCGGCGCCGTCCACGACCAGAGACATACCAAGAGCCGTCACACCACCACCGATGATACCTCCGGCATCGGCTAAAGCAACGACCATAGGCGGAAGATTGACCGGCGGTGCTCCCACTAGGAGACCCACAACAATACCGGTGTCTGCCGCCGCCATCGTCCACAGGAAACGATCGCGACGCAGCCCGTCTAGGGCAGCAACACCGCCATAGGCGAACAGGCCGCTCCACGCCCCAATGGACGTGGCAGTGAACGAGTACTCAGTCGGAATATCGACAAGAGGTGTGGTGATAGCTGCAAGCGCCCCAATCGCCGCCGGTGCCACAATGAACCACCCGCGGGTGCGGAACGGAGGTGCCAAGGCGGACCATAGCGCCCCGGCATGAAGGGCTGAAACGCCGGTCACCAACGACACAAAGACAAGGTCCGCTGGGTCGAGAAACTCAGGATTTCCACTGGCAATAGCGGAGCCCGCAACGAGCCCAATGCCAGAACCTACCAAGGCAAATCCCCGCGGAATACCACCACCAGACGAGGCATCGCGGTCGACTAAGAAGCCTAAACCTGCGGCGACAGCCCCGCCATACAGCGCACCAGTCGTAGCTCCCACGACAGAGTCAGGCTGTGGATTGGCGAACCCACTCACCGCATAGCCAACCAAGACACCGGCGGTCAGCCCAGCCACCGGAAGGCCGCGTCGCAATCCAGGAATCGGCGCTGCAAGTCCAATCCCCAGCCCATAAGCACCGGTCAGGGTCATGAAGTAGAGATCTTCTTTCGCCAAGCGAATGTGCGGGGCAATGCCATGTCCGAAGACTGCACCCAAACCCAATCCAATCCCAGCTCCGAGCGATGCCCACCGTACGCCGGAGTCGTCTGGCTGAACCCGTTCTTGCCAGCGGCCCTTACGAGCGAAGTTGGTGCCTGTGGCGCCAGCCACCGCCAAGCTTCCAGCGAAGAGATTGGCCTCCCAAACATCGCCCGTCGAGCGGGTTGGATGGTTGCGGAAGGCCGCACCAAGACCGAACCCAATCACATTGCCAACCGTCGAACCGATCCAACCACCATCTTCGACATCATCACTAAATGCAACACCGATCAGCGCTCCTGACGTGACGCCAACAGCACCCGAGGATGTAATGAACGCCGCTGTTCGAGCCTCAGTCGGACGAACCCGGCCGAATACCCATCCGCCGGCACTTCCGGCAACCAGCCCGGTCGCCGTTCCTGTTCCGGCGATCTGCACTTGCATCGCATGCCCGCTCGCGCCCATGACCTGCCCCACCGCAAGGGCACCGCCCGCGACCAAGTAGGGCGTCCCATCCCGAGCCACCGGGCGTTCCAACGCAGAGTACCGTTTCGGCTGGTGTTGTTCCAAAGCGGCGAAGGCCGTGTCTCGCAACCCACGGCGGGTGCCTCGCCTGCGGATGACCGCCGATAGAGCATCCCCGCCAACATCTTCACCGCGGCGAGCCAAGACATCCAAGCAGGCCAGTCGCAAGCCGTTGTCACGGTTGGCGTCCAGCAACCACGTGGCCAGCATCTCGTGCGCTTCTGGAAACGCACCCAGCGCCTCAACCGCCGCAATCATGACCGACTCTTCCCGTGTATTCGCAGCCACCATCAGAGGCCCAACGGCGCGGGAGTCACCAATGGCAGCCAATTGTTCTGCCGCACCCACTGCGTCGTCTGACATGGACAATCCGAGCAGCGCCCGCATGAAGGCTCGGTCGCCGCTCTCAGCTCGATCGATATGTGCACGCAATGCCGCAGTGATGCCGTCTACATGGTCGGGGTGCTCCGCAGCAAGGCTTAGGCACACGTCGACCTCAGCCCCCTCTGCCGCATTGGCACACAGCCGTACGGGAGACGGGACGTCCTGGGCAAGTACGAATGAAAGCAGGAGAGTCCACACGGCGCCATCATGCCGCGTTGTTGGCTTCCGCGCGACCTACTGAATGCGGCTACAGCTGTTTGAGGCATCGTCGATGCGCCAAGTAGCGGTGGCATCGTCGACGCGAACCGTGCACTGCCAATCGTCAAGTTCCCCTTGGATGCGGATGTTGTGGATGCCTTGGGTCAAGCGAACGGCCGTGTAGTGGGTGACCGGTCCGTCTGCTGTCCGCGCATCGAGCGTGGTCGGATTCAGAGCAAAGGTCACAGTAGACATCGCCACTTGCGGTTCCGGGACCGTCTCCACCAGAACCGGTTCGGCAGGTTGCGCTTGTGGCACAGCCGGCAGCGGAACGACAATGGCCGGGCTCGCAACAACGATGGCCGGCGCCGGGGCAGCAACAACGGCCACCGCGACGGGCTGTGGAAGCGGCTCAGAGAAGGGTTGTCCACGCGCTTCGGTGTCAGGTTCCTCCATGGACTCAGGCACTGAATCCAACGGCACAGGAGGGTCGGCGGGAATCGCCACGCCCCCATCCAAGCTCGCGTCAAGGCCAAGCCACATCCATCCGCCCGAACAGGTCAAGAGGGTGGCTAGGAGTGCGCCTGCTCCGAATAGCCAGCCGCGATTCCACCACGCGGGTGCCGACTCTTCTGAACCATGTGGAGCGAGGTCAGTCATTCCGCCATCAACCGGTGGCACGAAGGATACCGTGGATGGAAAGGGCGCCGTGCCTGTCGCTGAAGGCAAGTCAGTCACAAAAGTCTCGCCCGACTCGTCTTCGACTAGGAGAGTACC
>JBLHSN010000407.1:0-5034 GCA_047626195.1 Myxococcota bacterium
TCCAATGCCTGCTGGGCCGTCGCATCGTCACGCATGACTGCGTCCAGCCACGCGTCTAGGACCCGCAGCGCATTACGCCGCGTCTCGGTCTGGGGCCGAGTTGGAATGCCGTCCCCTTGAAGGTTCAAGTCGGATGCACCGTCTGCCCAGTCGTAGTGATTCATGCCGTCAATGACCCCGAACCACGCCGGCTGGGGGAAGCGTGCGTAATTTTCAAAGGCGGTCTGGGTGGCTTCTCCGCTGTCGTCTTCGCTACCGATGAGCGATAAGGATGGCCTGCCAAGCTGATCTTCGACGGGTGTGGCTTCGCTCGGCCAAGAGGCCAGTAGGGCGATTCCGTCGAAGCGTTCGTCCGCTACCCATCGAAAGCTTGCCACCGCACCGCCGAGGCTGTGACCCATGACTACGGCCGAGTCCAGGGTCACGTCAGTGAGTGCCCCACGGGGGCGTTGCTCGAGGTCGTCTAGCGCAATGGACGCGTTGTCGGACTCGGTGATGGCCAGGTCGAGGGCATGTTCTGGGCTGACCACGCAGTATCCACGACTGGCAAAGTGCGTAGCGAGCCAGCGGTATTGGTCGGCTTCGACAAAGCCACCATGGATGAACATCACTAGCGGACAGGCGCCGACGGTGGTGTCGAAGTCGCCTGCTGTCGTTGCTGGCCACGACACCTCATAGGTGACGACGTCGGTTACACGGGCTTGGACGCGAAAGGTCTGATGGGCCGAGCCAAACGGCCCAGCGGCGCCGTCAACGCCTGCTCGGGTGGCGTCGGGTTCGAGGTCCATGACCGTCGAGGTGTGACAGGCAGTGAGCCAGACTAGGGCGATGACAGTAGCTCGCATGGCTCCTCCTCACTCTGCTGGTGTTTCTCTGGTAAACGCCCATCCCGACTGCTCGGGTGACTCCTCTGGAGCGGCCGTGTTGGGCGCCGTTGGAGACACCGTTTTTGACTCCGTTGGAGCGTCTTCGCGCGCCTCTTGTGAAGCGGCCGTTTTTAACGCCGTTGCAGCGGCTTCGAGCGTCTCTTCTGAAGCGGCCGTGTTGGACTCCGATGGAGCCGCTTCACGTGTAGCTTGTGGAGCGACATCCCGCGTCTCTTGTAGAGCGACGTCCCGCGTCTCTTGTGGAGTCGCCTTGCGGCCCGCTTTGCGAGCCTCGGCTTCCCGCAACTTGTCCTTCTTGCTCTTTCGCTTGCCCTTGACCGGTTGCGGTCCCTTGACCTTGTACGAGGCCTCACCGGTCAGCTCGAAACCAGGAATATTCTGACGAATCAGTTGAATACCGGCTTGTTTTTCAATGACGCGAAAATGATGGGCGCTGTCATGGTCGATGAAGGTGACGGCTCTGCCAGATGCCTGGGCACGCCCCGTCCGTCCCACCCGATGAACGTAGTCGAGCGGTGAGCGCGGTAGGTCGAAGTTGACCACGGTGTCCACGGCGGGAAAGTCGATGCCGCGTCCAGCCAAGTCGGTGGCAATGAGCACATCAATGCTTCCGCGCTTGAATCGCTTGAGCGTGCTCGAACGCTCGCTTTGTTCCTGTCCACCATTTAGCGCCGCGGCCACAAAACCGGCAATACGCATCTTGGCAGCAATGTTCTCCGTGGCGCGTTGGGTAGCGGCAAAGACCACTGTTTGGCCCCAGGACTCCTCGCGTATGAGGTGCTGCAGAAGCAGGCGCCGTTTGGACGCATCCACCTCGATGACCCGCTGTTCGATGGTCGCCACGGGGGTGGGGGCCGCATCGATACGCACGGTCTTGGCGTTGTTCATGACAGCGGCGGCGAACTCGACCACCTTGTCTGGAAGCGTAGCGCTGAACAGCAAGGTCTGACGCTTCTGCGGAAGGGTGACGACGATTCCGCCGAGCGCTTCCTGAAAGCCGAGGTCCAGCAACTTGTCGGCTTCGTCCAACACCAGTGTCTGGACTCCGTGTAGGCGAACGGCTTGCCTGGACAGTAGGTCCGCCAAGCGACCGGGTGTGGCGACCACCACGTCCACACCAGAGGCCAAGGCCACCATTTGGTCTTCAATAGGTTCGCCGCCGATAATGGCGACAGTCTTAATGGGCAATTTCGCGTGCGTCGCAATCTTCTTGAAAGAAGCCGCGACCTGAATCGCAAGCTCTCGCGTGGGAACGATGGTGAGCACACGAATAAGTCGGGTGGCGAGTCCCCCGTCAGGCGCCAACAAATCCAGTATCGGCAATGCGAAGGCCGCGGTCTTGCCAGTTCCGGTCTGGGACTCCGCAGCCACATCTTCGCCGGCCAAGATCAGCGGAATCGCGCGAGTCTGGACCGGCGTTGCCTCTTCGTACGACAGCGCGCGAGTTGCACGGACGAGGGCCTCGGAGAGGCCGAGGGAATGGAAGTCAGGCATGGGCTCCGCAGGGGTTCTAGAGGTGTTGAGACCGCGATGAGTGCGACGTATAGCACTGTCACTCCCTGGGGCGATGACAGTGAGTTGTCCAGCGCTCAGCATGGCTCCGCAGCGCAAGACTCTGACATCGCTCGTTTCCGAACTCACCAGAAAGCAGAGTGAGCGGAATCCCGTTTGGGTCGGATGCCAACGCGCCCGCTACCTTACTTCGCGGTCAACACAGCCTCATCGACCAATTGCTGGAAGAAGTCGTTCATCGTCTCCGATAATGGCCGGTAGCTCACCCCCAGCTCGCGCTGGCTCTTGCTGTTGTTAGCCACCCAGGGGCGCCCGATGCTTCGGCTGACAAACCGGCGAGTAATGGTGCTGTTCACGAACGGCCCAATGAGCCAAAGCAGGAACTTCGGAAGGGTCCGGGTGGGAATTGGGAATCCCGCACCGAATCGCTGTTGGAGCGTGGTGGCCATTTCGAGCACGTTGGTGTTGTGACCGCTGATGATGTTGCGTCCGTTTGCGTCGGGCAGGAATCCAGCGTTCACGTGTGCGGTGGCGAGGTCGCGGACGTCTACCACCCCGACGCATAGGCCCGGCGCGCCAGAGCCGAGGGTTCCATCACCGAGCTGCTTGGTGAAGGTGAAGCTCTCGGATGTGCTGTGAATGCGAATACCCGGTCCGAGGACAAAGCTTGGATTGACGGTGACGAGCTTCCAGCGGTCCTGGGCGTCATGGATGGCCCAGGCTTCCTTTTCGGCGAGTGTCTTGGAAAAGGAGTACGCGTTGTGGGCGAGCGAAGATGTAGTGTTCCACACGTCTTCCGTGAACTCGCCGTTGGGCGTGCTGTCCAGGTCTATATTATCGCCGTAGATAGCTGCACAACTGCTCGTTACGACCACCCGGGACACGCTGGGGGTGTCGTTCGCTTGTTCGAGCACATTGCGAGTTCCATTCACCGCGGGATCGACCAGGTCTCTCTGTGGGTTTTTCACCCCGCTGGCGAATGGGGAGGCAATGTGAAAGACGACGCCACATCCGGCCATGGCGTCAGCGAAGCTTCCGGGCTTGATGAGGTCTGCGCCGAAGAACTTCAGGGTTCCTGGGTGAGCGTCGGCTAAGTCGGTGAGGTACTTCAAGCGGTCGGTCTTGGAGGGGTCACGCACGGTGGCGTGAACGGTAACGCCCTCGGCCAGTAGCTTTTCAACCACGCGACCAGCGACGTAGCCGGTAGCACCTGTGACCAAAACGGGGGTTGAGGTATCGATAGTCGGTGTCATTCGGGATTCCGTAGTGGAGGGCGTGACGAGTAGGTTGCGGCGCGCTGTAGGCGGCCAGCCCGCGTCGCAAGGTTGGATACCCCTATGGGGTGTGGATGCCCGCTACATTCGCCACACGCGACCATGTTTCATCGTGCCGTGGGACTGTCGCGCTGTCATGCGGGGGAACAGATTGTCGGCAGATGGGTCTTAGCAAGACCGCCTGGCCTCACCTTTCGCTACACTGTTCTCGCACCCGCCGACTGAGGTCCACCTGTGCCCCACCATCGCATCACGACTGCTCTTTCCCTCGCTCTCGCTTCGGGGTTGGCATTGGGCGCCTGCCATCGAACACCTCGGGTTGCCCCTGGTGAAGACGCGATGCCCAGCGAGCCTGGTGCCATCGGACCCGTGGAGTCGGCCCCGCCTGTGAGCGAGGTTCCGGCTACCCCAACCGACCCATCTAGCCTGTGCACTGTGGACAGCTTGCTCGACAAGTTGGTGCCTGCGCAAGAGGTCGACACCCTCATTGTGCGCACAGCGTTTCGGCCGACTAGTACGGCCGGCCCGGGACAGGACATCGCTCAGATCGGTGAGGCCTGTGCGACCGCAGCTGACCCGCCGGCCTGTATGAGTGAGCTGGCATCCACATCTCCCGAAGGCTCTGGCTGGGGCTACTGCGGCATGGGCTGCTCGGATTCTGGCCTAGTGACAACGCGCGGTCAGAGCGTTGACTTGTACGACAGTCCGGCAGAGATAGCGGCCTTCCTCGGGGATATTGACGTACCAGCCGAAGCACTGCTCCTCGCCATTGCCAACGACTACTCGCCGGTGTGTGACTCCCCGAAACAAGAGGGCGATGTCTGGATGGTGACGGCATCTATCTTGACGTCTGATTGCCCCATGACCCGTGAACTACGCGCGCTTTCGATTGACGGAACGGGCACGGTGACCGTGCTGGAGACGATTGAGACCACCGGCTCCAACATCTGCGCCGGTCGGCGCCCGGATGGAATGGTGGCCACAGAGTGGGTGTGCGACGACGCTGTGGCACAGCACCTAGCAGCACTCGCGCATCTCGAAGCGGCGGCAGTCATCGCGTTTGAGCGGCTGGCTGTCGATCTGGAGCACTTGGGCGCTCCGGAACAGCTGGTTCGTCGGGCCCGTGCTGCGGCGTCGGATGAAGTGGACCACGCGGAACGAATGGGGGCGATGGCGGGCCAACATGGCGCCGTTGTTCCGGCGGTTGAGGTGGCCGAGCATGTCATCCGGTCGGTGTTCGACATTGCGCTGGAGAACGCGGTCGAAGGCTGTGTGCGCGAGACGTATGGCGTGGTCGATGCCCTATACCGAAGCCAGCAGGCGACGAACTCAGAAGTTCGTGGGTTGTTTTCTAAGATTGC
>JBLHSN010000408.1:0-5026 GCA_047626195.1 Myxococcota bacterium
TATGATGGCGCAGCTTCGCCACATGGCTGAGCCAGATGGGAACCATTTCCTCCATCTGTTCACGGGCATTTTGTGCTCGTTGAGTGCAAACCACCCCATGGTCCTGCGGACGTGGGCCCAGGAGCGACTGGCCTGGCTTGGCGTCGAGCAACGCGCCGTCATCGCCGATTTCTGTGAGGTCGCCCTCCCGACCGAGGCGCCGAGCTGGGTGCGGGTTGTGGCGCATGGCGCAAGCGACACCGACACCGATTGGTTCGACGTGTTCTGGCCGCCACGCGTCCGACGACCCCCAGAGGAGTTGCTCGCCACCTGCCTCGCGGCCTTCCCGACCGCGTCCGACACCCCATACGAGGACGGCGAGGCCCGACCGTCTGTCGAGCGCTACCTGCCGTTCGCGCCAGACGACGTGTTGTGGCGACGCCTGCCCGCGTCCCTCGTATTCTTGGCACGATACCCAGGTGACCCGCGTTCGAACTGTGTTTTGGAGGAAGTCCTAGAGGTGTTGAGGCCCGTCGCGCGTAAGGCGGGCGGCCCGCCACTCCGGCGTCGGTTGGAACGATTGACCGTCGAGCAGCGGCGCGCGGTGTCTGCCTGCATCGACACCTGGTGCGACGAGGACCGAATCCGCGACGTGTGGCATGAGGCGGCGTCTGGTGCGACAGTGGACTGGATGGAGCACCTGTCCACCGTCACAGATGACAACGAGTACAAACGCCGCTGGTGGCAAGAAGCCGCTTACAAGGCCAGCCAGTCATCCAATGATGAACCCGTTGGTCTGCCCGAGCCGCCCGACTTGAGACGGGACCGGTCGGAGGTGGCGGTGTTGATCGAAGATGCGTTTGACGGCGTCCCCCAACCTGGTGAGCGAACCCTGATCGACGCGGAAGAGGCCGACAATCTCAGTGGCGAACCCCTGGGTCTGCCCGAGCCGCATCGCGGACGTTGGCAGGACGTCCCGCTGTCCGAGCTTTACGCGTGCGGGAGTGCCTTCGCTCACCTGTACTCAGATGGGGTGCACTACTACCTACCCGCGCTCTTTCGAGCCTTTTTGTGGTGGGAGGAAAGCTGGAAAAAGCGGGAGCTGCCAATGATCTGCGACGGCATCGAGTTCCATATCTCCAGCTCGTATGGCTCGTCTTTGCGCTCGCATATGCGAGACCGCATGTCCCGCTTCTCCCCTGAGCAGCGCGCCGCCATCGCAGCATTCCTACGGTCCCGTAACCCGGACACCGAGTCCGCTCAAACGTGGTCCCGTGTGGTCGCGCATGATGCTTCCGGCGCGCCGGGCCATTGGCTCGACGTGTTCTGGCCCGACCGACAGCGCCCTGACTCGAACGAGGTGTTGGCCGAGCTGGTAAACGCTTTTGCGCTTGGGACTCTGGATGCCGATGCGCTCGCCGTCGAAGCGTCCAGCCCCGTCCCGTTGCTTGGACTGGACCCCGAAGCCTTCGCGCGCGTGATTCCCCGGTACATAGCCTTCTTGCTAGTTTCACCGGATGCCCCGTGCTCATCCGACCTCCTTTCTCGGGTCACCCGGGCCCTTCACCCGCGGTGGGGCGCGCGTGACCAACCCTCGGTTCGCACCCGACTGGGGTTGCTGACTCAGCAGCAGAGACGCGCTGTCTCTCGGTTCGCGGATGCGTGCATCGAACGCGAGTCGATGCGACAGGTTTGGAGCCGCGCCGCCGCCCATGAGGGCGATGACTGGTTTGAGTATTTGAGGCTGCCTTAGGTCGGTCTGACCCGCTAGAGCAACGCCAAATGCGCGCTAACCACCAGGGTCGACTTCTTGGTGCCTTTGCCATTGCCGCTGACGGAGTACTGCACCCCCGGGCCGCCGATAGCGAAGCCTCAAATGTGTACGAAGGCCCTCCCGAGTAGGACAGTCCACGGTGCGGTTACCTAGGCACACGCGGAGTCGTTTCAATGTGGTTGTTGTGGATGTGGAGCGCATTTGCGCAAGCGGTTGACGTCGACGCGCTTGACCGGTGTGTGGATGAGCCTGTGGCCTGCGATGCCGAGGGGTTTCCCGAGGCGGTTCAACAGGTCTTGCACAACCAGCGGTGCATGGACTTTGGTTTGGAGTGTGACGCGGTTGAGGGCCAACGAGACGGGTATTACCGGGACGCCTGCCGCGCAGACCCCTCATCGGGCGCGTGTCGGGTGCATTGGCGTCTGGAAAGTAGACCCCACTACGGGACGCTCGCGATGTCGTGTGTCCACGATGACGCCGAGGCCTGTGATGCGGCGCGGGACCTGCTGAGTTTGCCCGATGGACTGGAACTCCTTGGGGCGGCAACGGTGCCCACAGACGGTCGCTTTGTCTTGTCGGAAGACGGAGCGCTAGAGGTTCACGAGCGCAGCTGGGATGCGTTCAGCCCCTATTGGCACACGAGTGTGCACAATGGAGCCCCGTGCAACACCAATACGTTTTCGCGTGATCAGCGGCGGTCGCTTCCGGCGGAAAAGCGGATGTTCGGCGCGCCCTTTGTGTTGGATGTGAACGTGGGCAATGCCGAGCTCTGCAAGGTGACTGACGGTCAGATCACGAGGGTGACCTACGTCGACCGTGAGCATCCCGAGCGGCCGGAGTTGTCCCTGCGCGGCGGCCGCGTGCTGTTGCCAAGCAACCGAGACATGCGCCTGCGGGTGTACGACGATGGGGAGATCACCTCGCCTCCACACTGGCCCCGCGACACCGTGTTCGCCCAGTTCGCTGACCCGGATGGGCGGTTTGTCTTCGCGCAAACCGCCGAAGGGCCTTTGTTGTTGACCGACGAGGATGTGGTACCGCTCGCACTTCCGGACGAGTTCTTGGACGGGACTATCCGGGCTGGTGGTGCTCTGGTTGTTGCCCAGAAGCCCAACGAGACGGCCGTACTGGACAGCCAAACCGGGGCGCTTCTGTACCGTTTTGCACGGAGTGAATTGGCTGTTGCCGTCCATCCGACGAAGAGGGTGTTTGCACAAGCCGGTGGTGGTGTGGCCGTGTTGGTGGGCGAATCGGGTTCACTTGAGCCTTCCCTGACCGACGTTCAAGTCATCTCCCCGCCGACTATCGATCACACGGCATTGAACCTACGGATCGCCGGCGTGCTCCCACAGGACGCTGCCCTCGAGGTTCGAACGCCACTCGGTGACCTGGTGTCCACTACCCCCTTTGAGGCCTCGATGAGAGCGTTCCTCTATTCAGCGGATCAGGGACCGGTGTACATCCAGGTGGTCTCGGAGACCCATCGGAGCCAGCGGCAGTGGGCGCCGTGTACCCTCTGCAATCGTCGTCAGCAGCTCGTAATGGAAGCAGTGCGTCCGGTGGATATTGTCGTACGGCTTCCCAATGGCCGGCCGGCACGGGCTGCGCGCGTCTGGTCACAAGGCAACATCGATCACGGCATCACGGACCGTCAAGGCCGCGTCCGGTTGTGGATGGCGGAGTCCGCGCTCACCGTCTTTCACGACGACGGCCGATTCGAGGGGACATGGGACTCTGGAGACGTCGTGCTCGCTCCGTATTCGCAGCCGCACCAACAACGTCGGGGTGGCGAACGCACGGCGTTGCTTGTCCACGACACCATTCCCTTCGTGCTTGAGGAAAGCGAGTCCGTTCCCGGCGACCTGGCGCCTGATCTGACGTTCTGGAGTCCGACCGCCGGCGAAACCCACGTGTATTCATCGGTGTCCGAGCTGGTCGGGCAGGACGGTGAGAGCTTGGCCGTCCAGCGGACCGACCGGTCGCCATCAAACACACCACAGCGACAGTCCATTGCGGACGACAGCGAGCTACTCTCGCCGGGCACCTGGACGGTATGGACGGTGACACAGACCGGTGCAGTCGCTGTCGACGTCGACGTGCGTTGGGGAATGACGACCCTCTCACGCCACCGCGATCTGCCGGTCGTCCGCGTGAACGGGCGGGTGATTGGCGAGGACGGGTGGCCGGCTGGTAATGTCGAGGTCGATAGCCAGCGGTTGTTCGTCGACGATGGGGTGGCGGTTCTCGGCTTCAAAGTCGCGACCCGCACCGATGCCGCAGGGAGGTTCGAGTTCGAGGGCATGGCCGGCGACCTGTGGATTGTGGGTGCGTCTCGTTCCAATGAAATCGGCGGTTTGTCTCTTGTTACGCCCGATACACGGTCCGATGTGTCCGTCCAGCTGCGCGAGGCAGACCCCGTCGTCGAGCTGCCGTTCGGACTCCTAGAGGGGGACGATGGCCGCATAGTGGTCGCCCCGACCTCGGGGCTTTCACCAGCGCTGCACGAGGGAGACGAACTCCTGGCTGTAAACGGAGTCGATGTTGGACCTTGGAGGGTGCTGCCTCGGGGCTCCAACATCATCAAACGACTATTGCCGAGTCTGGCCACACCGCTTGTCGTCACGGTTCGCGGGGTGGACGGCGAGCCACGTGAGGTACGTTTCGACGACGAGTGACGCAATCGACTGGGCCACTTGAGGCATCGGGTTCGGCGGGTTCATGACCCCGGTCGACAGCCTGTCCTCGTTGAACACACGGACAATGAGCAGCTTTGCTGGGCCGACGCTTGGGCCACGATTGCCAACGGCGCGATGGCGAACCCTACCGCATCATACGGATAGGTGATTCCAACGCCCTTCGCTCCGTACCGCGTGCGCCCGACTTGCGTAACGAGAGCCGCGAATCGGTCGCCGGCGCCGATTTTATCTTTCGCGGACAGCACCATCCATCGACCGCGAACACTCGCCCCAACAACTCCTCCCAGGTCAGGTACCGGGCACTGCGACAGGGTGTCGATCTGTTCGATAGGGGCGCCCGGTGGTCCAGGTCGCAGAGCCCCTGACAACACACATGCTCGCTGCCGAGGTCGTTGTCGTGCAGTACGTCGGCGCGATATCGGCTGGCCACAAGGAGCCGACATGTTGGAACTACGTCCCCAGTGCGAGTGGTGCGGTGGCCACTTGCCACCCGATTCACCGGAAGCCCTAGTATGTTTGTTTGAGTGCACGTTCTGCACGAGTTGCAACGCCGCCCACCTGCACGGCGTCTGCCCGA
>JBLHSN010000409.1:0-4998 GCA_047626195.1 Myxococcota bacterium
CTGACCATTGAAGACCAGCCCTTCGTCGTGCAAGCAGATGGCGCTTGGATTGATCTGGGTACCTACGCCGGCTAGCCGGGGCTAGGAATGCGCCCAGATGGCGCTACTCGGAGTCTTCGAAGGCAATTGAGACCGTGATGTCGCCCACGTATTGCATGCCATTGTTGCACTCGGGTGGGTCTTGATTGACCGCTTCTGTGAGGTCGAAGGTGAACACGCCGCTGGCCCCGGTGAGGGTCTCGGACAACGCCCAAGAGCCGGTGTCGTTCGTCCACAGCTCGCGCTCGGTGCTGCTGATGTGGACGAAGCCCCACTGACTGCTGGTTGGAGCGTCCGTCTCCAGCAGCTCACTACAGCTGTCTTCCGTGTACGCTAGGGTCCCTTCGTAGGTGATGTCGCATACGGGGCACAGGTCACCCGTCATTCGCTCCATCATATTGACGGTGAATCGTGTGGCGCAGTCGGGGACGTCGACCGGGATAGGGAACGGACCCGCAGAGCATTCAATCTCGCGACCCACGAAGACCAGCGCCGTATCTTGCGACATCACACTCGGAAAGACGCACTCACCTTCATCTGCGCAGGCCGGATTGTTGCAGTCGATGACGTCGCAGCTCTCGGCGTCGGTACCGTCTGAGCCATTGCCGGGAATGGTGTCCTCAGGGTCCGACGAGGTGCACGCGGCGATGAGCAAGAAGGGCAGGATGCGCATAGGGTCTCCGAGACGGGCTGCACGATAGCCCGATGCAGCAGGAGTGAACATGGTGTGGGGACTTCTCCTTTTCGCGTGCCGGGGGCCGGTCGCACCTGTGGCGACGCCTACTCAGGCATTGATGCACGTGGTTGTGGTGTCAGAACGCGGAGGAACACGCGTTGGGGAACCGCTTCCAACGGTGGTTGCGCTTCACGGACTTGGCGACCGCCCAGAAGATTTTATCCACGCCCTAGATGGCCTACTGGGACCGGTGCGAGTGGTGGCTGT
The DNA here is from genome assembly GCA_047626195.1 of Myxococcota bacterium. Lineage (GTDB taxonomy): Bacteria > Myxococcota_A > UBA796 > UBA796 > CAJXTB01. Next base: position 983 of record JBLHSN010000409.1, read on the forward strand.
GCAGGCACCACAGCCGTGGGGAGAGGAGGGGCGTGCGTGGTGGACGCGCCGTGTGGCAAGCGGAGACTGGGAGGCCCTCTCTGGCGACGTTGCTGCTGCGGCCGACGCCCTTGAGCCGCTACTCGAACAGCTAGGACAAGACAATTCGGTTTGTGGAAAGCCAGTTGTGACCGGTTTTTCCCAGGGTGGCATGCTGTCGTTTGCCCTTGCGGGACGTCATCCGGAGCACATCGCGGGCGCGGTTCCAGTCTCCGGCATGATTCTGGACGGTGTGGCGACGTCCACTTGGGCGCCTACACGAGCGCTGCACGGAGATGCCGACATTGTGGTGCCATTTGCCCCCACACACGCTGCGGTCGCGCGGCTGAGTGCCGCAGGCGAAGACGTGTCTCTTCAGGCATTTCCTGGGGTGGAACATCGGATTCCATCCACTGTGCGCCAAGCGTGGTACCGCGAGCTACAAGGGCTGCTACCAACCTGCGAATGAGAGTAGACCGTGGCCAAGCTCGAAGTAGTACATCGCAACCGATTTCTCCTGATGCCAGACGCTACTGTGGTCGAAATTGGAGGCGGCGCTTGGGAAATTCGTATTCCTATCGCGAGTCCAATCCACGCATCCACCAAGCGCTCCGCGACTCCCGAGGGATGGGATGAAGCCATCTTTTCTATAGATGGTGCGGAAACGCAGCCCGGCATGGGAAGCGGCTCGGACAGCATCAACGTGGTGGTCACCGCACTCATCTTCTAGGGACGAGAGCTGCGCCCAAGCCCTCTCAATCGCCTATTAGCAGGAAGTCATCGAGCGGGTCGTAAGACGGGGCTGGAGTTGCCGGCTCCTTACGACGACGGCGGCGCTTCTTCGATGGGTCCGCGCTCTTTGCTTGTTGCTTCGGCGGCTGCTTCTTGCTGCGCTTGGGCAGTGGCTCACCCGGCTTGAGCGGCTTGATGACTCGGCCATTCGACAGGCGCAGGGGCTCTGGATCTTTGGCTGGAGCCGGCATGGACAGGCCCAGCGCTTCCCGCCGCTTGCGTACTTCCCGTTCGATGCTGGCGATTTCTTCGAGCAACGACTCGGTATCCGCTTTTCGCGAGGAGCCCTTAAACTTACCGGTGAGCTTGGTCTCGGGTGTGAGCTTGTTGCCTGCGTACAGCGACCACATCTCGTCCCCGTAGCGGGTACCCTTGAGCTTGGAGGTGTAGCGGCTAAAGAAGCTCGTCAGGTTCTGGACATCCCGAATGAGCAGCTTCTGCGCGTTATTGTTCTGCGCGGGGTCCACGGCCTGCGGAAAGTCAATAATGACCGGTCCATCCGGGCTCAGCAGGACGTTGAAGTCTGACAGGTCGCCATGCACAATGCCTGCACAGAGCATCTTGACGACCTCAGTGAGCAAGACGTGGAACATCGCCAGTGCTTCGTCGGGCTCGAGGTTTATATCCACCAGACGTGGTGCTGGATGGCCGTCTTCGCCGCGCACAAGTTCCATGACCAACACGCCTTCGACGTAATCGAAGGGCTCTGGCACACGCACGTTGGCGGCCTGTAGCTTGTAGATGGCATCGACTTCAGCTGTCCGCCACGCAGCTTCTGTCTCTTCGCGGCCGTAGCGACTGCTCTTAGCCATGGCCCTGGCTTTACGCGTGTTGCGAACCTTGCGACCTTCCGTGTACTCGGCACGGTGCTTGAAGCTGCGACGGGAGGCTTCTTTGTAGATCTTGGCTACGCGAAGTTCATCGCCTTTGAGCACTAAAAAGACCTCAGCCTCTTTTCCGCTCATGAGGGGGCGCACAACCTCGTCGACAACGCCGAGGTCAATCAAAGGTACAAGTCGCTCGGGGACGCGGATGTTGGACTCCAACGTTACGTGAGGGCGACATATCCAGTGATGTGGACTGCGCCCACAGTAGGCTCGGATCTGTCTTGCGATGTCTCCGGGGACGCGCGCCGAGCACTTCGCGTACAATGGGGTCTAGGGGGCCGCGTGGCGCACTACGATTTGGCAGTAATTGGAGCAGGACCGGCTGGCTATGCAGCGGCTGTTCGCGCATGGGACCTGGGCAAGCGGGTGGCGTTGATCGAGCGCGGAGAGCTGGGCGGAGCTGGCGTCCATGACGGTGCTTTGGCGTCCAAAACGCTGTGGGAGCTGAGTAAAGATTATCAGAATGCAAACCGTCGTGACCGTGGCTTTGAAGCCTCGAATGTCCATGTAGCATTCGACCAGGTAGCCTTGTGTGTTCGCAACGCCATTCGCGAGAAAGTAGGCCAACTACAAAAGCAGCTCACCGCCCTTGGGCAGCCTTATGGCGACCATGCTGGGCGAATTGAGCAGGTACATGGGTCTGCCGAGTTCGTAGACGCGAACACCCTTCGTGTGACGGGAACCGAAGCGGGTCAGGCGCGTACGCTCAGCGCAGATGCCATTATCGTCGCTACAGGAAGTCGTCCGCGCGCGTTGCCGGAAGTGAAGGTGGACGGAGACGTTATCTTGACCAGCGACCACATCCTGCGCATCGACGCCTTTCCAGACAGCCTAGTGATTGTGGGCGCTGGTGTCATTGGCTGTGAGTTCGCGACTATCTTCTCGAACTTTGGCCATACCAAGGTGTACTTGATTGACCGCGCTGACCGCATTCTACCATTCGAAGACGCGGATGTGGCTGGCGTCTGTGCCACGCAGATGGAAGCCAAAGGAGTGACTATTCATCGTGGCGCGCATCTACAGAGTCTCACGCGGGTGGGAGACCGTGTGGAGTATACCATCCGCCATCCAGCGGGTGGTCTTGAGACCATTACGGTGGCCAAGGCTCTCATTTCCGTAGGCCGAGTCCCCAGCACTACGGGGCTCAACTTGGCGGCGGCGGGCGTGGAGATCACAGATCGCGGTCACATCACCTGTGCGGGAACGGCGACCAATGTGCCGCACATTCACGCGGTAGGAGACGTCACCCTGGACATTGCGCTAGTGAATATTGGCGAGATTGAGGGACGCCATGCGGTGGAATGCCTGTACCTCGACCGCTGTAAGCCACTGTCCTACGACAATATCAGCACCATCATGTTTCTCGACCCCGAAGTCGCCGGTGTGGGCATGAACGAGAGGTTGGCTCAGAAGAATGGTCAGTCGTACCGAGTAGCAGTGTATGGGTATGACCTGGTGAATCGCTGCATCGCCATGCGCAGTACAACAGGCTTCATCAAGCTTTTGGTCACAGATGACGATGAGATGCGAATTCTCGGTATGCGTGCTCTCGGCGCGCACGCCTCGACGGCGATTGAAGCGGTATCGCTCATGGTCTGCCACGGCAGAGGCGTACGAGACCTAGCTGAGCTGCTACATCCTCATCCGGCGGTGACCGAGGCGCTTCAGGACTGTGTACGCATGCTGCTCGGCTCGTCCATCATGAAGCCCCATGTCTTCCAGTCCTCTCTCCGCATGTCGCGTGTGACGGCAGCACCGAGAGAGGCCTAGGAGCCAACGCAGCCTAGGTTCCGCAGGCCCACTCGCCAATGGTGACAGGGCCGGCTTCGGCGAGGTGAACGGCATGTACGCCCGACCCGCCCATCCACTTGCTGGTGAGAACCAGGATATAGCCGTTGTTGGGAACTGGAAAGGCCCCTGGGGTGCGTATGCGGCCATTGAGGGACAGACCTGTTGTCGGCAGCGGGAGAATGTCGCTTCCCGCCACAAACAGTGCCGAGTAGCCAGGTTTATCGTCGGCCATTGAGGGGGCGAAGGCTTCGAGGACTCGAGTGCCATTCAGGTCCATTCGCTCGTCGAGCTGAACGTCCGTAGCGTCAGGTGACAGGGGCCATCGACTGTCGACCAGTGTGGCTAGCGCTGGAGCCATCAACGCGTCATCTGCGCGTGACCGGCTCGCGAGGTGCCAGCCTGAGGGAACGCCGACTCCCAGGTAGCCCCAGGTTGCCTGTGAGCTGTGCTCGTCGTCGATAGGGGCAACCAGGGCCATGGCACGATCACCAGTGGGCTCACAGGTCACCGTGGTCATGCCGCCGAGCA
>JBLHSN010000410.1:0-4994 GCA_047626195.1 Myxococcota bacterium
GCTGCGATGGGGACGCAGGCGGAGCTGGAACACCCTCCCGCCGCCAGGCGGAGCGGCCAGCGAGCACACCATGGGTTTGCACGAGGGGCGCACGCGGCGGCGGGACCAGGGCTGCAAGCCGCTCGACGAACTCAAGCGGGGTGAACATCACTCCGGCGGTGCCGTCCGCCCACGGCCGCTTGACCGTCACTCGGATGAGGCCGGTCGGAGTCTCCTCCAGCCGGGTGCGAGCGAGAGCGGGACGGGCCAAATACCGGCACAGGCGCTCGCGGCCTCCGGCGTCTCGACCGCCGTTGGTCACGTCGCCCGCCCGGCAGCCATGCGAAGCCGTATCTCGGCGCGCCAGCCGCACCACTCGGTGCACCAGCTCTGCCGAACCCTGCCTTCGTCGCTCCACAGTGACCATGGTGCAGCGCAGTGCACGAACCAGGCCCACCGAGTCGCCCTGGTCTGCTGCGCGGAGAAGACTGTGGACAACGCCATCCCATGTCCGAAGTTCGGCAAGTGACGCGTCTCACCGACGGAGGTTGTGTGACAACTGTCAGTCGTCACTACCAGACGCAGCGGACCGTCACGCGCTCCTCGGCTCGTCAACCTGCCCGCCGCGGACAGCGCCGTGGCGTTCCGTGACCCCGCCGCGGGCGGCGCCTGGGCAGCCCGAGTCGCACGGGTCATTGGCCCCCTACAACGGGGACACCGCCATCCGTCCACCGCGAACACGCGCCACAACAACTCCGCCCAGGCCAGGTACCTGGCATCGCTACCCGGTTTCGCCTTGTTCGACAGCGTTGGCCGCTGCGATGCGGACGCAGGCGGAGCTGACGGGCTTGATGGTGCAGTTGAATCGGTGTGGCGTGGGCGGCGGATAGGCCGAACGCGACTGTCAGTAGAATGGCTCCCATCAAAGTTCCCCAAGAGATTAGCGCCAGTATACCGCAGTAGAAGACCGCATTAGGGCTCATACATCCAGTGCGGAGTGGACTGGGATGCGGAAGCGCTCGCTCCGCTGCACTCCGAACAATGGACCGGGTTCACCCCGTAAGATCAGCGTTGGTTGTCGGTTATGACGACAGGCGGTACAGCTCCCGCATGATTTCTACCAAACCGCGCGCCGATGCTGACGTTGCCAATCCCCCGGCCCCCGCTCCTGATGCTCTTCAGGATGCCCTCAAGGACGCCCTCATCCCCGCGTCCGCAATCAAGCGCCGAGAAGTCGTTGCGGGTCCCAAGCCCAACCTGACCGCAACGCGCGGGGACACAGGCGGTGGAGATGAAACAGGTGACACCTACATTCCGTACCCGAAAGGCGCCGACAGAGTGGTGCGCGGGACCACGAAACACGAGCACTCGCTCAACCACTGGTCCGACGGCAGCGCACTCGTAGTCAACAGCACCGACAAGCGTCACAACACATCAGATGCCTTTTCATTCTCTGATGCTATGGCGCGGTACAACAAGGAGCACCCAGAATGGTCTGAGGAGCGCCGCATGACCATGGCCAGTCGGGAAGACCCAAACATGGGCGGAGACGTGGTCTCAGCAAAGCGGCGGGACGGCGGCGGTGCCCCCAAGTCTGGCAAAAAGTGGGCCGGAGTCATCAAGAATACCAACTACACGAGCATGAAAGTACTCCCGGGGGTCGAGGCCGACGCCAGCCGGACCAAGAGCGAATGGTTGGGTGAAGGATTCCCGACCATGGTTTCTCAGGACCTGACGGGTTCGGGCATTGAAGGCGCAATCGACGCAGTCGCGGACCACGCAGCCCCCGGCGCCGAGATCAATCTGTACTTCGGCGGCCACGGCACAAACGCTGGAGGCCTTGCCGGCATCAACGCGTTCGCCAAGTTTGGGACCACCGGACTCGAGGTCTCTGACTCCGTTGACTATTCGTCGATTGGCGCACTCGCCGGGCGCGCGGTCTCGGAGGGCTGGCACTTCAAGGCTATCATCGACTGCTGCGAGAGCGGTGCCGTTGCTGAAGCTGTCAATGATGCCCTGGTACCCAATGTCGAGAGTACCAAGACCACCGATTACGACGTTCATACAGACGAAATGCGTGAGAAGGGTCTGCCCCACGTGAAAGGTCGCTACAAGGGCGACAAAATGGAAGAAATCCTATTCAGACAGTTCGTCAGATCGAGTGGCAAGACCGGCTTCGGCACGATCAAAGGGACCTGAGCGCAGAGGCCGCCCAGCCAATCACGCCTCTTTGACGCGTGAAGGCCGGGCGGTCTTTCATCAGAGGGTGTCGACCTCAGCACACTCCATGAACTCTGCGTCGCACTCATCGATGGAGCGACCGCCTTCGAGGCGCCGCTCGAAGCCCTGAAAACAAGGGTCATCGTCCCAGTCGCCTTGATCGTCCCAGGCGCCTTGATCGTCCCAGTCGCCTTCGTCATCCGGGTCGCCTTCATACAGGGGTGGACCTCCACGTTGATGTCGAACCCGACGCTTTGGCACGCCCAGTTTCGCCGCCAACTTCCTAGTAGTAACAGGTTACAACGTCGTCAGTCGGCGACGCCCCTGAACGCACCCTAGCGCCGGTTTCTTCCATCAACGACATCGGCCACCCCTGTAGTCCTCGTCATCTGGGCAGTCACCATGGTCACCGAAGGCGTCAATGCAATCATCGAGGACCTGGGCGACGGATAGGTGACTCCAACGCCCTTTGCCTCCAGCCCGGCCACGCAGCTCTCGACCGCGACGCCCGTCATCGTCTCTCCACGAGCCGTCTCCGAGCGCCAAGAACCCGCACTCGGGCGCGGCGCTGGGTCCAGGGAGCCGGTTGGCCGTCCACGAGACGCACGGCACCGGACCGACAGCGCGACGCTGCGGCTCCGGCGGAGGCGACGACGTTGTGATGCGGCCCACGGGTCCAGATACTCTCGGGCGCCCTAAATGTGCATCGTGGGCAGACGTGTTCACGAACACCGCCGCATGACCGTCTGACGTGAGCAGCCCGCCACCTCGGCGAGCCGTTTCCAGGTCCAGCCGTCGGCCCGCAATCGCCGAAGCTCGAAGATGTCACGCTGCATCGGCAGGCGAACATCAGGCGGCGCGGAGTTTACGGAAAGAAGTGTGCTCCTCACAGAAGACTGGGTTCGGTAGATGGACGTGCCGCGAATTGGTCTGCGCGATTGGCCTTTTCCACATCCGTTGCCTCCGCGTGGCACGCCTCGCCGCCAAGAGGGTTGTCCAACGACGCGCTACGGATGGGTGATTCCAACGCCCTTCGCTCCGAACCAAGGACGGCCGACTTGCGTAGCGGGGGCCGTCACTAGGTCGCGCGCCGATTCTGCCCAGCGCGGACAGCGCTGTGGCGCCCTATGCCCATCCGCAGGTGGGACAGCGCCATCCGTCGACCGGCGAACACACGCCACAGCAGCTCAGCCCAGGTCAGGTACCGGGTACTGCGACAGGGTGTCGACCTGTTCGATAGGGGTGGCCGGTGCGTGGGATTCGACGCGGGCGGAGTTGGCACGACCTCCCGCCGCCAGGCGGAACGGCCCGCGAGCACAGCATGGTAGTGCACGAGGTGATTGGCAATACCGCGCTGTATGGAGCGACGGGCGGCGAGGTCTTCCTAAACGGCATTGCTGGCGAGCGCTTTGCTGTGCGTAACAGCGGCGCTCGCGCCGTTGTTGAGGGCACCGGCGACCACGGATGCGAGTACATGACGTGTGGCGCTGTTGTGGTGCTCGGCAAGACCGGGCGGAACTTCGCGGCGGGAATGAGTGGCGGCGTCGCTTGTGTATATGACGTGGACGGTCAGTTCCGTTCCCGCGTCAATCGCGAAATGGTCGAGGTCGAGTCGCTGCTACACGAGTCGGATATTTGGCCTGGTGCAGGGGCTCGTTGAACGTCACGTGCAGCAGAGTGGAAGCCCGCATGGGCAGCGAATTCTGGACAACTGGGAGGTGCTGGTGCCGAGCTTGGTCATGGTCATGCCTACCGAGTACAAACGCGTGCTTCAGCAACGACGTGCCAAGCGTCAAGCCAGTTCCATGAAGCGTGTCAACGGGTCTACAGAGGCCTGATGCGCTGCAGCAGCGCACGAACACGGTGGGTCCGGCCCGGACGACCAGGAAGCCGCCAGGCGCGGCGGTGACTGACAGTTGTTGTCGGCTGTCACGCGTCGAGCCATAGTGCGAAGGGCCTGCTCGTGTCCGACTTCTATCAACGTGGCAACACGGTATCTGATTATGGGGTGTTCGTCGCGGTACCTGGGAGCGGTGGCCTCTCGCTACGACTCAAGACTCGCGTTCACAGCAGCGAGGAGGTCGGCACCCATGGGCTCCACATTGCTTGGGAACCGCGCGACCACCACGCCATCTGAACCCAAGGACTGGGTGTCAAGGGTCATTGGGGACTCTTTGGGTGAGAGGTCGGCGGGTCATTTACTTGGAACACTGGCCTTTCGAAAGCCGAAAAATATGCCGAGTAGGACGAGCGCGAGAATTGCTTGTAAACCAGGGTAGACGGCGGAGAGCGTTCCCAAATACAATCTTTCGTGATGTTTTTTGTGGGGGCTCCGCCGTCGAGCAGGTCGATAACCCGAGTGGGAGGGCCGGAAAAAAGGCGTACCCCCACTGTCAGGAAAACCGGGGTCCCGACGGCTAGGAACAGGCCCAACACGTGACGTTGTGGACTGTGGCCACGATAGACGAGCCACCCGAAAATGAGGGTGGCAAAACTGCTCAAGACAGTTGGCGGTTGAAGATACACAACCACGATAGCGAGCATTTAGATGAGGCCGTTCAATCCGATGTAGCCGGTGCCGTTTTGGTAGGCATTGACGTACATCGCGATGATTCCGCCTAACATCAGCACGATTCCGAAGAGGAGCTCTAACGCCCCAATGATTAGCAGCGTCTTTCCGACAAACGGTGGATGAGACGGTTGTAGTTCGATGTCTTGCATGGCATCCCAGTCCTAGTCTCAACACCTATTGTGTCGGTGCTGGATTTTGGCTTGTATGTGGGCGGACTCTGTTC